>CAKSZM010000069.1 GCA_934525735.1 uncultured Faecalibacterium sp. | reverse complement strand
GAGCTGTACCGCCACATCGGCCAGTTCGTGGACTGCCCCGCCGGTGATATCGGTGTCGGCGGCCGTGAGGTCGGCTACATGTTCGGCCAGTACAAGCGCCTGACCAACAGCTTCCAGGGCGGTATGCTCACCGGCAAGGGCCTGACCTTCGGCGGTTCTCTGGCTCGTACCGAGGCTACCGGCTACGGCCTGTGCTACTTTACTGCCGAAGCTCTGAAGTGCATGCGCAACGACAGCTTCAAGGGCAAGACCGTGGTCATCTCCGGTTCCGGCAACGTGGCCATCTACGCCTGCGAGAAGGCTACCCAGCTGGGTGCCAAGGTCGTGACCATGTCCGACTCCAACGGCTATGTCTACGATCCCAACGGTATCGATCTGGCTTACGTCAAGGACCTGAAGGAAGTGCGCCGCGGCCGTATCAAGGAGTACGCCGAGACCCACAAGGATGCTACCTATGTGGCAGACTGCACTAAGGTCTGGACTGTCCCCTGCGACATCGCCCTGCCCTGCGCGACCCAGAACGAGATCAACAAGGAGTCCGCTGAGGCTCTGGTGAAGAATGGCTGCACCGTCGTGTGCGAGGGTGCTAATATGCCCAGCACCCCGGAGGCAATCGAGGTCTACCTGTCCAACGGTGTTCTGTACGGACCTGCAAAGGCTTCCAACGCCGGCGGCGTGGCTACCTCCGGTCTGGAGATGAGTCAGAACTCCGAGCGCCTGAGCTGGACTTTCGAAGAGGTCGATGCAAAGCTGAAGGGCATCATGGAAGGCATCTTCCACGCTTCCTACGATGCATCTGTGGCTGCCGGTTCCGAGGGCAACCTGATGGTCGGCGCAAACTGCGCAGGCTTCCTGAAGGTCGCTACCGCTATGATGGCACAGGGCATCACCTACTAAGTTTCTGCTGTAATTTCAAGAGCCGCGCCCGGCCGGGTGCGGCTCTTTTTGCGTTGGATCTCACTTGCATCATAAGGTTTTTTATCCGGAAACAACGTCAAATAAGGCGCTTTTCCCTGCAAAAGCGCCTTGCCCAACAGCAAGCAAAAATCCCGGAAAAGCAAGGCACGAAGCCGCTTTCCCGGGATTTCTTTTTGGAGCTACTGACCTGATTCGAACAGGCGACCTGCTCATTACGAGTGAGCTGCTCTACCAGCTGAGCCACAGTAGCAGATTTTACATCTTCTGCAACAGGCAATATTTTATCATATTTCCGGCTTTCTGTCAAGGCCGGATTTTCTCCTTCCGGCCTGCTGCCGGAGCGCAATCCGGTTCAATTCATAAACCGCCATGCAGCACACGGCAAAAGCCAGCAAGGCGCAGTCCAGCGGGACACGCCTCATCGGGATAACACGCCCAGGCAGGGTGCTGAATGCTTCTTCCGCCTGCTCCGGCAGGCCGAGGGTAAACAGCGCCAGCGAAAGCGGCAAGTGCACCAGCCGCGCCGCCAGCAGAGGACGCAGCGAGACTTCCTGCGGGCAGAGGGTGCGCACCTGCAGCAGCACCGATGCTCCCTGCAGGCTGAGCGCCGCGCAGCACAGCATACTGGCCCACAGGCCGGTGCGGGCGGCGTAATCACATCCGGAGCACACCTCCAGCAGCATGGCGGGCACCACTGCCAGCCTGGCCGGCAAAAACTGCCCGCAGCCTGCCGCCAGCAACCGGAAGTACAGCACGAAGCCGCAGAGTTTCAGGTAGGAAACGGTGGCCTGCGCGATCAGTTCATCCAGCCCCGGCAGCGGTTCTTCCGGAACAGCAGCGGTCTGCTCCGTGTCATCGCACCGGTGCAGGCGGCCAAGCAGCGCCGCCGTGAGATACCCCGCCAGCAGCTGCGCGGCAAACAGCTGCACCCCCAGCGCCCGGCTGCCCAGAAGCTGCCCGCCCACCGTCAGCACCACAAACGACGGCCCGGAGCAGATGCAGGCCGGCAGCAGCGCAGAAGCCTGTTCTGCCGTGAGCCGTCCGGTCTGTACGGCATCGCGTGTGGCAGCAGCCGCCGGGGCAAACCCGCCCAGGAAGCCGATGAGCAGCACACCGCCCGCACTCCGGGCACCACTGCCCCGGATGCCGATAAGCCGGGCAGCCGGACAGAACAGGATTCCCAATGTTTCCCCTGCCCCGCTGCGCACCGTCAGCGACGAAACGATCAAAAACGGAAACAGCGACACCAGCAGCGGCCCGCCGCAGAGCTGCAGCCCTTCACGGAGGGATACAGCACACAGTTCCGGCTGTGCAAAAACGAGCCATGCCGTCCCCACTGCCAGAAGAAAAAATACCGCCTGCCGGAATTTCCGATTCATAAGCCTGCCCTCCTCGTCCATATATATGTAGCAATCGGCCGCAGCCATGCCTGCGGGATGGGAGGGAGCGGAAATGCCGAACAAGCACAGCGGGCATCCGCATCCGCACCGCTGGCTGGCTGCACTGTTCCGCCAGCCGCCCAGAGGCTTTTACCGCACTCCGGCGGTCTATCTGAGCGGAGACCGGATGGAGATCGAACATTTCCGGGCAGTGCTGGCCTACGACGAAAACCGGCTGCGTCTGCGGATGCCCCGGGGAACCTTCACGGTCTACGGCGACGGGCTGAAGATCCTGACCCTGACCGCAACTCGGCTGACCGTGTGCGGGCGGTTTCTGCGCACCGACTTTTCCGACGAATAGGAGGGGCTTGTCCATGGAACCGGTTCGTTTTTGGGCGGCGGTGCGGTTCACCGCGCAGAACGGCGGCACCGACGCACTGCTCACTGCAGCCGCGCAGGCCGGGCTGCATCCTTACAGGGTGGTTCCTTTGCCCGGCGGGTTTGAAGCCCACTGCGCTGCGTGGCAGTACCGCCGGTTCGCGGCGCTGGCTCGGAAAAACCGCGTCCGGCTGCGGCTGCAGAAAAAGCAGGGGCTGTATTTCGTTTTGCGTCCGCTTTTGCGGCGGGTGGGGCTGTGGGTCGGGTTGGCTTTGTTCGTACCGCTGCTGCTCTGGGCACAGGGATTCATCTGGGCGGCAGATTACAGTACCCTGACCCCCGGACAAGCCGCCCGGACGGCGGCTGTCCTGCGGGAAAACAGCCTGCAGCCCGGTTCCGCCGTGACCGAGGAAAAGCTCACCGCCGGAGAATACGCCCTTTTGCAGAGCGGTGAATTTTCCTGGGTGAGTCTGAATTTTGCCAAAGGGCGTCTGGAAGTGGAAGCTGCTGCCGCAGCCCCAAAACCAGACATTGCCGCCGGAACGCTGCACGGCATCCGGGCAAAGTGCGGCGGCGTGGTGGTGAGCACCAACCTTGTCAGCGGCACGATGCTGGCCAAGCCCGGCCAGACGGTGGAAGCCGGGCAAGGGCTGATTGGCACGGCACGCAGCGAGCGGGACGGAACTTTGATCTTTGTGCCCGCCGCCGGGACGGTGCGGGCGCAGTTCGAGTGGAGCGGCTCCCGGCAGGTCGCGCTGACCGAGACCATCCTGCAAATGACCGGGCGCAGTGTCTGTGCGTATCAGCTGAGCGGCTTCGGGCAGACGATTTCTCTGCCCGCCGCAAAGGCTCCGGAACAGGCCGAGGTGCGCACCCGGCACGTTCAGCCGGAGCTGTTCGGGCTGCCGCTCCCCTGCTCTGTACAGGAGGTATGCCGCTACGAGCAGCAGGAAACCGCCCTTCTGCGCACCGAAGAACAGGCGGCGGCACTGGCCCGGATGCAATGCCTGCAAGCGCTGTATGCCGCGTGGCCGGACGCCGAACTTCTCGCCCGGAAGGAGGACTGCGCCGTGAACGGCGATGTGCTGGACTACACCGCAGTCTATACCATCGTGGCGGATATCGGAGCCTAAATCCGTCCGGATGCTCCGCCTTTCCTGTAGGGAACGGACTTGTCCGTTCCGACCTGACACAATCTCTTGCCTGCGGAACGCATGAATGCGTTCCCTACATGTCTCATCCGGAAAACACAGTGAAAGGCAAAACAAAAAAGCTCCCCCTTTCCGGGAGAGCTGGCGCATCAGCGCCTGAGAGAGCTGTGCGGTTGCACATCCCTTTTCCTTTATTGCTGTGTTCTTTCTGCCGCCTGTGCGTCATACTCGGCGATCAGGTCGTTCAGGTCATACTGGTACTTGCTGTGGCAGAAGTGGCACACGACCTCGCAACTGGGGTCTTCGTCCCGCATTTTCACCAGCTCCTTGCGGCCAAGGCTGAACAGCATCTCTTTGGTGCGCTCGGCGCTGCAGTCACACTGGTAGTGCACATCCCGCTCGTCCAGCACATTGGGGTCAAAACCGGCCAGCGCCATCTGCATCATGTCCTCGGGGGTCTTGCCCTCGTGGAGCATGGCAGTGACAGAAGGCATGGCATTGATGTTCTTTTCCAGCTGGTCGATCTCGGCATCGGTGGCACCGGGCAGCAGCTGCACCATAAAGCCGCCGGCGCACAGGATGGACAGATCCTTATCCACCAGCACGCCCAGCGCCATGACGGTGGGCACCTGCTCGCTGTAGGCGTAGTAGCTGGTCAGGTCTTCGGCGATCTCGCCGGACACCAGCGGAACCTGACCCACGGTCGGCTCCTTCTGCAAGCTGTTGTCGCGGATGACGGTGAGCACACCGTCGCGGCCCACGGCGCCGCCCACGTCCAGATGGCCGTTTTCCTTCAGGGGCAGCTCCACAAGGGGGTTGTCGATGCAGCCCTTGACGTTGCCGGTGCCGTCGGTGCAGGCAATGACCACGCCGGCGGGGCCGCCGCCTGCCACGCGCAGGGTGATCTTGTCGCGGTCGTCCTTGAGCATGGAGCCCATGAGAGCCGCGCCGGTGAGCAGGCGGCCCAGCGCCGCGCTGCAGGTGGCGCTGGTGGTATGTAATTTTTCAGCCTTGCGGACGATCTCGGTGGAGTCCACACCGCAGAACACGACACCGCCGTTCTCCGACAGGCCGCGGATCAGATTTGCCATAGGTCAACCCTCCAATTGTGTATACTGCTTGACCGCGCAGAAGAAATAGCGCTGGCTCTCTTCGGTCAGGGAGCCGAAGGTTTCGCCGTCGCAGACGCTTTCCAGCGCAAAGCCGTGCTTTTCCAGCGCGGCTCGGATGGTGTCAAGGTCGTAGGTGTATTCATAGAACTGCTCATGGAAGTGCTCGCCGGTCTCATGGTAGTCGATATCCACCGTGATCTCCACCCGGCGGTCGGCGGCGTTGTAGTGGTTGCGCCACACACAGGCGGCGTCCTCTTCTTCAAAGGTGAACTCGTTGTCGCCCAGCACATTCTGGTGCTTGTAGGGGGTGTTCATATCAAAGAGAAACACCCCGCCTTTTTCCATAAAGAACCCGGCATTGGCAATAGCCGTGTCCAGATCCGGGATATGGTTGAAGGTATCAAAGGTGGACACTGCACCCCGGATGGTGCCGTAGAGGTCCAGCTTGAGCAGATCCTGCCGCAGGAGCAGCAGTTTGCCGGAAAGGCCAAGCTGCTCGGCCTTGTCCCGCACCACGCAGAGCATCTCTTCCGACTGGTCGATACCGATCATATCATAGCCCGCCTGGGTGAGCATCAGGGTCAGTTCACCGGTGCCGCAGCCAAGGTCGGCAAGGATGCCGTCATGGATGCCGTGAGCGTCCAGCTTTTCGCGGATATGGGCATAGAGAGCGTCGTAGTCGGCCTCGCCGTTGAACTCATCGTAAAAATACGCAAACTCGTTGTAGGCCATGGCGTTACTCTTCCCCTTCGGTATACTCGGCCTCGACAGCGGCGTTGAGCACCGCTTGCAGCTCCGGGATGCCGTAGCCGTTTTCGCCGCTGGTCAGCACCACCTTCTGGCAGCCGTAGGGGCGGCAAAGGGTCTCGAACTCTTCCAGCGTTTTGGCCAGCTGGCTCTTTTTGAGCTTGTCGGCCTTGGTCAGAGCCACCACGTAGGGGATCTGGTGGTAGTGCAGGTAGCGCAGCATCTGCAGGTCATCGGCGCTGGGAGCGTGGCGGCAGTCCAGCAGCTGCACCAGCAGGGTGTGGTGGCGCGGAGCCTCGAAGTAGCTGTTGATAAGGTCGTCCCAGCGCTCGCGGTCGGCGTTGCTCACCTTGGCGTAGCCGTAGCCGGGCAGATCCACAAAATAGCAGTCGTCCACCGAATAGAAGTTGATGGTGGCCGTTTTGCCGGGCGTGCTGGACACGCGGGCAAGGTTCTTGCGGGTACACAGCTTGTTGATGAGGCTGGACTTGCCCACGTTCGACCGCCCCGAAAAACTCAGCTCCGGGCGGTCGCTCTCGGGCAGCTGGCTGGAAATGCCGTAGCTGGCAATGAAATCAGCTTTATTAAAGTTCATGGAGCTGTTCCTTTCTCTTATCTCAGCACACCGCGCCGGTCTGGGGCTTGTCCGCTGCGGGCGGCACATGGGCGTTCTCGGCGGACTTTTTCTTTGCATGGGTGCGGCTGGGCGCCTTGACCCTTTTCGGGTTCTGGGGCTTGAGCAGCGCCGCAGCCAGCACCTGCGTCAGGTTCTGCATGGGCAGGAAGGTCAGGTTCTTTTTGACCTCGTCATCCACTTCGTACAGATCCGGCTCGTTGTCCTTGGGGATGAGCACGGTCTTCATGCCCTCGCGGTAAGCGGCCATGCTCTTCTCCCGCAGGCCGCCGATGGGCAGCACATTGCCGTGCAGGGTGATCTCTCCGGTCATGGCCACATCGCCGCGCACCGGGATGCCGGACAGGCAGGACACCAGCGCCGTAGTCAGGGTGACACCGGCGGAGGGGCCGTCCTTGGGCACAGCGCCCTCAGGGGCGTGGATGTGTAGGTCGCACTTCTTGAGCCGCTCGGGGTCGATGCCGTACTCGTCGGCGTGGACACGCACCCAGGTGATAGCCAGCTGGGCGCTCTCCTTCATCACGTCTCCCAGCGAACCGGTAACGGTGATCTTGCCGCTGCCGTTGTCGATGACCTGCACCTCGATGGGCAGGGTCTCGCCGCCCACACTGGTCCATGCCAGACCATTGGCGATGCCGACGGCATTGGTGCGGTTGAGGAAGTCCGGCTTGACGAAACGGGGGCCGAGCAGGCTTTCCAGCGTGGTGCCGGTAACGGACACGCTCTCCGCCTCGCCGGAAGCGATCTTGCGGGCACACTTGCGCAGCACGCTGGTGATGGTGCGTTCCAGATTACGCACGCCGGCCTCGCGGGTGTAGCCGTCGATGATGCCGTAGAGGGCGCTCTGGCTCAGGGTGACCTTGCCGGTCAGTCCGCAGGCCTTGAGCTGTTTGGGCAGCAGGTGCTTGCGGGCAATGTTGTATTTTTCCACACGGGTGTAGCTGGGCAGCTCGATGACGTCCATACGGTCGCGCAGCGGGCCGGGGATGCTGCCCAGATCGTTGGCGGTGGTGATGAAGAGCACATGGCTCAGGTCAAAGGGCAGATCAATGAAGTGATCGTTGAAGGTGCTGTTCTGCTCGGGGTCCAGCGCTTCCAGCAGAGCAGCGGCGGGGTCGCCCCGGAAATCGCCGGCCAGCTTGTCGATCTCATCCAGCAGGATGAGGGGGTTGGAGCTTTTTGCGCTGATGACCGCATTGATGATCTTGCCGGGCATGGCACCGATGTAGGTGCGGCGGTGGCCGCGGATCTCGGCTTCATCCCGCACACCGCCCAGGCTGATGCGCACATACTTGCGGCCCAGACTTTCGGCGATGGAGCGTGCAATGCTGGTCTTGCCGACACCCGGAGGGCCGACAAGGCAGATGATCTGCGCCTTGACGTCCGGTGCCAGCTTGCGCACGGCCAGCGTCTCGAGGATGCGGTCCTTGACCTTCTTCAGGCCGTAGTGGTCGCGGTCCAGGATCTGCTGGGCACGGCCGATGTCCAGATCATCCACGGTAAAGGTGTTCCACGGCAGGTCAAGGCAGGTGTCCAGATAGGTGCGGATGACCGTTGCCTCCTGGTTGCTGCCCTGCATCTTGGAAAGACGGTCCACTTCCTTGAGCAGCTTCTTCTCGCTGTCCTCGGCCAAATGCAGGTCCATGATCCTCCGGCGGTATTCGTCGGCTTCGGCGTGGGTATCGTCACCCTCGCCCAGCTCGTCGCTGATGATGTGCAGCTGCTCGTGGAGATAGTAGTCCCGCTGGTTTTTGTCCATGGACTCGTTGACCTTTTCCGCGATTTCCTTTTCCAGCTTCATCACCTGGCACTCACGGCGCAGCATCTCGATCAGCTTTTTCAGGCGGCCGTTCAGGGTGCCTTCGTCCATCACGGCCTGCTTGTCCTCATAGCGGAACAGCAGGTTGGCCGGCATATACTCGCTGAGGAACTCCGGGTCGTCGCTGGAGACGATGGCAAACACCACGTCCTTGCCCAGACGCGGGTTCATGCCGAGGTATTCGTCAAAGCCGGCCTTGAGAGCGCGCAGAAGCGCCTCAGTTTCCACCGCTTCGTCAGCTTTGGCGGCGCGCACCGGAGCCGGGCGCACGGCGGAAAGCAGAAAATCGCCGCTGGTGTCCAGCGAGGTGAGCTTTGCGCGGTATTTGCCCTCCACAAGGACCTTTACAAGGTCATTGGAGACGCGCAGCACCTGCTTGACCTCGGCGACAACGCCGTAGGTATACAGATCCTGCTGGGCGGGGTCGTTGGTCTCCATCTCCTTCTGTGCCACCAGAAAGACGTTGGAGTTATTGGCCATGGCCCATTCCACGGCGGCGATGCTCTTCTCACGGCCAACCTCGAAGTGAACAAGGTTGTTCGGGAACACCACAAGGCCGCGCAGGGCGATGGTGGGTAAGTGAAGCTCGCGGCGCTCCACCTTGATGGTAACTTTTTCAGACATGATGCAAACACCTCCCGGCTGCCGCACTTTCCCGATGCGGCAGCCCTGTAAGCTTGGGGTCTAATATCAATGATATGGTTTGTTTCTTTATTATACCGATTTCCGGGCAAAATGCAACCTTGCCCGGAGGGGCGTTGGTTATTCGCCCCGTTTTTCCTGTGTGTCGAAGCCCATCTTGCCCAATGCCGGCAGGATGGCGCGGAGGGTGACGGAGGTCAGCGCGCCCATGACGAGACCCAGCACCAGCATGACCGGCGCATAGTACAGCGACAAAGACGACGAGATGATGACGCCCGCGCCCAGCAGCTGGCCGATGTTGTGCGCCAGCGCACCGCACACGGACAGGATGAACCACGTGGGACGCACCGGCAGCAGGTAGTACAGCACCCACATCACCAGCAGGGACAAAAGGCCCCCGCACAGGCTGAGGAAGCCCGCCGTGAAGCCGGACACCAGAAAGACGAACAGCGCTTTAAGCACATCCAGGATCAGTGCCTGCCGCGCCCCCATGAAGAACAGCGCGTACATAACCACGATGTTGGCCAGACCCAGCTTCATGCCGGGCAGCAGACCCGGGATGGTGAGCGTGCCTTCAATGAAGGACAGCGCCATGGCCAGCGCAAACAGCAGGCCGGACAGGGCGATGTGCCGTGTCTTTTCATAGCCGCGATGATTTTTTGGCATATGCTGCTCCTTTATTCCTCGGTGCTCTGTGCCTGCTCGTAGGCTTCCTGCTCTTCCATGGCGGCTTCCCATGCGGCAAACAGCTCTTCCTGATGGAAGCGCAGGTCGCTCAGCTCGTCGCTCTTCTGGCGCAGCAGGTCGGGGTCGTT
>CAKSZM010000068.1 GCA_934525735.1 uncultured Faecalibacterium sp. | reverse complement strand
ATCAGGCGGCTGCGCACCACCTTGGGGTACACCACGATGCCGTCGGTGACGTTGAGCATGATGTTCAGGATGGCGTCAGCGGCAAGGAAGCCCTCGGCCATGGCCACGCGCTTGTTGGCGCTGTCGTCCAGCGTGCGCTCAAACCACTGGGTACCGGTGGTGAAGCTGGGGTTCAGCACATCCACCATCAGGTAGCGGCTCAGCGCGCAGATGCGCTCGCAGCGCATGGGGTTGCGCTTATACGGCATGGCAGAGGAACCGATCTGGTTCTTCTCGAACGGCTCTTCCATCTCCTTGAAGTTGGCCAGCAGGCGCAGGTCGGTGGCGAACTTCATGCAGCTCTGGCCGATGCCGGCAAGGGCGTTGAGCACAAAGGAGTCCACCTTGCGGCTGTAGGTCTGGCCGGACACCGGGATGACCGCCTTGGGGTCAAAGCCCATCTCCTCGGCGATGGAAGCATCCACCGCGCGGATCTTGTCGGCGTCGCCCTTGAACAGCTCCATGAAGGAAGCCTGGGTGCCGGTGGTGCCCTTGACGCCGCGCAGCTGCAGGGTGGCAAGGCGGTGGTCGATCTCCTGCAGGTCCATCACCAGCTCGTTGGCCCACAGGGTGGCGCGCTTGCCCACGGTGGTGGGCTGGGCGGGCTGGCAGTGGGTATAGGCCATGCAGGGCATATCCTTGTACTCTTCGGCGAAGCGGGACAGCTTTGCCAGCACGCCGATGAGCTTCTTGCGCACCAGCTCCAGACCCTGCCGCATCACGATGATGTCGGTGTTGTCGCCTACATAGCAGCTGGTGGCACCCAGATGGATGATGCCCGCTGCCTTGGGGCACTGCTGGCCATAGGCGTAGACGTGGCTCATGACGTCGTGGCGCACCAGCTTTTCGCGCTCGATGGCGACTTCATAGTTGATGTCGTCCACATGGGCTTCCAGCTCGGCCACCATTTCGGGGGTGATATTGGTCAGACCCTGATTCATCTCAGCCCGTGCCAGCGCCACCCACAGGCGGCGCCAGGTGCGGAACTTGTTGTCATCGGAGAAGATGTACTGCATCTCGTCCGAGGCATAGCGGGTGGAAAAGGGGCTGATATAACGGTCATGCTGTGACATTGGTTATTTCCTCCTGAAAGTGACTCCCCCAGTCGCCTTCCGGCGACAGCCCCCTCGGGGAGGGGGCCTTTCAGCCCCCCCTCTCTGAGGGAGGCGGCATCGCGTCAGCGATGACGGAAGGAGTTTTTCTCTATTCTACCATCAAACCTTGAAATAGTCCACGCCGCCCTCAAAGATCGGCTGGTACTTGTCGCCGGTGACGTTCTTGTACAGGTACTCGCCGCTGCGCTCCGAGTGGCCCATCTTGCCGAAGACGCGGCCGTCCGGGCTGGTAATGCCCTCGATGGCCAGCACAGAACCGTTGGGGTTGTAGCTCTGGTCCATGGTGGGATTTCCCTCGATATCCACATACTGGGTGGCCACCTGACCATTCTTCACGAGGGTGTCCAGCACTTCCTGCGGAGCCACGAAGCGGCCCTCGCCGTGGCTGATGGCCACGGTGTACTGGTCGCCCACGGTGCACTTGCTCAGCCACGGGCTGCCGGTGGAAGCGATGCGGGTGCGCACCAGCATGCTCTGATGGCGGCCGATGGTGTTGAAGGTCAGGGTCGGGTCATAGGCCGTGATGGGGCGGATATCGCCGTAGGGCACCAGACCCAGCTTGATCAGGGCCTGGAAGCCGTTGCAGATGCCCAGCATCAGGCCGTCCCGCTTCTGGAGCAGGCTGCGCACGGCCTCGGTGACGGCGGGGCTGCGGAAGAACGATGCAATGAACTTGGCGCTGCCGTCCGGCTCGTCGCCGCCGGAGAAGCCGCCGGGCAGCATGACGATCTGGCTGTTGTCGATGGCTTTGACCAGTGCCTTGCAGCTCTCGGCCACGTCGGCGGGGGTCAGGTTGCGGATGACCAGCACCTCCGGGTCGGCACCAGCGCGGGCAAAGGCGTGCGCGGTGTCGTACTCGCAGTTGGTGCCCGGGAATACCGGGATGATGACCTTGGGCTTTGCCACGCCGATCTTGGGTGCGGCGGGAGCGGTCAGGCTGCCGTTGATCTTTTCCACGGTGGGGCCGGCCTTGCGGTAGGGGTACACCGGCTCCAGCTTCTTTTCCCAGATCTCCTGCAGCTCGGCCATATCCAGCTTTTCGCCGCAGGCTTCAAAGACGTATTCCTTGGTGGTCTCGCCCAGAATTTCACCGGCAGGCGAATCGGACACCATTTCCAGAACGATGGAGCCGTACATCGGCTCGAACATATCGTGGGTGGCCTTGTTGGCGCGCATCTTGAAGCCGATGTGGTTGCCCAGACCCATCTTGAACAGGGCCTCGGCAATGCCGCCGCAGCCCACCGAGCAGGCCGAAGCCACCATACCCTCTTCGATCATGTCCTCCACGATCTTGTAGTTGGCTTTCAGCGAGAAGTAGTTGGGGCAGCCGGTCTCGGGGTCGAGGATGGGCCGGATAAGCACCACCGTGCTCTCGGGCTTCTTGAACTCGGTGGAGACCACGCGGCTTGCCTTGCCGATGGCAGTGGCAAAGGACACCAGCGTCGGGGGCACATCCAGCTGTTCGAAGGAGCCGGACATGCTGTCCTTGCCGCCGATGGAAGCGATGCCCAGACCCATCTGTGCATCCAGTGCGCCCAGCAGGGCAGCCACGGGCTTGCCCCAGCGCTCCGGAGCGGTGCCCAGACGTTCGAAGTATTCCTGGAAGGTCAGGTAAGCATCCTCATAACGGAAGCCGGTGGCCACCAGCTTTGTCACGCTCTCGATGACCGACATCTGTGCGCCCACATACTGGTTGGCGCTCATCAGGTAGGGGTTGAAGCCCCATGCCATGCCGGAGCAGGTGGTGGTCTCGCCGTCCACCGGCAGCTTTGCCACCATAGCGTTCTGCGGGGTCAGCTGGTAGGCACCGCCGAAGGGCATGAGCACGGTGGCTGCGCCAATGGTGGAGTCGAACCGCTCGGAAAGGCCCTTCTTGCTGCAGACGTTCAGGTCGCTCACCATGGTCTTCATCTTCTGGCTGAAGGTCAGACCGGCCCACTGGGGCTGCCACACGGTGCCGCGCTCCACATGGACCTTCTGGTGCTTCTCGGCACCGTTGGAGTTGAGGAACTCGCGGCTGATGTTCACGATGGACATGCCGTTCCACACCATGTTCAGGCGCGGCTCTGCGGTCACCTTTGCCACAGGAGTGGCCTCGAGGTTTTCCTCGTTGGCAAGGGCGATGAACTTGTCCACATCCTCGGGGGCAAGGGCCACGGCCATGCGCTCCTGGCTCTCGCTGATGGCCAGCTCGGTGCCGTCCAGACCTTCGTACTTCTTGGTGACCTTGTTCAGGTCGATATACAGGCCGTCGGCCAGTTCGCCGATGGCCACGGACACGCCGCCTGCGCCGAAGTCGTTGCAGCGCTTGATCATGCGGCAGGCGTCCTCGCGGCGGAACAGGCGCTGCAGTTTGCGCTCAATGGGGGCGTTGCCCTTCTGCACCTCGGCACCGCAGTGCTCCAGACTGTCCAGCTTGTGGGCCTTGGAAGAACCGGTAGCACCGCCCACGCCGTCGCGGCCGGTGCGGCCGCCCAGCAGCACGATGATATCGCCGGGGGCCGGGCACTCGCGGCGCACATGGGAAGCGGGCGTTGCGCCCACTACCGCGCCGATCTCCATGCGCTTTGCCACGTAGCCGGGGTGATAGATCTCATCCACCTGACCGGTGGCAAGGCCGATCTGGTTGCCGTAGGAGGAATAGCCTGCGGCGGCGGTGGTCACCAGCTTGCGCTGGGGCAGCTTGCCGGGCAACGTCTCGCTGACGGGCTTGAGCGGGTCGCCTGCGCCGGTCACGCGCATGGCCTGATAGACGTAGCTGCGGCCGGACAGCGGGTCGCGGATGGCACCGCCGATGCAGGTGGCAGCGCCGCCGAAGGGCTCGATCTCGGTGGGGTGGTTGTGGGTCTCGTTCTTGAACAGGAACAGCCAGTCCTCATCCTTGCCGTTGACGTCGCACTTGATCTTGACGGTGCAGGCGTTGATCTCGTCGGACTCGTCGAGGTTCTTCAGGATGCCCTGCTTCTTCAGCTCCTTGGCGCCGATGGTGGCCATATCCATCATGCAGCGGGGCTTGTTCTCGCGGCCAAGGTCAGCGCGCATGGCCATGTAGCGGTCAAATGCAGCCTGCACCACGGCATCGTCGATCTGCACATCGTCCAGAATGGTGCCGAAGGTGGTGTGGCGGCAGTGATCCGACCAGTAAGTGTCGATCATCTTGATCTCGGTGATGGTGGGGTCGCGCTTTTCGGAGCGGAAATATTTCTGGCAGAACTCGATGTCGCCCAGATCCATGGCAAGGCCGTTGTCCTCGATGAACTTCTTCAGCTCTTCCTCGCTCAGCTGGTTGAAGCCTTCCAGCACCTTGACCGGGGCGGGCACCGGATACTCCATCTTCAGGGTCGCCTTGGTGTCCAGAGAAGCCTCGCGGGCTTCCACCGGGTTGATGACATACTTCTTGATCTCGGCCACCTGCTCGTCGGTCAGGGTGCCTTCCAGCAGGTAGACCCGGGCAGAGCGCACCAGCGGGCGCTCGCCCTGACTGATGAGCTGGATGCACTCGGCGGCGGAGTCGGCGCGCTGGTCGAACTGGCCGGGCAGATACTCCACGGCGAAGGACACGCCGTCGTTTGCGGGCAGCTCGGCGTAGGTGTTATCCACCGGCGGCTCGCTGAACACGGTGCTGGAGCACTGGCTGAACAGTGCCTCATCGATGCCCTCCACGTCGTAGCGGTTGAGCAGACGCAGGCCGGTCAGTGACTGGATGCCCAGCAGGGACACCAGTTCGTTTTTCAGGCTCTGGGCTTCGCCGTCGAAGCCGGGCTTTTTTTCAACATAAATACGATAGACCATGGGTAGTTCCCCCTTATGATTGATAGCCTTCCCCCAAGGGGGAAGCCTTTCTGCTGATTGCAAACAGCAACTTTTCCAGCCTGCGGGTCGGAAGTTTCTCCGAGGACCGTCCGCTGGGGTGGGACCCTGCTGCCCGCAGGGCAGTAGGGCGGGCGATGGAATGGCCTGCAGCTGAGGCGACCGCCGCCAGCGGCGGAAACAGGGAGCCGATGCTGGGGCAGCGGCCAGCAGAATGCAAGGCTCGCTCAAGAGCCGCCGCATACGCTGGGAGCCGCAACCCGTATTTCGTGTCCGAGGAGAAAGCTGCCGACACACAGGCGGCTGCGTTACTGCTTTTCTGCCAGCGCCTTCAGGGCACGCAGGCCGATGTCGCTGCGCTTGTGCAGCTTTTCAAAGCTGATCTTCTCGGCCGCTTCGTAAGCGTGGCTCAGGGCATTGGTCAGGCGCGGGCCGGTGGCGGTCACGCCCAGCACACGGCCGCCGTTGGTCACGAGCGTGCCGTCCTCGGTCAGCGCCGTGCCGGAGTGGTAGACCGTCACGTTTTCTTCATCGGGCAGCTGGCCGTCCACAAGGCCGGAGATGGGCTTGCCCTTCTCGTAGGCCACCGGGTAGCCGCCGGAAGCCAGAATGACACAGGCTGCGGCACCGTCCGAGAACTTCACGTCCTCGTCGGCCAGCGTGCCGCCCGTGCAGGCCTCCATGATGTGCAAAAGGTCACCTTCCAGCAGGGGCAGCACCACCTGCGTCTCGGGGTCGCCGAAACGGCAGTTGTACTCGATGACCTTGGGGCCGTCCGGGGTGAGCATCAGGCCGAAGTACAGGCAGCCCTTGAAAGGGCAGCCCTCGGCGTTCATGGCATGGATGGTGGGCAGGAAGATCTTTTCCATGCACTCGGCGGCGATTTCCGGCGTGTAGTAGGGGTTCGGGGCGATGGTGCCCATGCCGCCGGTGTTCAGGCCGGTGTCGTGGTCGTTGGCGCGCTTGTGATCCATGGAGGACACCATGGGCTTGACCACCTTGCCGTCGGTAAAGCTCAGCACGCTGACCTCCGGCCCGGTGAGGAACTCTTCCACCACCACATGGTTGCCGGATGCGCCGAACTTCTTGTCCAGCATGATCTCCTTGACGCCGTCGGCGGCCTGCTGCTCGTTTTCGCAGATGAGCACGCCCTTGCCCAGCGCCAGACCGTCGGCCTTGATGACCACCGGGTATTTGCCCTCGGCTTTGATGTACTCCATGACCTTTGCCGGGTCGTCGAAGGTCTCATACTTTGCTGTGGGGATGCCGTATTTCTTCATCAGATCCTTGGAAAAGACCTTGGAAGCCTCGATGCGGGCTGCGGCCTTGTCCGGGCCGAAGGCGGGGATGCCGGCCTTTGCCAGCTCGTCCACCATGCCCAGCGCCAGCGGGTCATCCTGTGCAACGACTACATAATCGAACTTTTCCTCGACGGCAAAACCCACCATGGTGTCCACATCGGTGGCCTTGATGTTCTTGCACTTTGCGTCGTAACTGATGCCGCCGTTGCCGGGTGCGCACCACACTTCGCCGCAGTCGGGGCTTTTCTTCAGTGCCTTGATGATGGCGTGCTCGCGGCCGCCGCCGCCGACAACCAGAATTTTTTTCTTCATAATTGCACCTTCTCTATGCATCGGCACGGCGGAAGTTTCTCCGAGGACCGTCCGCTGGGGTGGGACCCTGCCGCCGCAGGCCGCAGGGCGGGCGATGGAATGGCCCGATTCGTGTCCGAGGAGGAAGCTTCCGCTGTGCCGTACTATCAGTGATGGAACAGCCGCAGGCCGCAGAAGGCCATGGCGATGCCGTACTTGTTGCAGGTGTCGATGACCTGCTGGTCACGGATGGAGCCGCCGGGCTGCACGATGGCGGT
Organism: uncultured Faecalibacterium sp.; assembly: GCA_934525735.1. Classification (GTDB taxonomy): domain Bacteria; phylum Bacillota; class Clostridia; order Oscillospirales; family Ruminococcaceae; genus Faecalibacterium. Next base: position 3,146 of record CAKSZM010000068.1, on the reverse strand, counting down.
GACGCCGGAGCGGCGGGCGCGCTCGATGTTGTCGCCGAAGGGGAAGAATGCGTCCGAACCCAGGCACACGCCGGTGACATGGCTCAGGTACTCCTTCTTTTCCTCAGCGGTCAGGGGTGCGGGCTGTTCGGTGAAGGTCTCGGCCCACACGTCATCGCCGATGACGTCCTCCGGGGTGTCGCCGATGTAAACGTCGATGGCGTTATCCCGGTTGGGCTTTGCGATGTCATCGCGGAAGGGCAGGTTCAGCACCTTGTCCATGTGGCGCAGCTGCCAGTTGTCGGCCTTCTGGCCTGCCAGACGGGTGCAGTGGATGCGGCTCTGCTGGCCGGCGCCCACGCCGATGGTCTGGCCGCCCATGGTGTAGCACACACTGTTGGACTGGGTGTACTTGAGGGTGATGAGGGCAATGACAAGATCCCGCTTCTGCTCCTCGGTCACGGTCTTGTTCTCGGTGACCCAGTTGTTCAGCATGGTATCGGCGTTGATGACCAGTTCGTTGCGGCCCTGCTCGAAGGTGATGCCGTACACCTGCTTGTGCTCGATGGGGTTGGGCTTATAGGCCGGGTCGATGGCCACCACGTTGTAGTTGCCCTTCTTCTTGCTGGCAAGGATCTTCAGCGCTTCCGGCTCGTAGCCCGGGGCGATGATGCCGTCAGACACTTCGTGCTGGATGAGCTTTGCGGTGGACACATCGCAGATGTCGGACAGGGCGATCCAGTCGCCGAAGGAGGACATGCGGTCGGCACCGCGGGCGCGGGCGTAGGCGCAGGCCAGCGGGGACAGCTCAAAATCCGGGGCAATGTGGTACATCTTACGCTCCACATCGGTCAGGGGCAGACCCAGAGCCGCGCCCGCCGGGGAAACGTGCTTGAAGGAAGCCGCTGCGGGCAGGCCGCAGGCAGCTTTCAGCTCCTTGACCAGCTGGATGGAGTTGAGCGCATCCAGAAAATTGATGTAGCCGGGCTTGCCGTTCAGCACGGTGACCGGCAGGTCGGAACCATCTTCCATATAAATGCGGCTGGGCTTCTGGTTGGGGTTGCAGCCGTACTTCAATGCGAGTTCGTTCATTGGTGCATCCTCCTTAGTTCCTCTATGGTGTACTCTTATTCTTCTTCCGCGTCAAGCTTTTTGAGCAGTTCCAGCTCTTCGGGCAGCAGCTCCGGCTCTTCAGGGTCGTCCAGATCGCTGCACACGGCGTCGTATTTGTTGAAGATCATGTCGCCGCTCTCGCCGCTGTCCAGATCGATGACCCGGGCAAACAGGCTCACCTTGTTGTCGGCGTTCAGGCTGCTCCACAACCCCTGTGCAAAGTCGCCGATGGTGCGCGGGCAGGCAAAGCGCAGCGGCTCGCCCTCAAAGCTGGGGATGGGGCTGCCGTTGTGCTTGTAGGTGCTGATAAAGTGTCCCTCGCCTGCCACGGGCTGGGGGTAATCGAAGAAATAGCGCTGCACGCTCTCGCCGTTGCCGTCGGCAGACTTGAGAATGCTCATCTGGTAGCTGCCGTCGGCGTACACCACAGCGGAGATGCGGGGGGTGTAGTTGGGCTCGTCCGGCTCAAAGGTGCGGGTGCGCAGGCTGTCGGCAAAGCTCTTACCGCGGCTCATACCGTCGTAGATGGTGTCAGTCTGGTCGCCGTTGGTCACGATGTGGGTCTTGCCGAGGGTCAGCACCGGGTTGTAGATGATCAGGCTGGGGTCTTCCAGCTTTGCCGGGTCGGCTGCGATGGTGCAGATGCCGCCGCGCTCGGGCACAGGGTCGAACACGCGGTTGCGGCTGTTCTCGCTGCGGCCCATGATAAAATAGCCGATGAACATCTGCCGTCCGTCCGGAGCCTTTGCAATGGCAATGCCGCGGCCGGGGTACTCGTTGGATGCCAGATATTCGTTCAGGTTGATTTTTTCCATAGTTGTTTCTCCTATTTTAACCCTCTCAGGCTCGCATTCGCTCGCCAGCTCCCCCGAAAGGGGGAGCTTTTATGCATTTTCCCTTACGCTTCGTAAAACCTCCCCCTCTCGGGGGAGGTGGCACGCCGCAGGCGTGACGGAGAGGGTTCTTTTACTCCACTTCACCGTTACAGATCATGGCAACTGCCTTGGGCAGCAGTTTCCACTCGGCCTGCTCCATCACGCGCTTTTGCAGCACCTCGGGGGTGTCGCCGGGCAGGATGTCCACGGCCTTCTGCAGCAGAATGGGGCCGCCGTCACACTCTTCGTTGACAAAGTGGACCGTCGCGCCGGTGACCTTGCAGCCCCGGGCAATGGCCGCTTCGTGGGGGCGCAGGCCGTACATGCCCGGCCCGCAAAAAGATGGGATGAGCGCCGGGTGCACGTTCAGGATGCGGCGCGGATAGGCTGCAATGACGCTGGGGCCAAGCACGGACAGAAAGCCCGCCAGCACCACAAGATCGATGTTATGTTCTTTCAGCGTATTCAGCAATGCTGCGTCAAAGTCTTCACTGTTTTCGTAGTCCCTGCGGCGTACCACGCAGCTCTCCACACCGGCCTTTGCGGCGCGTTCCAGCGCATAGACGCCGGGCTTGGAAGCCACCACAAGGGTGATCTTGCCATTGGGGTTCTCGCCCCGGGCTTCGCTGTCCAGCAGGGCCTGCAGGTTGGTGCCGCCGCCGGAAACTAACACTGCAATGTTCAGCACAGCTCCACACCCTCGCCTTCTGCGATGACGCCCAGACGGTAAGCTTCCGGCTCGCCGTTGGCGTGCAGGATGTCCAGAGCCTTGTCGGCCTGCTCGGCAGGCACGGTGAGCACCATGCCGACGCCCATGTTGAAGGTGTTGAACATATCGTGCTCGGAGATGCGGCCAACTTCCTGCATCAGGTGGAACAGCGCCGGGGTGCGGACGTCTGCCTTGTTGATGCGGGCGCAGCAGCCCTTCTTCAGGCTGCGGGGAATGTTCTCGTAGAAGCCGCCGCCGGTGATGTGGGAGATGCCCTTGACGTCCACCTCTTCCAGCACCTTCAGCACGGGCTTGACGTAGATCTTGGTGGGAGCCAGCAGGGCTTCGCCCAGGCTCTTGCCGCCCAGCTCGGCGGGGGTGGTGTGCAGCACATCGGGGTTGCCGTCGATGTCAAAGATCTTGCGCACCAGCGAGAAGCCGTTGGAGTGCACACCGGTGGAAGGCAGAGC
>CAKSZM010000067.1 GCA_934525735.1 uncultured Faecalibacterium sp. | reverse complement strand
CAAACCAACTTTATCGACATCGCCACGATATGGCTCCACGCGGGCAAGGGCGGCGACGGTGCGGTGAGCTTTCACCGCGAAAAATTCGTGGCCGCAGGCGGCCCGGACGGCGGCGACGGCGGCCGCGGCGGCGATATCATCTTTGTGGTGGACGATCACCTGACTACCCTGATGGATTTCCGCTACAAGCGCAAGTATGTCGCCCCGGAAGGCGGCAAGGGCGGCGCAAGCCTGTGCCACGGCAAGAACGCCGAAAATCTGGTCATCAAGGTGCCGCTGGGCACTGTCATCAAGGACGCCGAGAGCGGCCTTGTCATTGCAGACCTGTCCGACCATAACCCGGTCACCGTTGCAAAGGGCGGCCGCGGCGGTTACGGCAACGCGCACTTTGCAACGCCTACCCGCCAGATCCCCAAGTTTGCAAAGCCCGGTATGCCCGGCGAGGACATTCAGGTCACGCTGGAGCTGAAACTGATCGCGGACGTGGGTCTGATCGGTTTCCCCAATGTGGGCAAATCCACCCTCATCTCCACCATCAGCGCGGCAAAACCCAAGATCGCAAACTACCACTTTACCACACTGGTGCCCACGCTGGGCGTTGTGTCGGTGGCAGAGGGTGCAAGCTTTGTCTGCGCCGACATCCCCGGCCTGATCGAGGGCGCCAGCGAGGGCATCGGTCTGGGTCATGACTTCCTGCGCCATGTGGAGCGCTGCCGCCTGCTGCTGCATGTGGTGGACGTTTCCGGCAGCGAGTGCCGCGACCCCATCGAGGACTTTGAAAAAATCAACGAAGAGCTGGCAAAGTTCAGCCCCGCGCTGGCCGAGCGTCCGCAGATCGTGGTGGGCAACAAGTGCGATCTGGCCACCGAGGAGCAGATCGGCACCTTCCGCAAGTATGTGGAGGACAAGGGGCTGACCTTCGTGGCCATCTCTGCCGCCACCATGCAGGGCGTGAAGGAGCTGCCGGGTCTGGTGTACAACCGCCTGAAGGATATCCCGCCGGTGCCGGTGTTCGCGCCCGAGTACAAGAAGCCCGAACCCAAGGCGAACGACCGCTCGTTCAATATCAAGCGGATGGAAGCCCATGTGTGGAGCGTGGAAGCTCCCTGGCTGGAATATATTCTGGCCGGCAGCAACGTGGACGACTACGAGAGCCTGCAGTTCTTCCAGCGCCAGCTGGGCGACAGCGGCATTCTGGACGCTCTGGTGGAAAAGGGCGTGCAGGAGAACGATACCATCCTCATCGGCGATTACCAGTTCGATTATATCTTCTAAAATGGGAAATTGGCTCGCCCTCTCCGTCCGCTCGCTAAACTCGCGTCCACCTTGCTCCCCTTTCTGTCGCTTACGCGACATCTTCCCCCGGCCGGGGGAAGTCTTTCAAAGGGAGAGGCCTTGGCATAAAGATACACTTTGCGTGGACTGCCAAAGGCTCTCCCTTTGGGAGAGCTGCTGAGCGCAGCGAAGCTGAGAGGGCGAGGACGCTTTCCAGAGGAACTTTTTTATGAACGAATCGGAAAAGATCGACCCGCGGGAGTTAAGCCCTCTGGCACTGGCCTTTGTGGGCGACAGCGTGCTGGAACTGCTGGTGCGTCAGCGCCTTGCGGAGCACCACCGCCTGTCTACCGGCAAACTGAACGCCGAAAAGGTCAAGTACGTCTCGGCCCGGGCACAGTTCCGGGAGGAACAGCTGCTGGAACCGCTGTTTACCGAGGACGAGCTGGCCGTGTTCAAGCGCGGCCGCAACGCCAGCAAGGCCAGCGTGGCAAAGCACGCCTCCCCGGAGGAGTACCGCGCTTCCACCGGCTTTGAATGCCTGCTGGGCTGGCTGTACCTGAACGGTCAGCTGAACCGGGTGCACGAGCTGTTCGACACCCTGTGGCAGCAGTTTGACCCCAACGAGAAATAAACGTGAAAGCCCGCTGCTTTCCGCACTGGAAAACAGTGCCGGAGGGCAGCGGGCTTTGCTGTCTGGCTGCGTGCCTGCGGTCCGTCAGGCGCGGTCAGCGATTAGCGGCTGTTGCGGGAGTTAGCGGAGTTCTTGGCGCTCTCGTCGTCGGCACCCTTGGTGTACTGGTTGGGGTGCTTATGCTCGTTGGTGGCGCTGTTGGAAGTCTGGTTGCTGGTGCGGTTGGACGTCTGGTTGGATGTGCGGTTGGAAGTCTGATTCTTGCAGTTGTTGCTGCGGTTTTCGGTTGCCATAATGAAACGCTCCTTTCGGTTTTCCGTGCGGGGCGGGTGTGCCCCTCACAAGGGTTAGTGTGGCCGTCGCCGATGGTTTTATTCATGATACAGGAGGAACGCAGAATGCCTACGGAATATTTTGAGCAGCGGGAGCGTGCTTTGCTGGGCGACCGGTTCGATGTGCTGTATGCCGCCCCGCAGGAGACGGCGGAGCGGGGCGTGACCGTCTCGGCGCTGCGCACCACGCTGGAGCAGTTCGCACAGAAAGCAGATTTTCCGCTGGAAGCGTCGCCCTTCTGCAGGGCGGCGTTCGTGGTGCATCAGCCGGACTTTAAGCCCGGTCGGCACCCGTACCACCACGCGGGCGTGTTCTACTCGCAGGAGCCGTCGGCGTCCTCGGCGGCACCGCTGCTGGGCGTGCAGCCGGGTATGCGGGTGCTGGACATGTGCGCGGCCCCCGGCGGCAAGAGCAGTCAGCTGGCTGCTGCTTTGCAGGGGCGGGGCGTTCTGGTGAGCAACGAGTACGTTGCCGCCCGCGCCGAAATTTTAAAGAGCAATCTGGAGCGCATGGGCGTACCCAACGCCGTGGTGCTCAACGAGACCCCCGCCCGCATCGCGGACGCCCTGCCCGAGTTCTTCGACCGGGTACTGGTGGATGCGCCCTGCTCCGGCGAGGGCATGTTCCGCAAGGAGCCGGTGGCCCGGCAGCAGCACTGCGAAGCACTGGTGAAGCAGTGCGCCGGGCTGGGCGCGGAAATTCTGGACTGCGCCGCCGCTGTGCTGGCACCGGGCGGGCAGCTGGTGTACTCCACCTGCACCTTTGCGCCGGAAGAGGACGAGGGACAGGTGGCTGCCTTCCTGCTGCGTCACCCGGAGTTTACGCTGGCCGATGCGCTGGGCAACGTGGACTACACCTTCGGCAGCGAGGGTGAAGCAAACCGCACCGGCGGCCTGCCGCTGGACGTGAGCAAGGTACGGCGCATCTGGCCCTGCCAGGGCGGCGAAGGGCACTTTATGGCAAGGCTCATCAAGGCGGGCACGCCCCGCACTCTGCCTGCCGAGGGAGAACTTACCCCGGAAGAGCAGCTCTGGCTGGCAGCAGCAGAAGCTGCAGGAAAAAAGGCGAAGGGCAAGGGCGGCAAGCCCGCCAAAGCACCGGATGCCCGCGCCGCCCGGCGGGAAAATGCCCGAGCCTGCCGCGATGCCGTGCAGGGCAGCCGCCGCAGCCGGGACGCCGGGGCAGGGGAGCTCAGCCCCGCCCAGAGCCTTGCGGCGTGGAAGGAATTTGCCGGGCGGTATTTCCCCACGCTGGCCGACCGGCCGGCAGTGGTGCACGGCGGCGGAGTGCTGCTGCCGGCGGCCTTCCCCCAGACGAACCTGCACGTGCTGCGGGCAGGGGTGTTCGTGGGCAGCGTGCAGAAGGGCCGCTTTGTGCCGGAGCACCATCTGTTCACGGCCTTCGGCGCGCAGTGCACCAACCGCGAAGAACTGACGCTGGACGACCCGCGGACGGTGGAGTACCTCTCTGGCCGGGAGGTGGAAGGGCGCACCGCCGCCGACGGCTGGTGCTGCGTGACGGTGGACGGCTGGCCGCTGGGCGGCGGCAAGGTGTCCGGCGGGCGGGTGAAAAACCATTATCCCAAGGCGCTGCGGCTGCTGTAAACGGGCAGAAAAAGCGCATTTTTCCGCGCAGAATGCTGAAAACCGGGCGGATAAGGCTTGAACGCTCTGCCCGGTTGTGCTACAATAATAGAGTTAGATTTTGTGTGCTGCCACAATGCGGGCGACCACAGCCCGTCTGCCCGCAGGCGGAGATTCGATAAAATACAGGAGGCTCTTTCCCATGTCTGGACATAGCAAATGGAACAATATTAAGCGCAAGAAGGAAAAGACCGACGGCGCAAAGGCAAAGGTCTTTACCAAGATCGGCCGCGAGATCAGCGTTGCCGTCCGTACCGGCGGCCCCAACCCTGCTTCCAACAGCAAGCTGGCTGACCTGATCTCCAAGGCAAAGCGCATGAGCGTGCCCAACGATAACATCCAGCGTATCATCAAGAAGGCCGAGGGCGGCGACAAGACCGAGTACGAGGCAATCACTTACGAAGGCTACGGCCCCGGCGGCGTTGCCGTCATGGTCGAGACCCTGACCGACAACCGCAACCGTACCGCTGCCGACCTGCGTCACTACTTCGACAAGAACGGCGGCAATCTGGGCGCTATGGGCTGCGTGGCCTTCCTGTTCAACCAGAAGGGCGTTATCGACATCTCTCTGGAAGATAAGGACGCCGACGAGGCCATGATGGACGCTCTGGACGCAGGCGCTGAGGACTTCGACGCCGGCGAGGATGCAGCCGAGATCACTACCGATCCCGAGAACTATTCTGCCGTGGTCAAGGCCATGGAAGAGAAGGGCTACGAGATCCTGTCCGACGATCTGGCCATGGTGCCCATGACCACCACCCGCCTGACCGACCCCGATCAGCTCAAGGCGATGGGCAAGCTGCTGGATGCTCTGGAGGACAACGACGACGTCCAGAACGTCTGGCACAGCCTGGAGAACGAAGAGGACCTGCCGGAATAACTTTTCGGAAGGCTTAATAACAACGAAACAAAGCTGTTTTTTTGAGTGCGTTACACTTGAAAGGCAGCTTTTTTGTTTACAGACATCCGGATCAAACAACAATACCGCCGGTTTCCAGATCGCATGGAAACCGGCGGTATTGTTTCGGAACAGAAAAGCAGACGGACAATGGATGTGATCCGCGTGTCAGGCCTGCAGAGATGCTCTTACTGTTTTACAGCACTGAAGCCGACGCCTTCAAAGACAGACATGGCTGCCTCCGTCTGCAGATAGGCAAGAAAGGTCTTTGCCGCGTCAGCGCTGGGGGCGGCCTTCATTACGGCGGCAGGGTAGATGACCTGACCGCACATCTCCTTTGTGGCTTCGTCCACCGGGGTCAGGCCGGCGCTGCAGGCGTCGGTGCAGTAGACAACACCGGCGTCCACACTGCCTTCGGTGACCTGGGTGGTCACCTCCTTGACGTTGGAGCCGTAGGTGATGACACCGGCTGCGGCCAGAGCAGCCTCGTCCAGATCGTAATAAGCCAGGATTTTCTGAGTGTACTGGCCCACGGGAACATCGCTGTTGCCCATGCAGAAGAGGATATCTTCCGCTTTCAGGTGTTCGGCCAGTGCGTCAAAGCTGTCGATGCCCTTGTCACTGCCCTCCGGCACGCAGAGCACGACCTTGTTTTCCAGCAGATCCACGCGGCTTTCGCTGTCCACGAAATCCAGTCCTTCGGTGTTTACATCCGCAGAAGCGGTGCTGTCCAGCTGATTCATCTGCTTCTGACCGGCCGAAATGAACACATCGCAGTCGGCGCCTTCCTGGATCTGGGTCTTGAGGGTGCCGGAGGAATCGAAGTTGAAGCGGAAGGTCACGCCCGGGTTCTCGGCCGAGTAAGTTTCGCCGATGGCGGTGAGAGTTTCGGTGAGGGATGCGGCGGCAAAGATGATCAGTTCCGCCGGCTCACCGGCTGCTTCCGAGGAAGCGACGGCGGAGGAAGCGGCCGTGCCGGAAGTGGAACTGCCACAGGCGGTCAGGGCAGCGGCGGCTCCGGCCAGACCAGCCGCATAAAGAAAGTTCCGGCGGGAAATTTTGTTCAGTTTCATGGTTTATCTCCTGTTTTTTGAGAGAAATGATTTTGCACGATACGGTACAGGATGCGGTGCCGCCCACCGGGATAAAAATGTTACACCCAATAAAATACAAAAAAATGGCCGGTCCGTCAAGCGGCAAACCGGCCAAGATTTATGCGCACAAACACGAAGATCACAGAACAGTCAACGGATAGTACTACTTTTTGAATGGGGCTATCTGCGGGCACATTCGCCGTCCAGCCCGGCGGCAATGCGAACGCCGTGCTCCAGACTGGGCAAGATATACTCCAGATTTTCCTGTACGGCCTTGGGGCTGCCCGGCAGGTTGATGATGAGAGTCTTGCCGCGCAGGACGCTGGCGGCGCGGCTGAGCATCCCACGCGGGGTGATGCTCAGGCTGTGATACCGCATGGCTTCGGCAATGCCGGGCGCGTTGCGGTCGGCCACGGCAAGGGTAGCTTCCGGGGTGATGTCCCGGGGCGAAAAGCCGGTACCGCCGGTGGTGAGGATCAGGTTGACCTGACGGCCGTCCGCCAGCCGGATGAGCTGGGCTTTCAGCGCGGCCGCTTCATCGGGCAGGATCATGGTCTCTTCCACCTTGTAGCCTGCGGCAGTGAGCATTTCCACGATGAGCGGGCCGCTCTTGTCCTCCCGCTCGCCGCGGCTGCCTTTGTCGGACAGGGTGATGACCGCAGCGCGCAGGGGCGGGTTTTCCAGTGCAGGCAGAAGGGTCACTTCATCGCCCACATGGATCTCGCCGCCCTGCAGCACCCGGGCAAACACGCCCTCCCGGGGCATGATGCATTCGCCTGTCTGCTGTTTGATGACGCAGTCGTTGTGACACTCCTTGCCGATCTGTGTCATCTCCAGCACCGCATCCCCGATGGCGAACCGGCTGGTCACCGGCAGGGTGCGGAAATCAAAGCCCTCGACGACCAGATTCTCGCCGAAAGCACCATAGTCCACCCAGATCTTCTTGCGGAAGGCTTCGATCTTTTCGGCGCTCAGCAGGCTGACCTGCCGGTGCCAGCAGCCGCCGTGGGCATCCCCCACGATGCCCCATTCCGGGGTGAGCATGGCGCTGGGCACTTCAGTCTTGACGGTGCCGCGCTGAGGGCTTGTGCAGATTGCCAGAATTTTACCCATAAAATTTTATCCTCCGATCCGGTACATGCCGCAGGTCGCGGGCACGGATCTGCTCTCAAAATGATGCTCCCGGGGTTTGGCCCAGATGGTCTCCCGGATGGCCGCCAGCAGCTGCGCGTCATCCGCACCGCCGCGCAACAACGCACGCAGGTCGCAGCCAGCCTCGCTGGCGAGGCAGGGGCGCAGAAAGCCGAGACTTGTCAGCCGCACCCGATTGCAGGACACGCAGAATTTGCCGTGCACTGCCGTAATAAAGCCGATGCTGCCCTTCCAGCCGGGCGCGGTGTAGTACACTGCCGGGCCGTCGCCAAAGGCGATGCCTTCCACGGGGTGCAGCCCGGGCCAGCGGCGGGCAAACCGCGCCTGCAGCTCCGGGCCGGAAATGCAGGGCATGGCCGCACCGTAACCGATGGGCATCATCTCAATAAACCGAACCTGCAGGTCGTTGTCCCGGGCAAGCGCTGCAATGGTTTCCAGCTCGCCCTCGTTGATGCCCGCCTGCGGCACACAGTTGAGCTTGACCGGCAGGGGACTTTCCAGTGCGGCGCGCAGGCCTGCCTGCACAGCGGCGAACTCGTCCCGGGCGGTGATGCGCCGGAATACCTCCGGGCGGAGGGTGTCCAGACTGATGTTCACGCTGTCCAGCCCGGCGTTCAGAAGGGCAGGCAGCTGCTGCGCCAGCAGGACGCCGTTTGTGGTCATGGTCACTTTGCGGATGCCGGGGGTGGCTTTCAGCCCGGCTACCAGCTGCTCCACACCTTTGCGTACCAGCGGTTCGCCGCCGGTCACGCGCACCGTGTCGATGCCGCACTGGGCAAACAGCGCCGCCAGCCGCAGAAATTCCTCGTAGGTCAGCACGGCTTCCCGCTCCAGCTTTTCCACGCCGTCCGGCATGCAGTAGCGGCAGCGCAGGTTGCACAGGTCTGTGACCGAAAGGCGCAGGTAGCGGATGTTTCGGCTGCAGGAATCAAACATAGCCGCCCTCCGCCCGGATGTAGTGGCCGCTCTTGCCGCCGGTCTTTTCCACCAGATGGATGCCGCCCAGCTCCATGCCCTTGTCCACAGCCTTGCACATATCGTAGATGGTGAGCAGCGCAGTGGAAACGCCGGTCAGGGCTTCCATTTCTACACCGGTGACACCGCTGGTTTTCACGGTGCAGCGGGCTTCCACGGCCTGCTGCTCCGGCAGAAAGTCGAAATCAATGCTTACTTTTGTCAGCGGCAGCGGGTGGCACAGCGGGATCAGCTCGCTGGTGCGCTTGGTGGCCATGATGCCCGCGATGCGGGCCACACCCAGCACATCGCCCTTTTTTACCGTGCCGCTCTGCACGGCGGAAAAGGCTTCGGCGTTCATCGTGATGATGCCCCGGGCTGTGGCTTCCCGGGCGGTGACAGCTTTGCCGCTCACATCCACCATCACGGCATTCCCGGCAGCATCAAAATGGGTCAGATTATTTTCGTTCATAAAGATCGTATCTTTCTTGTTAAAGTGAATCAAATTTTCAAACGTCCTCGCCCTCTCAGGCTCATTTCATTCGCCAGCTCCCCCAAAGTGGGAGCCCTTGGCAGTCCACGCAAGCTTCATCTCTTTGCCAAGGCCTCTCCCTTTGAGGAAAGACTTCCCCCGCGCCGGGGGAAGATGTCGCGTAGTGACAAAAGGGGGAGTGTGGATTTGCGAAGCAAAGACGGAGAGGGCGAGCAAGCTGAAGATCAGCAGTGGCCGAAGCCGCAGTTTGGCCAATGGCACTCCGCGCAGCCCAGGCACAGCCCGCCCTCGCCCAGCCGGGCAATATCTTCAGCGGAGATGAGGTCGTCTGCCAGCAGGCGGGGCAGCAGCAGATCAAAGATCGTCCGTTTGGCGTACATCACGCAGCCGGGCAGGCCGCACACGGGGATGCCGTCCAGATAACTGACCAGGAACATGGCTCCCGGCAGCACCGGCGCGCCGTAACAGATGATCTCAGCCCCGGTATTCTTGATGGCCAGCGGGGTGCGGTCGTCGGGATCCACGCTCATGCCGCCGGTGGTAAAGATCAGCTCACAGCCTGCAGCTTTTGCTTCCAGAATGGCAGCGGTGATGCCAGCCGGGTCATCATCGCAGACCTTGTGGAACACCATCTCACAGCCGTATTCGGCCAGTTTGCTCTGTAAGATGGGGGTGAATTTGTCTTCGATGCGTCCCTTGAACACCTCACTGCCGGTGGTGATGACGGCAAATTTTTTCTGGCGGAAGGGCAGCACGTTCAGGATCGGGTCCGGCCCGGCAGCGGCCTGCATGGCATCCATCTTTTCCTGCTCGATCACCAGCGGGATGATGCGGGTGCCGGCCAGCTTCTGCCCTTTTTTCACAGGAAGATCGCCGTGGACGGTGGCGATCATCATCTGGGGTGTGCGGTTGACGGCCAGCAGGGCGTTGCGGTCGATCTTGAGCAGGCCGTCGCAGTCGGCGATCAGTTCGATTTTGCCCTCTTTCGGCTCGGTGCCGTGGATGTTTTTGCCGGCAGCAGCTTTGTACAGCAGGGCCGCTGCCTCGTCCTCGTGCAGGATGCCGGGGCGCTTCTCCCAGACATAGAGGTTCTCCTTGCCGAGGGACAGCAGCACCGGGATATCCTCCGGCTGGACGATGTGCCCCTTGCGGAAACGGGCACCCTTGAACTCGCCCGGGATGATCTGGGTGATATCATGGCAGAGAATCTGTCCTGCCGCATCAACAGTACGGATCAGTTTCATTTTTGTATCTCCTTACAGCGCAGGCAGTTGGTTTTACGATCCTGTCAGCCCGTGCCGGAATGTGATTCGGAGCAAATGCTTCCGTAAATCATCCTCACCGCTGAACGGGCAAACCGGTTGTCAGCATCAACCATAGCGGTTCCGGCAGAAAATGTCAAGCAAAAGCCGCTGGCGGCATTTGTAAAAAGAAAAGCACCGTACTTCCAACGAAGTGCGGTGCTTTTTTGGTGGAGAATAGCGGGATCGAACCGCTGACCTCTTGCATGCCATGCAAGCGCTCTCCCAGCTGAGCT
>CAKSZM010000066.1 GCA_934525735.1 uncultured Faecalibacterium sp. | reverse complement strand
CGGTACAGCAGATAGGTCTGCTCCCGTTGGGTCAGCCGTTTCAGGCCATCGTACAGTTCCCGGCGCGATTCCTGCTCCTCCATAATGCTCTGCGGCTGCATGGCGTAGGGGTCGGCTATGGCTTCAATGCGCCGCAGCTGTTCCTCTCCCGGCAGAACATCATCCAGCGAAACACGTTGGTAACAGACGCCGTCCTTATCCTCCGTCAACATCCGCTGCTCAAAAGCAGTAAAGGCATCCCGAATCATGTCCATCATGGCGTTGCAGATGGCCGGAGCTGCGTAGGTCAGAAACTTCATGCCGCGCGCTGCATCGAACTTTGGCACGGCCTTCCACAAGCCCATATTCCCTGCCTGTTTCAAATCGTCCGCGTCAAGGTTCAGGCCGGACTGTGCCAGATTCATGCTGCGGAAAAGGTCATTTGCCACCTTGCCAATAAAGGACTTGTTGTTGTCGATCAGGCTGTCCAGCGCGGCAGCATACTATTTGAACAAAAAGAAGAAGTTGAACAAATCCGGCTACCCGGATGAAGCAATCAAGACCCTTGCGCGTTGCTTTTATCCCTCCATGGTTGAGTTTTTCAACAGTGAGGAAGGCCAGCGTGAATATGAGGAATGGCTGAAAGAGCAGGAAGCACTACAAGCCTTACCTGTTGCCGCATAAAAACAGCAGGACGCTCCCAGTAAAGGGAACGCCCTGCCTTATATAGATGTATCTTGCCGAGGTGTGTCCAGTTGGGCACACCTCTTATTTTTTTGCCCTCAATCTTCTAGCCCATGGCTCCCGGCTGCATTTTTCAAATATTCCTCCGGGTCACCGTTCAGAATCAAATCCGCATAGCCCAGCGGGTCATTATAGACGAGATAGTCCAACTCTGCTCTTTGTGCCACAGTCACATCCAGAGCATCCTCAACCCCGGTGCAGTCAATGGAAATTTTTCTCCCATCTTGGAAAGTCAACTCCACGCACCCGGTATCCATGTTGAACGAACAGGCTCTTGCATCGTACTTCATCATCGTGTCCTCCAAACGCTTATTGTGTGGTTACGGTCTGTGACAAGGTATCGGAGTTTTGCGCCGTCCACAGGAACCTTCGTTGTTGTACCCGAAGAAAACGAAAAATCCGAACCCTTCTCCAATCGGAAACAGGTTCGGATTTTTCTTGTTTGGTGGGCGCGGGTGGATTCGAACCACCGAAGCTGAAAGCAGCAGATTTACAGTCTGTCCCCATTGGCCACTCGGGAACACGCCCATATTCTTTTCTCAATCTTGCGGACTGCTTGTATATATTACCACCGGAACTGTAATTTGTCAACAATTTTCGAGAATTTTCTTTTCATTCCCGGCTTTTTTCTTCTTCACTTTTCCCCATTTTGTTAGCTTATCTGCTAGTTTATGCAGCATTCCCGCCGTTTCAAACCCATCAGCTAGCACATAATGTGTTGTAAAAATCGTGTTATAAAAAGGAAAAGCCGCCCAGATTTCAACGAACCCAGGCGGTTTTTCTTGGAGCTGGTGACAGGAGTTGAACCTGCAACCCACTGATTACAAATCAGTTGCGCTGCCATTGCGCCACACCAGCCAATAATTACTGGTATAGTATACCACCAGCCGGCGCATTTGGCAAGATATTTTCAGAATCATTTTGCAAGAGCCTGCTGGATCTTTGCAAAGTCTTCCAGCGTGAGGGCTTCCGGGCGGATGCGGGGATCAAAGCCGGCGGCTTCGATGGCAGCGATGACGGCTTCCTTGGGCATGCCAAGGCCGCTGGCGATGGAGTTGGCCGCCGTCTTGCGGCGCTGGCCGAAGGCGGCACGCACCAGAGCAAAATAGCCCGCTTCGTCCTCCACCTGTACGGCAGGAGCGGGGCGGATGTCCATGCGCACCACGGCGCTGGTGACCTTGGGGGCCGGATAGAAGCTGCCCGGAGCGGCTGTGAACATCAGCTTAGATGTGGCGTAGTAGCTCACCGCGCAGCTGATGGCGCTGGAAGCGCGGGTACCGGGGGCTGCAGCCAGACGGTCGGCAGCTTCCTTCTGCACCATGACGGTCAGACTCTCGATGGGCAGGCGGTCGCCCAGCAGCTTCATCACGATGGGGCTGGTAATGTAATACGGCAGATTGGCGCACACTGCCACCGGCATGCCGGGGAACTCCTCTGCAATCAGGGCTTTCAGGTCCACCTTGAGCACATCCTGCAGCACCAGTTTGAAATTGTCCACACCGGCCATGGTCTCGGCCAGCAGGGGCGGCAGGCGCTCGTCCACCTCAATGGACACCACCTTGGCTGCACGCTTTGCCAGCTCTTTGGTCAGCACGCCGATACCGGGGCCGATCTCGATGACGCCGTAGCGCTTGTCCACGCCGCTGGCATCCACGATCTTGGGCGGCAGGCCCGGATTGATGATAAAGTTCTGTCCGAAGCCCTTGGAAAGTGCAAAGTCATATTTTTCGCACAGGGCGCGGATCACCGACAGGTCAGTCAGTTCGGGCATAGATTCCATCCTTTCTCAGAAAAAGGCTGTTGCAGGTTCTGCAGCAGCCTTTGGGGTCATTGGTAATATTGGCGGCAGGTCACTCCCCCAGTCAATGCCTGACGGCATTGCCAGCCCCCTCGGAGATGGGGCCTTTTGGCGTGACCGGACAAGCTCCGGCAAACGATTTGCTTTGCCGCACGGAGAAGCCCCCCTCCCAGAGGGAGGTGGCGCGGCGCAAGCCGTGACGGAGGGAGTTTACTGTGCCGCAGAATCAGCTGCCGCTTCGCTCTGTGCAGCTTCTGCATCCTGCTCGGCAGCGGATCCGGCATCCGCCTCAGAAGAAGCGCTCTCCTCCCCTGCTGCGCTGCTGTCTGCCGCATCAGACGCTGCTTCCGAAGAAGCGTCGTTCGTGCCGTCCAGCGTGGTGGCGCCGCTCAGCTGCTGTGCTGCGCTGACCGCGCGCTGGATCTGCGGGTCGGTCTCCGGGGTATAGTCGAAGAAGTTGGCGGTCTCCTCGGCGCTGAGGGCACGCTCCACATCGACGCTCAGGCCGGTGCCGTCAAAGCAGGAGCCGTCGCCGCAGATGAGCTTTGCCACCGTGATGCTCACGGCGCTGCCGTCCGACAGGCGCTGCGGGCTGCTCTGGATGGTGCCTTTGCCCATGGTGGCGGTGCCCGCCAGACGTGCCCCGCACATATTGCGCAGGCTGGCCGCAAACAGCTCGGCTGCGCTGGCGGTGTTGCCGTTGACCAGACAGACCATCGGCAGGTCAATGGCGGTCTCGCCGTCGCTGCTGCCGATGACCGTGCGGTTGCCGTTCTTATCCTCTGCGTAAGCCACGGTGCCTTCCGGAGCGATCAGGTCGATGCAGCTGACTGCGTCGTCCAGCACCCCGCCGCCGTTGTCGCGCAGGTCAAACACAAGGCTCTGCGCGCCGTCGCTGGTCAGAGAGCGGATCGCATAATCCAGCTCGCTGGGGGTAGTGCCGTCGAACTGGCGGATCTTGATATAGCCCACAGTATCCAGCATCTGGAAATCCACTGTGGTGCTGGTGTAGCCGGAGTGGGTCAGGTCTGCGGTGCGGGAAGCAGCCTCGCTGTTGAGCCAGGTCACGCTGACCGTGGTGCCGACCTCGCCCTGCAGGCGGGACTGCACGGCGTCTGCGCCAGTCAGGCTCTTGACGTCGGTGTCGCCGATGACGGTGATGTAATCGCCCACCGCGATGCCGGCCTCCTGTGCGGGAGAGCCGTCGTAGACCTTGGTCACCTTGGCGTAGCCGGTCTGATCCATGCACAGCTCCACGCCGATGCCCATGACCTTGCCGCTCTGGATATTCATCAGCTCGGTGTAGGCGTTTGCGGTGTAGTACCGGGCGTACTTGTCGCCGGTACCCAGCAGATAGCCTGCGGTCAGGCGGTCGTACAAAGTCGTTTCATCGATGGTGTAGTAGTCGTTGCTGCGGACATAACGGTCCACCTCGGCGACCTTGTTGTACATGCTCTCCTTCTCCTTGACGCTGTTGACCGTGCTGTCGAACAGACGCATGGCGATGAGCATCGTGATGGAAAAGGTAACGGTCATGGCAAGGATCACGATCGTGACCGCCATGCCTACGGAGATCTTACGGTTCATGCCTGTTCCTCCCCTGTCAGTACAGCAGCATCATGATCACACTGCCCAGCAGCGAGAGCGCGAACATGCCTGCCAGGATCAGGCAGCCGATGCGCAGCCAGCGCTTTTGTTTTTGTTCTTTCATTTAAACCAGACTCCTTACTTAAACGGGATATAACCGCGGGGATTCACCGCGTTGGCCTTGCTGCCGCCCTTCCAGACTTCCAGATGCAGATGATTGCCCGTGGAGTTGCCTGTGGAGCCGACATAGCCGATCAGCTCGCCCTGCTTGACATATTTGCCTGCGCTGGTGGCCACCGACTTCATGTGGCCGTACAGGGTGGAGTAGGCCACGCCGTCCGACATTTTGCCGTGGTAGATGATGACATAGTTGCCGTAGCCGCCGCTGGACCAGCCCGCCACCTGCACATAGCCGCTGGCGGCTGCGTAGATGGGCGTGCCGCCTGCGGCCGCGATGTCGATGCCGGCATGCAGCTTGTTGACGCCGGACACCGGGTTCTTGCGCCAGCCGTACTCACTGGAGATGCGGCTGTAGCTCTTGACCGGGCAGATGAAACCGGTAAAACTCAGCTGCGGCTTGCTGCTTGCGGCAGCGGCGATCTGCTTCTGGATCTCCTTCTTCACCGCCTCGTAGTTCATCTCGTCCGACTCGATGGCAGCCTGTGCAGTCTGCTGCGCCTTCTTGGCGTCGGCTGCGGACAGCTGTGCGGCAGAGATGCTGCTGTTCAGTTCGCTGCGCTTGGCGTTCATCGCATAGTTCTGGGTGTCCAGCTCGTTTTTCTGGCTCTGCAGCTGGGTCTTTTGGCTCACCAGCTCCGCTTTGTCGCTTTCCAGCTGAGCCTTGTCGGCTTCCAGATCGGCCTTGGCCGCTTTCATGTTGTCCATGATCTCGGTATCCTTGACCGAGATATCCTGCATGACCTCGTTGAAGGTCAGCAGCTCGTACAGGTCGTTCACAGCGCTCAGCATCGCCACGCTGCCGCCGTCCCGCAGCTCCTGCATGGCGGCCATGTGCTTCTTGAAGTCGTCCCACTGGCCTTCGATCTCAGTCTCTTTCTCGGAGATCTGGGTGGTCTTTTCAGAGATCTCGTTTTCCTTGGTGCTGATCTTCTGCTCGGTCTGACCGATGCTGTTCTGCACCTCAGCGATCTGCCCGCTCAGAACGGTGATCTGATCCTGAATGACCGAGACCCGCTCTTTCAGTTCGCTTTCCAGCGCTTTGGCGGCGTCTTCCTTCTTTTTCGCGTCGGACAGCTCCTTTTTGTGCTGGTCGATGGATTTGGACAGGGTGTTCAGCTTGTTCTGCAAGCTGGACATGCTGGAGCTTCCGGTGGCCGCCGAAGCCGGGTAGGCCGTGACGCTCAGCAGCAGGCAGGCTGCAGCCACACACAGGCTGACGCCGCGCATCAGGCGGGTCTTTGCGCTCTCGGGTCTTGCGTGGCGCGGAATGTAGCCATGGGGGAAATGCGGCGGCGCCGCATGCATTGCTCGTTTCATGTTCGGCTCCTTTCGGTCAGACATTCAGATGCTTGCGGATGGAGAACATGCTGCCCAGGCCGCCCACAAGGGCGCCGCCGGCCAGACTGTAGGTGAGGATGGTGGGCCAGACAGCGCTCACCGGCACCAGTGCCTGCCCCATGATCATCTGCCACACACCGCCCAGGCCATCGGACGCCTGCACCATATAGGAGTAGCCGCCCACGCTGACCGCTGCCGCCAGAATGCCGGAGATCAGGCCCATGGTCAGGCCTTCGGCCACGAAGGGCAGGGTGACGAGGCCGTTGGTGGCGCCCACGTACTTCATGATCTCGATCTCACGCCGGCGCGCAAACACGCTCAGGCGGATGGTGCTGCCCACCGTGATGATGCTGACGATCATCAGCACCAGCACGATGCCCTGCCCCACCCGGGTAACAGAGCGCTGGATCTGCACAAAGACGTTGGTCATCTCCACCGGGGCTGTGACACTGTACACGCCCGGGATGTCCTGCATTTTTTTGCTCATGGCCTCCATCTGACTCAGATCGCTGATGGAGACGCGGTAGTTCGCCTTGAAGGGGTTATCCGTTTCGAACTCATCCCACAGGGAGGAGTAGTCCTGCATGTAGCCGCGGTAGGTGTTGAGCACGTCCTGCTTGGAGACGTACTGCACCTCGGTCACGCCGGGCATGGCGGAAAGTTTTTCGCCCACCGACTGTGCGGTCTTGTCGTCGCAGTCCGGGTCGAGATAGACAACGGTCTCGTTCTGGCTGCCCAGATAGTTGACCATGCTGTCCACATTCACCTCGGCAAGGCTTGCAAAGGTGTTCAGGGTCATGCAGACGCTCAGGGACGCGATGCAGGCAACGGTCATCGCCCAGTGCTTGCCCAGATTGCGCACGCCGCGCCGGACCATAAAGAAGAAAGTAGAGGGTCGGATCATACGGTCGCAGCCTCCTTTCCTTCGGTCAGGGCCGGATCCAGATCGATTTGCATGGTCTGGTGGTCCGGCCGGGCCTGAATGGCCGCGGGGTCGGCGGGCACATCCGAGATGATGCGTCCTTTTTTCAGAGTGACGACCCGCTGATGGAACTGGCGCACCAGCTCGTGCTCGTGGGTGACCACCAGCACCGTGATGCCGCCCATCTCGCTGACGTGCTCCAGCAGCTGCATCATCTCAAGGCTCAGCTCGGGGTCGATGTTGCCGGTAGGCTCGTCTGCAATGACGAGCTTGGGGCTGTGGGCCAGCGCACGGGCCACAGCCACGCGCTGCTGCTCGCCGCCGGAAAGGGTGTCGGGGTATTCTTTGGCTTTATCTTCCAGATGCACCAGTTCCAGCATGTACTCCACGCGGTCACGGATCTCGCTGCGCTTGACGTTGGTCACATGCATGGAGAAGGCAATGTTCTCGTACACCGTCATGGACGGGATGAGGCGGAAATCCTGAAAAATGATGCCCATCTGACTGCGCAGATACGGCACATGGCGGCGGCGCAGGTGGGCAACGTCCTTGCCCAGCACGGTCACCTTGCCCTCGGTGGGCAGTTCTTCGCGGAGGATCAGCTTCAGCAGGGTGGATTTGCCCGCGCCGGAGTGACCCAGCAGAAAGACGAACTCGCCGTCGTCGATATGGAGGTTGATATCCTCCAGCGCCAGCGGCCCGGCTTTGCGGTATTCCTTTGAGACATGTTCAAAGTCGATCATGAAACAGTATCGCTCCTGACATCAATATTTTTTGATGGTCAAACACGCAATTGCAAAAAGAACCGGCCAGCATCGGTTGACGAGCGGCCGGTTCCTGTGCCGCAGGACGCGGCAGATTCTTAATACTTGGCCGGGTTGTTGGACAGGTACTTCTTGACCATCAGCGCCACCTTGAAGACGATGGCGTCGTCGAACTCACGCAGATCCAGACCGGTCAGCTTTTTGATCTTTTCCAGACGGTAGACCAGAGTATTGCGGTGCACAAACAGGCCGCGGCTGGTCTCAGAAACATTCAGGTTGTTCTCGAAGAAGCGCTGGATGGTGAACAGGGTCTCCTGATCCAGGCTCTCGATGCTGCCCTGCTTGAACACCTCGCGCAGGAACATCTCGCACACGGTGGTGGGCAGCTGGTAGATCAGGCGGGCGATGCCGAGGTTGTCGTAGCGGATGATCTGCTTCTCGGTGTCGAACACCTTGCTCACTTCCATGGCGATCTGGGCTTCCTTGAAGGAGGTGGCCAGATCCTTCACGTTGGAGATGGGGGTGCCGATGCCGACCACGGCCTTGATGTAATGCTCGCCGGACAGGGTATCCACGATGCTGGCGGCCAGCTTTTCCATATCGGTGCGGTCGATGCCCTTGCGGATCTCCTTGACCAGCACAGTGTCGGTCTCGCTGATATTGAACACAAAGTCCTTCTGCTTATCAGGGAACAGGCTGCTGACCACATCGTACGCAGAGATATCGCCGCCGGAGGTCACGCGCACAATGAACACCACACGGGACACATCGGTGGCAAAGTGCAGCTCGCGGGCCTTGGCGTAGATGTCGCCGGGCAGGATATTGTCCAGCACCACGTTCTTGATGAAGTTGGACTTGTCGAACTTTTCGTCGTGATACTGCTTGATGCTCTGCAGGCTGATAGACAGCACAGCCGCAAACTGGCCGGCGGTTTCATCGCTGCCTTCCACGAACACAGCATAATCGTTGTGCTTGGCGCTGGAGAACTGCTGGTAGGTGTAGCCATCGCGGACAAAGCGGTCGCCTGCGGTCAGACGCTCCGCCATAAAGCCCTCGCGCACCTCGCCGATCAGGTTCAGCTCCGAGCAGGAAATAACAGCGCCGGTCTCATCCACCACGCCGACCACCCGGTTGATCGCGTCTTTCATCTGGTAGATCACGCTTTGAAATACTCTGTTGGCCATAATGGAATACCCCTTTTCCTCGTTTGTGCAAACCGAAGTGGCAGCCGGTTGTGATTTTCAACAATTTAGCTGCATTACATTTTATATTTTACACAAAAGAATTTACTTTTGCAACAGATTTCAACAAAAAAGATTGTTTTTTCTTGTGAATATTATCTTTCAGGGGTGTTTCAGGCCAAAAAAGTGCCTTTTTGCGTGGTTCTCGATGCCTATTGTACCGGCAAAATGTGTTATTTTTTTGAAATTCAGGTGAAAAGCGGACGGTCTCCGCTGGTAATTTTTGACACTTCTTCGGCAGAAAGCTCCCGCCACTGCCCCGGAGCCAGGGCCGTGTCCAGCGCAAGGCCGCCGATGGCGTCCCGGTGCAAAGCGTTGACCCCCGCGCCGTACACGCCGAACATCCGCTTGATCTGGTGGTACACCCCCTGCCGCAGCAGCACCCGCACGGTCAGGCCGTCCGGGGAAAGGACTGTCACCTCGGCAGGCGAAAGCGCCGTGCCGTCGGCCAGCGTAACGCCTGCGGCAAAGCCGGCGCGCATCTGTTCGGTCAGGGGCGTGTCGATGGTCACGGTGTAGGTCTTGGACACATGGCGTTTCGGCGCAAGGATGTCGTGGGCGAAGGTGCCGTCGTCGGTCAGCAGCACAAAGCCGGTGCTGGTTTTGTCCAGCCGCCCCGCCGGGAACAGCTGCCGCCGGGGGTAGGCATCGCCCACAAGATCCACCACGGTGGTGTCCCGCTTGTCGGCGGACGCGCTCACCACGCCCTCAGGCTTGTTGAGCATGATGTACACGAACTGCTGGTAGCACAGCGCCTTGCCGTCCACGGCCACGGCGTCGGTATCCTTGAGCTGGGTATCCCCTTTTTTGCAGACCGCACCGTTCACCTGCACCCGCCCTTTTGCCAGCATGGCCTTTGCTTCGCTGCGGGTGCACTGCGCCGTCTCGGCCAGATATTTATCCAATCGCATCTGCGGTACTCCTTTTATAAAAGCTGCTACCAGTGTAGCATGAAGCCGCGTTTTGCACAAGGGCACAAAAAAGGCCGCCGCATTTGCATGCGACGGTCTTTTGCGTCCGGTCATAGGCGGACAGATGATCTCTATGATACACAGGGAGTCTGGCCGTCTATCAATTTTCGAGGATTTAATCCATTGAAAAATCACATTCTCTCATAGACGGCCAAACTTGTCCGTCTATAAAAAGCATCGATACATCACGCAAAGTGGATAGACGGACAAAAAGAATCAGTGATAATAGCTTTATAGACGGCCAAATCAAAGGCAGTCTGTCCGTCTATAAACTTCTGCGCCCTTACACACTCAGAGATGCGTGCTGCTCCACGGCGTCGGGGTTGGCATCAAAGATGGGCTGCAGCACGTTGGCGATGAACTCCTCCACCTGCTGGGGTGCACGGCCCACAAAGTTTTCCGGCACAAGCCCTGCCACGATCTCCTCTTTTGTCAGGCCGAACGCCGGGTCGGCGGCGATGCGGTCCACCATGTCGTTGGGCAGGCCCTCTTCCTTGACCTGCTTGCCGGCGGCAATGGCGTGCTGGCGCAGGCGCTCGTGCAGCTCCTGACGGTTGCCGCCCTT
>CAKSZM010000065.1 GCA_934525735.1 uncultured Faecalibacterium sp. | reverse complement strand
ACCATCGTGGATGTGATCTTCGGCACGCTGGCTACCCTGCTGGCCTGCCTTGTCACCTACAAGCTGCGCAATGTGCGGTTCAAGGGGCTGGCCATTGCCGCTTCCCTGCCGCCGGTGCTGTTCAATGCCGTCATCATCGGCATCGAGATCGCGGTGATGTTCCCGGACCCCACCTCAAGCGCCCCCATCTGGCTGGCCTGCATCACCAACGGCATCTCGGTGGGCATCGGCGAGATCATCAGCTGCACCGTTCTGGGCGTGCTGCTGGTGAAGATCATCGAATCCAACACCGCCCTGCGCAAAATTTTTGCGGCAGCATAACGTAAAAAGCTAGGAGGTCTCCATGCAGACGAACGGCATGATCTTCTGGGACTGGAACGGCACCCTGATGGATGACGTACAGTTCACCCACGGCTGTCTCAACTGGATGCTGGAGACCCACGGCTATCCGCAGCGGTACGATCTGGCCGCTTACCGGGAGATCTTCGGCTTCCCGATCGAAGAATACTACATCCGTGCCGGGTTCGACTTTGCACGCCACCCGTATGCAGAACTTGCCGCACGGTTCATGGAACATTACAATGCCGGGGTGGACGCCTGTCCGCCCTCGGCTCATGCCGCCGAAACTCTGGCCGAGCTGACCCGCCGGGGCTGGCGGCAGAGCGTGCTTTCCGCCTCCCGCCGGGACTACCTGATCGAGCAGGTATCCGCGCGGGGTCTGCAGGGCTATTTTACCGAGTTGCTCGGCCTTGCGGACATTTACGGCGTGAGCAAGGTTCAGGCAGGCAAAAGCTGGCTGGCACAGAGCGGCATCGACCCCGCCTCCTGCGTGATGATCGGCGACACCGACCATGACGCCGAGGCGGCAAAGGCCATGGGCACAAAGTGTGTGCTGTACACCGGCGGGCATCAGTCCCGCCGCCGGCTCGAAGCCGTCTGCCCGAACGTCATCGATGATCTGGCACAGCTGCCGGATCTGCTGGAAACGTTATAACGCAAAAAGTGAAGGAGCTGTTGCACGAAACATGTGCATCAGCTCCTTTGTTTTGGTACTGATACTAACTCTTCCCGGAAGAGTGTTGTCGCGCAGGGAGGGTGCTATGGCTTTTGCAAGCATCATCTCCGCCGGATATGTTCTCTTTTGCCTCCAAAAAGAGAACCAGAAAAGTGCCAGCGATTTCGACGCGCTGGATCCACGAGAAAGGGGCTGCTCGCCCCTTTCAGACCCCAAAGAAGTTGGCTGCACACAAAAAAGCTGAAGATTCACGCCTATTCGGCGTGAAGATCTTTTAACCGCTTTTTTGAGTTCCGCCGTTTTGGAGTCGCTGCGCGACAATTTATCGCATCGAAACGCTTACCAAAATTTCATTTATGACCTCCTGCCAGCATCTTTTTACAGAAAGTTCATGCAAAAAGCGGTTAAAATCATTCTGCGGGTTTGACGTGCCTTTTGCTTTGGTGTATCATATAAGGGTATTATTATGTCTGTCTCCGGGAGTTTCTCCCGAATTTGATTTATGAGGTGTGACCAATGTCCCTTGTTGAAAAACTCTTTGGCAGCTTCTCGGACCGGGAGCTGAAAAAGGTGAACCCCATTGCCAAGCAGGTGCTTGCTCTGGAGCCGAAATATCAGGCCATGTCCGACGCCGAACTGCAGGCGCAGACCCCTGCGCTCAAGCAGCAGCTGGCCGACGGCAAGACCACCGACGACATCCTGCCCGACGCATTCGCCGTCTGCCGCGAAGCCGCATGGCGTGTGCTGGGCATGAAGCACTTTCCCGTGCAGGTCATCGGCGGCATTGCCCTGCACCGCGGCGACATTGCCGAGATGCAGACCGGTGAAGGCAAAACGTTGGTGGCCACCCTGCCCGCCTACCTGAATGCCCTGACCGGCGAAGGCGTGCACGTGGTCACTGTCAACGACTATCTGGCCAAGCGCGACAGCGAGTGGATGGGCAAACTCTACCGCTGGCTGGGGCTGTCCGTCGGCCTGATCGTACAGGGCATGGACGGCGACGCCCGCCGTGCCGCCTACGCCGCCGACATCACCTACGGCACCAACAACGAGTTCGGTTTTGACTATCTGCGCGACAACATGGTGACCTACAAGGCCAACATGGTGCAGCGCGGCCATGCCTTTGCCATCGTCGATGAGGTGGACTCCATCCTGATCGATGAAGCCCGCACCCCGCTGATCATCTCCGGCCGCGGTGAGGACTCTTCCAGCCTGTACACCCAGGTGGACCGCTTCGTGCGCACCCTGCGCAAGAGCGTGGTTGTGGAACTGGAAGACAAAGTCTCCACCGATGAACAGGCCGACGGCGATTACGTCGTTGACGAAAAGCACAAGACTTGCACCCTGACCGCCAGCGGCATCAAGAAGGCCGAAGCCTACTTCAAGATCGAGAACCTTGCCGCCGCCGAGAACATGACCCTTGCCCACCACATCGATCAGGCCATCAAGGCTTACGGCGTGATGCAGCGGGATATCGACTATGTGGTCAAGGACGGTCAGGTCATCATCGTGGACGAGTTCACCGGACGCCTGATGATCGGCCGCCGCTACAACGAGGGCCTGCACCAGGCCATCGAGGCCAAGGAGGGCGTGAAGATCGCCGCCGAGAGCAAGACGCTGGCGACCATCACCTTCCAGAACTACTTCCGTATGTACAAGAAGCTGTCCGGCATGACCGGTACTGCCAAGACCGAGGCCACCGAGTTCACCGAGATCTACGGCCTGAACATCGTCACGGTTCCCACCAACCGCCCCCGGCAGCGCATTGACTACCCGGATGCCATCTATAAGACGGTCAACGGTAAATACAACGCCGTTATCCAGCAGGTGCTGGAATGCCACCAGAAGGGTCAGCCCGTGCTGGTAGGTACCGTCAGCGTGGAAAAGAGCGAAACGCTGGCAAAGATGCTGCAGAAGTACACCCGCGACTTCAACGTGCTGAACGCCAAGAACCACGAGCGCGAAGCCGAGATCGTGGCGCAGGCCGGTAAGAAGGGTGCCATTACCATCGCCACCAACATGGCAGGCCGCGGCACCGATATCATGCTGGGCGGCAACGCCGAGTTCATGGCCAAGGCGCAGATGCGCAAGGAGCACTTCTGCGAGAACCTGCTCAGCCCCGAAAAGCCCGAGGACGCCGACCCGGCAGCCGTGGAGATGCTGCTGACCGAGGCCAACGGCCACGGCGAGACCGAGGACGCCAACATCCTTGCCGCCCGCAAGCGGTTCGAGGAGCTGTACGCCCAGTTCAAGCCCGCCATTGATGCCGAAGCCGAGGAAGTGCGCGCCGCAGGCGGCCTGTTCATCATCGGCACCGAGCGCCACGAGAGCCGCCGCATCGACAACCAGCTGCGCGGCCGCGCCGGCCGTCAGGGCGACCCCGGCGCTTCCCGTTTCTACCTGAGCCTGGAAGACGATCTGATGCGTCTGTTCGGCGGCGACCGTGTTTCCAGCCTGATGGATACCCTGAAGATCGACGAGGACACCCCCATCGAGAACCGCATGATCACCAACACGCTGGAAAGCGCCCAGAAAAAGCTGGAAGGCCGCAACTTCGAGATCCGCAAGAACGTGCTGAAATACGACGACGTGATGAACCAGCAGCGCGAGATCATCTACGGTCAGCGCCGCAAGGTGCTGGACGGCGAGGACATCAGCGCTGAGATGCACAACATGCTGCGGGAGAACATCGATTCCAGCTGCGACCAGTTCCTGGCCGGCGATGTGAAGGACGACTGGGACTTTGGCGCTCTGCGCCGCCACTATCAGGGCTGGCTGACCACCGACGAAGATTTCCACTACACCGTGGCGGACTTCGACGGCATCTCCCGCAAGGGCATCGCCGACATGCTGTATGACCGCGGCATGAAGATTCTGGCCGACAAGGAGCAGCGCTACGGTGCGCCCGTCATGCGCGAGCTGGAGCGCATCTGCCTGCTCAAGTGCGTGGACCGCATGTGGATGGATCACATCGACAACATGGATCAGCTGCGTCAGGGCATCGCACTGCGCGGCTACGGCCAGAAAGACCCCGTTGTGGAATACCGCATCGAGGGCTTCGATATGTTCGACCAGATGGTGGATTCCATCCGCGAGTCCAGCATCAAAATGCTGCTGACCATCGAGCTGCGCCAGGCCGGTTCCGCCCCCAAGCGCGAGCAGGTAGCAAAGCCCACCGGCGAAGGCTTTGTTCCCGGCAACGGCGCCCCCGGCGCCAAGGGCACTGTTCACGGCCAGCCGGTGCGGGTGATCAAGATCGGCCGCAACGATCCCTGCCCCTGCGGCAGCGGCCTGAAGTGGAAAAAGTGCACCTGCGCCAAGTACCATCCGGACGGCGTCCCGCATGACGAAAACTAAGTGAAAGAGAAACCCTCTCCGTCACGGCTGGCGCCGTGCCACCTCTCCCGATGGGCGAGGTTTTTGCTGAAACCTCCGCGTTTTTTCAAAAACTCTTCCGTGGGAAGGGCCGGCACCGCAAGGCAGTGGCCGGGAGGGTTTTCCTGATAATAAAAAGAGGGAGTTGGTTTTGTTATGATCGCACCGGAAAAACTGCTGGAAACGGCAAAGCAGCTGGAACCCCAGCTGCGCGAATGGCGGCGCACCCTGCACCGTCACCCCGAGGTCGGCTTTGATCTGCCCCAGACCAAAGCTCTTGTCAAAAAGGCTCTGACTGAGATGGGCTATGCCCCGCAGGACTGCGGCAAATGCGGTGTGCTGGCGCTGGCGGGCGGCAAAAAGCCCGGCAAGGTGATCCTGCTGCGCGGCGACATGGACGCCCTGCCCCTGCAGGAGGAGTCCGGCGAGGAGTTTGCTTCCGAGGTGCCGGGCAAGATGCACGGCTGCGGCCACGATATGCACACCGCCATGATGCTGGGCGCGGCCAAGCTGCTCAAGGAGCATGAGGACGAGATCGAGGGCACCGTGAAGCTGGAGTTCCAGCCCGCCGAGGAAATTTTCCAAGGCTCGCTGGACATGCTGAACAACGGCCTGCTGGAAAATCCGAAGGTGGACGCCGCCGTCATGTTCCACGTTCTGGCCGGCATGCCCCTGCCCGTGGGCACCGTACTGGTGCCGGGCGGCGGCATCACCATGGCAAGCTGTGAGCAGTATCACATCACCGTCCACGGCAAGGGCGGCCACGGCTCCATGCCCAACGCCTGCATCGACCCTATCACGGCTGCGGCTCATATCCACATCGCCCTGCAGGAGATCAACAGCCGCGAACTGGATCCCGCCAAGTTCGGCGTGTTCACCACCGGCCGGTTCGAGGCGGGCAAGGCTTCCAACGTCATCCCGGACAGTGCCGACATGTGGGGCACCATCCGCACGGTGGACCCCGAGGGCGCTGTCAGCGAGCTGATCCATCAGCGCATGACCGAGATCGCACAGGGCGTGGCGGCGGCTTACCGCTGCACCGCCGAGGTGGAATTCAGTGATCACTGCCCCTGCATGGTGGTGGACACGCCCCTTGCCAAGAACGCCCTCACTTATATGACCGAACTGCTGGGCCGGGGTGCTATGGACATGACCGCCCTCACCGGCGGCAAACCCGGCGGCGGCAGCGAGGACTTTGCCTTCGTCAGCCACGAGGTGCCCACCGTGAGTATGTTTATCTCGGCCGGCAACGCCAAGGAGGGCTATGTCTACGGCCAGCACCACCCGAAGGTGCGCTTTGACGACAGTGTCCTCTACGAAGGCTCTGCCGCCTACACCTATATGGCTCTGCGCTGGCTGGAAGAGCACAAGTAATTTTTATCATACAACGCAGCAAGACCCCGGAAGTTTCACCTTCCGGGGTCTTGCTTGTTTCTTATGCGGTTGTAAGCTTCGCCAGCTCGGCGCAGCCTGCTTCGGTCAGATAGGGACGCAGCAGAAGCCACTGCATCCGCATCATATCGCCGACCGCTTCGTCCGCAGGCTGGCGGCTGACCGACACCCGCTGCTGCCAGCCCACATGACTGAACATGATCAGGTCGATCACATCCCGCAGCGTCTGCCCCTGCAGCTGCGCCCGGAACAGTTCCTTCTGCCGGAGCTGGACCAGAAGCGATTTCAGATTTTTCTGCAGGCGGGAGATGCGGTCCGCGTTCTCCTGCTGCTGCCCGGGCCGATCCTCTTTGCATCGTTTTAGTACAGCGTACTAGAATTATAACAATTTCTACGGTCTTTTCAAGCCCTTTTGGCAAAAAAAAAATACCGCACAGGCGCAAACTTGTGCGGTATTTTGGGTTGATTCAGATCAGTTTTGCGCCGGAGCGGGGCAGGCTGTCGGCGCGCAGAAGCTCCTGCAGCGGCGCCGGGAGCTGCTGCGGCAGGGCAGCAAAATCGCCGCCGGTAAAATACCATGCAGCAGCCAGAGCGGCCAGCACCGCAAGCAGCAGCACCAGCAGAAAATTCCGCAGGCGGTGCTTTTTCCGCTTTAGGTGAGGCGCATCGGCGGTTCCGGTCAGGGGCTGCACCGCCAGTGCTTCCGGCGGAAGCGGGCAGCCGTACTTTTGCCAGATAGTCCCCTCTGCCTGCGGCAGACCGAGGGCGGCGCGGCGGGTCATATCCAGCAGCCAGAGCGCCGGGGCGCCGCTATTTGCCGCAGTGCGCACCCAGCAGCCCTTACGGCTGCCCAGAAACAGCACCGTATCCTCCGCGCGTTCCACGCACCCGGCGGCATATGCCGCGCCAGAAAAGCGCTGCGCGGCCTGCACCCGGGCAAGCGCCATGGCCGCTGCTCCGCCCTTGACCCGGCGGGTCTTTGCATCCAGTTTTGTCCGGGTCTTTTCATCCGCGTAGCTCATGGCACCGAAGTCGAATACCTTTTCGGCGGCGGCCACTGTTTCAAGCCGCGTTTCCAGCAGCGCACCCGCAGAGGCATCGGCGCACACCAGCAGCCGGCGGCGGGCTTCCAGCGCCCGGGCGGCAGCCTGAACAAGGGTGGTCTCCCCTTCCCCGTACAGCGCCGCCGCAAACTGTGCGTGCAGCTGCCTTTTTGCCGCGTCCAGCCCTGCAGGTGTCTCTGCCCGCAGGGCAAGCAGTGTCTCTGCGCCCTGTGCGCGGCACTGCGCCGCAAGGCCGGTCTCCTGTGCCGCCAGCTGCACACGCTCCGCCGGAACGCCGAACAGCCGCAAAACGCAGGCCGCCGGTGCGGCTGCTTTTTCTTCGTGGTTCAATCCGCTTCACCCCCGCGGCCCGGGGGCCGCACTTATTCCGCCTTGAGGAAGAAAGCGTCCAGTGCGGCAAGCGCAGCATCATCGTGCTGCGCGCTCTTTGCCAGCGTCTGCGTGCCTGCCGGGGTCTTGCCCTGTGCCAGACGCAGCGCCATTTCCAGCGCTGCCTGCGCCGCGCGGGCGCGCACGATAGCGCGGTCAGGGCGGGAAACAAAGAGCTTCTTCACCCAGACCGTGTCCCCCCGGGCAGCGCCCAGATACACCGTGCCCACAGGCCGGACGGCATCGCCGCCGGTGGGGCCTGCCACGCCGGTGACGCTGACGGCAATGTCTGCGCCCGCCGTCTCAGCGGCACCCAGTGCCATCTGCGCGGCCACCGGAGCCGACACCACGTTGTACTTTGCAATGACCGCCGGATCCACCCCGATCATGTTTGCCTTGGCCTGCTCCCAGTAGGTGACAAAGCCAAAGCCGAACACCTCGCTGGAACCGGACACATTCGTGATGCGCTGGGCGATCATGCCGCCGGTGCAGCTTTCCGCCGTGGCGAGGGTCAGACCTTTTTTCTGCAGTGTGTGGACGACCGTTTCTTCCAGACCGGCCACATCCTCATCATACACCGCATCGCCCAGCAGATCATAGAACTTTGTGGCGTAAGCGCGGCACATTTTTTCGGCTTCGGTGTCGTTTTCGGCCCGGGCAGTGATGCGGATCTCGCACTCGCCGGTCTTGCAGTAAATGGCGGCAGTGGGGTTCACGTTTTCCAGCAGATGCCGCACGCAGTATTCAATATCGCTCTCGCCGCCCAGCGCCCGTAGGGTGACCGAGT
Organism: uncultured Faecalibacterium sp.; assembly: GCA_934525735.1. Taxonomy (GTDB): domain Bacteria; phylum Bacillota; class Clostridia; order Oscillospirales; family Ruminococcaceae; genus Faecalibacterium. The sequence goes on along the minus strand of CAKSZM010000065.1, from coordinate 2,477 downwards.
GCAGGGTGCAGTTCTGCCGCGCCAGCAGCAGCGGGCGCACACTCTCCTCCCACATAGCCTTCATCTCGTGGGGCACGCCGGGCATCAGCACGGCGCAATGGCCGTCCTGCTCGAACCATGCGCCGGGGGCTGTGCCGTGGTTGTTGATGACCTTGTGCCCGTGCACCGGCACCATGGCCTGCTTGCGGTTGTTGGGGGTCACTTCCCGTTTGGTGCGGGTGAAGAAGGAGACGATCTTGTCCCACTCTTCCTCGTCAAATGCCAGCGTATCGCCGAAGCAGGCGGCCACCGTCTCCTTGGTCAGGTCGTCCGCCGTGGGGCCAAGGCCGCCGGTAAACACCAGCAGATCGCACCGCTGTTTTGCCTCGTTGACAAAATCAGCCAGACGGCCGTGGTTGTCGCCGATGGTGCTCTCCCGCTGGACAGTGATACCCAGCGCCGCCAGCTCGCGGCTCAGATACTGGGCATTGGTGTTGAGGATGTTGCCGAGCAGCAGCTCGGTGCCGACACTGATGATTTCTGCAGTCATGGATTTTTCACCCCTCGAACTCTACCTGATCGGTGATACGGATGCGGATGCGCTCGGCAGTCTCAGCCGCCTCGGCTTCCAGCGCGGCAAGGCCGGGCATGGCGGCCTCGGCCTCGAGGATCTCTTCCAGCTCCGGGCGGATCTTCGGGTGCGGGGGCGTGAAGATGGTGCAGCAGTCCTCATAGGGAAGAATGCTGGTCTCGAAGGTGTTGATGTGGCGGGCGGTCTCTACGATCTCGGTCTTGTCCATGCCGATGAGCGGGCGCAGGATGGGCAGATCCTGGGCGGCATCGGTGCACTGCAGAGCCTTGACGGTCTGGCTGGCCACCTGCGCAAGACTCTCGCCGGTGACGAGGGCTTCACAGCCCTGCTTTTTGGCGATGACATTGGCGATGCGCATCATGCTGCGGCGCATCAGCACGGTGAACAGCACGTCCGGGGCGTTGTCGCGGATGTACTCCTGAGGTTTCGTGTACGGCACCACGAACAGGTTGGAGCTGCCGGTATAGATGCTGGTCAACTGGGCCAGTGCCTTCACCTTGAGCTTGGCGCGCTCGGAGGTGTACGGCGGAGAGGCAAAGTGGATGTGATCCAGCGCCAGGCCGCGTTTTGCCATGCGGTAGGCCGCCACGGGGCTGTCGATGCCGCCGGACAGCATGTTCAGGGCGCGGCCGCTGGTGCCCACGGGCAGGCCGCCCTCGCCGGGCACCTTGGGGCCGTGGATGTAAGCGCCGTAGTCGCGGATCTCCACAATGACCTTGAAGTCCGGGTTGTGCACATCCACCCGCAGGTAGTTGTGCTTGCCCAGCAGGTAGGCGCCCAGCTCCCGCATCAGCTCGGGGCTGGTCATGGGGTAGGTCTTATCGGAGCGGCGGGCCTCCACCTTGAAGGTGCGGATGCCGTGCAGGCTGGCGCCCAGATAATCCTCGGCGGTCTGGCAGATGGTGTCAAAGTCCTTGTCGCAGACCACGGCGCGGCTGAGGGCGGCAAGACCGAACACCTTGCTCACCCGGTCGAAGGCGAGGTCCATGTCCACGTCCTCTTCCTCGGGTTCCATATAGAAGGTGGACTGGGTGCAGTACACCTTGAACTTGCCCACGGTCTTGAGCCGGTAGCGCAGGATCTTCATCATGGCCGACTCGAACTGGTTGCGGTTGAGGCCTTTGAGGGACATTTCGCCCTGATAGCCCATGATAATTTCATGCATAAATGTTGTATCTCCTGATCATTTTCTGATTCTTTGCAGATGCTTCATGCCGTCCTCGAAGCGGGTGAGGAAGGCGTCCACATCCTCCGGGGTGTTGTCGGCGCAGAAGGACACCCGGATGGCGGTGTCGATGGCCAGTGGGTCGCGGCTCATGGCGGCCAGCGTGTGGCTGGGCTGACCCCGGCCGCAGGCGCTGGCCGACGAAACATAGATCTGCGCCTCGGCCAGCCATGCCAGCATGGTCTCGCTCTTGATGCAGTTTTCGCTGAAGTTCAGCACCTCGGGCACAGCGTTTTCCGGGCTGTTGATGACCACTTCGGGGAAGGCTTTCAGCCCCTCCCGCAGGCGCTGATTCAGCGCCCGCACGGCGGTGTCGCGGCTCTTCATGGTCTTTGCAAGGCGGGAAGCCGCCGCAGCCAGACCCACCGCGTAGGGCAGATTCTCGGTGCCGGGGCGCAGGCCGCGCTCCTGCTCGCCGCCCAGATACGGCGGCTGGAAGGCCTGCACCAGCCGGTCGGACAGGTACAGCGCACCGATGCCCTTGGGCGCGTGGATCTTATGTCCGCTCACCGACAACGTGTCGATGTTGTCCAGTTTGATGGGCACCCGCATCCACGCCTGCACGGCGTCCACATGGACGATGGTGCGGCTGTTGCGGCGCTTGACCTCGGCAGCAAGGCGTTCCACGTCGTTGCGGGTGCCGATCTCGTTGTTGACCATCATGCAGGCCACGAGGATGGT
>CAKSZM010000064.1 GCA_934525735.1 uncultured Faecalibacterium sp. | reverse complement strand
GTGGAGCCTTTGAGCCAGACCCCCACCTGGGTGCACATGGACCGCCGCTACGGCACCCCCGCCTGCAGCGGCACCACGGCAGGCTACCCCACTCTCCGGCGCGGCAGCCGGGGCTGCTATGTGATGATCCTGCAGGATGCGCTTTCCACACTGGGCTACCAGACCGGCAGCCGCATCGACGGCATTTTTGGTGCCCGCACCGAGCAGGCTCTGCGGGGCTACCAGCGGCGCACCAGCCTGACCGTGGACGGGGTGTGCGGGTGCAACAGCTGGAAAAAGATCTCCACTGCCGTGCTGGGCGTGGGCCGCACCAAAACCACCATTGACTAACGTTTGTCCTATACAGAAAGAGCGGTCGCACAAAATCATGTGCGACCGCTCTTTTTTACTTACTTTACAGTCTGCTTCAGCTGCTCCAGATCTGCAGCGTCCGGGTGGGAGAGCGCCTTATCGAAGTTTTCGATCAGAGCGTCCAGATTGGGCGCGTGGCCGGGCTGTGCTTTCATGGCCTCGTACCGCTGCCGGACGGACACCGGCATTTTGCCCTGACACATAAAGCTGCCGATGACAGTATTGCTTTCGTCCAGCGCCTGCCGGGTGGCGGTAAGGATCTTTTCAAAGTAGGAGGTACTGCCGCCAAAGCCTGCCGTGCCGAACAAAAACACCCGCTTGCCGCGCAGCTGCTGCAGCAGCTGCAGGGTGTCGGCGTCCGCCTTGCCCTTATCCGTCCAGAAACCCACATAAAGGGTGTCCGCTGCCAGTGCGGCAACATCCGGTGTGCCAAAATAGCAGCAGTCTGCCTGCGGCAGCTGCTCCCGCAGGGTCTGTGCCAGCAGCCCGGTGTTACCCGTTCTGCTGCTGAATACGATGGCGTAGCTCATTTTTACCTCCCTCAGAGCAGCAGCAAAGCTGCCCGCTGCTCTTGTGCATACGATATTTACGGCAGTTCCTTTACCGGGAGAGCCTGAAACCATGGAACAGTATAGTACAGCGCCCTGCCAAAATCAAGGGTTGACGATATTCTCGCCCCTGCCGGCCAGAAAGCTGCGCAGATTGCCGGTGGTGATGTCCATCAGCCTCTGCAGGGCTTCTTTGGTCGTCCATGCAATGTGCGGTGTCAGGATAGCGTTTGGCAGTTTCCGCAGGCGGCTGTCCTGCGGGAGCGGCTCAGTGCCAAAGGCATCTGCACCGTAGAACGCAAGCTTTCCGCTTTCCAGCGCATCCGCCACAGCTGTTTCATCCACCAGTGCGCCCCGGGCGGTGTTGAGCAGGATCATGCCCGGCTTTGCCTTTGCAAGGGCATCGGCGCTGATAAGGCCCCGGGTGGCCGGGGTGGCCGGGCAGTGCAGGCTCAGCACGTCGCTGCGCGCCAGCAGGGCATCAAAATCCACGAACTCCACCCCATCGGCAGCATACTCTGGCCGGACGGTGCGGGTGCAGACCAGAACCTTCATGCCGAAGGCCTTTGCAATGCGGGCCGTCTGCCGCCCGATGCTGCCGTAGCCGTAGATGCCGAAGGTCTTGCCCAGCAGCTCCACCTGGGGCAGCAGGCCGTACTCGGCTGGCACGTTCAGCTGCCAGTGGCCATCGGTCATGGCACGGTTGTAGCGCTCGGCGCACTGGCAGATGGCCAGCAGCAGGCTGAAGGTCATCTGCGCGACACTGTAAGTAGAATAGCCCGGCACATTGGCCACATCCACGCCATGGCGGCGGCAGGCGGCAAGGTCAAGGTTGTCCGTGCCGGTGGCAATGATGCCCACCCACTTCAGGTTCGGGCACTGCGACAAAATGTTCTCGTCAATGCGGCATTTATTCAGAAGCACAAGGTCTGCATCCCCGATGCGGGGCGCGATCTCCTCGTAGGCGGTGCGGACATAGCTCTGGGTGTCCGGCACAAGAGCCTGCACGCCGGACCAGTCCAGGTCGCCGGGCTGCATGACGTAGCTTTCCAGAATGACTGCTTTCATTTAAACTTCCTCTCTTTCCCATTTACAGCGGATAAAGCGCCAGCACCGTTCCCTGCAGGCCCTCGCGGCTTTCCAGTGCGGCGTAGCCCCGGGCCAGCCAGAGCGCCAGCGTGCGCCGGTCTTCCAGCGGAACCCACACCGGCGGCTGATTTCCGGGCAGGCAGCCCGACTGCAGCAAAAAGCAGGGTGCAAGGCTGTCCAGCGGGCGCAGGGCACGCAGCGCAAAGCCCTGCCGCAGCAGCACCGGCAGGCTGGTTTCATCGGTGCACTCCGCCACGGCCCAGCAGGGGCGGCGGCGGGCCAGAACCTTCATCCTCAGAACAGCCGCTGCCAACAGAGCAGGCACATCTTCCCCGGCACCCACCGGCGGGGTAAGGACATACCCGCCCGCCGTGCGGCCCCAGCCCAGAAAGCTGCGCAGTGCCCCGGCGGCGGCCGTGTCAGCGTCCATCGGCAGAAGGATGCAGCCTGCAGTCGGCTCGCTTCTGGCCCCGCAGATGCCCCACATTTCTCCTACCGTGATCATCCGCAGCACCTCGCTGCGGGGGCGGTAGATGCTGCTCACTTCGCTGCGGAGCAGCCCGCAGAACTCTTCGGCCGAAAGCCGTCTCGCCTGCCGCGTGCGCGGCGGGTCGCAAACCTGGATCATCTGGTTTCCCCCATTCGTTTCAGTCTGGTTCCACCTTAACAGAATGGGGACACGAAGCAGCGCGAAACCGCACGCTCCGCTTCCATTTTCAATCCAGTTTCACATCTTCACTCAGCACCTGCCCGATGGGCTTTGCGATGCACAGGTCAGCTTCGGCGTCGGCACCGGTGGGCTGCATGTTGATGACTACCAGATGGTCGCCCCGGAAGTAGCGGATGAGCCCCGCCGCCGGATACACCACAAGGCTGGTACCGCCGATGATGAGGGTATCCGCATGGCGGATGGCGTTCACTGCGCCGGACAGGACCTCTTCGTCCAGACCTTCCTCATAGAGCACCACATCCGGCTTGACGATGCCGCCGCACTCGGTGCAGCGGGGCACGCCGGTGCTGTTCGCGATGAAATCCACATCATAGAACTTGCCGCAGCGGGTGCAGTAGTTGCGCAGGGTGCTGCCGTGCAACTCATACACAGTTTTGCTGCCCGCTGCCTGATGCAGGCCGTCGATGTTCTGGGTGACGACCGCCTTCAGTTTACCTTCCCGTTCCAGCTTTGCAAGGCGCAGATGCGCCGCATTGGGCTTTGCCCCTTTCACAATGAGCTTGTCGCGGTAAAAGCGGTAGAATTCTTCCGGGTTTTCTTCCCAGAAGGTGTGGCTCAGGATGGTCTCCGGCGGGTAGGCGTACTTCTGATGATAAAGCCCGTCCACGCTGCGGAAATCCGGGATGCCGCTCTCGGTGGAGACGCCTGCCCCGCCGAAAAACACGATGCTGCTGCTTTTGGCAATGATGTCTTCCAATGCCTGTACCATAACAAAAAACGCCCCTTTCACTGCAAGCATTTTTATGCTAAAATCAATTTTAGTATAGCACAAACTGACAGGAAAGGAAGCAGAAACTTTTGAACGTCTGGTATGTGAACAGCATCCTCGGCACCTTCCGGCTGGAAGAAGAAAACGACGCTATCTGCGGACTGGCTCTCTGCCCGGATGGTGTGCCCGAGCTGGAGCCGCTGCCCCGCAAGGTCTGCGAGACGCCCCTGCTGCAGGAGGCCGAGGAACAGCTGAACGAATACTTTGCCGGAGCGCGGCGGGAGTTCGACCTGCCGCTGGCACCGAAGGGCACCCCGTTCCAGAAAGCGGTCTGGGCCGAGATGAACAAGATTCCCTACGGGGAGACCCGCACCTACGGCCAGCTTGCCGCCGCCATCGGGAAACCGAAGGCCGCCCGGGCCGTAGGCGGAGCCTGCAACCGCAACCCCATTGCCATCCTGCAGCCCTGCCACCGGGTGGTGGGCTGCACCGGCAAGCTCACCGGCTACGCCTACGGGCTGGAAATGAAGCAGTACCTGCTGGAACTGGAACAGGGCTGAGCGGCACAAACTGCTGTGCACGCATTTTCTTTTGCGCGTATTTGTGTTATACTATAGTGTATTTTGAAATTCACGCAAAATGAGGTCAACCATATGAAAGCACATATCGCACGCAACCAGAACGCCGGCGTTCCGCTGGCGCTGGGCTGGAATCTTTCCCCCGCCGACCGGGGCAAACTGGAAGGCATGGCGCCCGCCTTCGGCATGAAGCTGCTCACCGTCTCCCCTGCAGACGCCGGCAAAACCGTGGCGCAGCTGCTGGGCGAGGTAGAGACCAAAGCGCCCCGCACGCTGGTGCTGGAGCCGGGCGCTTATCCCCCGGCGCTGGTACTGGCCAATTTCAAGGAGCGGGACGTGGATACCCTGCTGGACCTGATGAAGCAGGCACAGGTGACCATCCCGCTCAAGGCTGTCGTGACCCCCTCCAACCGGAACTGGGTCTTCGGCGACCTGCTGGCTCACCTGCAGGAGGAGCACACCGCCTTTACCGCTGCAAAGGAGAACCAGCCCGTATGAAACTGACCCGCGCAAAACGTTTTGTCTGTGCTCTGCTGGCCGGGGCGCTGTGCCTGAGCCTGCTGGCAGGCTGTGCCCCCAAAAAGCAGAAAGAGCTGACCCGTTACAGCACTGTCTTTTACGATGTATTCGACACGGTGACGCAGGTCATCGCCTACTGCGAAAGCGAGGAGGAGTTCACCACCCAGATGAGCGAACTCCACGCCGACCTTGTCAGCTACAACCAGCTCTTTGACATCTACAACGATTACCCCGGTGTGACCAATATCAAGACCATCAACGACAACGCCGGCAAGGCCCCTGTAGAGGTGGATGACCGCATCCTCTCGATGCTGGAACTGGCCGACCGGATGTACCAGACCACGAACGGAAAGCTGAACATCGCCATGGGCAGCGTGCTGAACATCTGGCACAACTACCGCGAAGCAGCTGCTGAAACGGAGACAGACGCCGACAACAAGCTGCCTTCCATGGAAGAGCTGGAGGCCGCCGCCCAGCACTGCGACATCAACAATCTCATCATCGACGAGGACGCCAAGACCGTCTATCTGGCCGACCCTGAAATGTCGCTGGACGTTGGCAGCGTGGGCAAAGGCTACGCTGTGGAGATGGTATGTCAGGCCGCCGAAGCCCGGGGCCTGACCAGCGCTCTGGTGAGCGTGGGCGGCAACCTGCGCGCCATCGGCAAAAAGCCGGACGGTACCGAGTGGACCGGCGGCGTGGAGAACCCGTGGCAGTCCTCGGATGTCTATACCTCGGATTCCATGCTGGGCGGGGCCATCAACATGAGCGACATGGCTCTTGTGACCAGTGGCGACTACCAGCGCTACTATGTGGTGGACGGCAAGCGTTACCACCACCTCATCGACCCGGACACCCTTTTCCCCTCCGCTTACTTCAACGGCGTGACCGTGCTGTGCAGCGACTCCGGCCTGGCCGACTGCCTGACCACCGGCCTGTTCTGCATGCCGCTGGAAGAGGGGCAGAAGATCGTGGAATCTCTGGACGGTGTGGAAGCCATGTGGTGCACCCCGGATCATGAGACCATTACTTCCTCCGGATGGGACAGTCACCTGAAGAAATAACGCTGCGTACAGAAAAGCCCTGAAGTGCAATGCACTTCAGGGCTTTTTTCTGTCTTATTTTGTTCAGTACCCCATAGGCGGCACATAGTAGCTCGGAAGTCCTGCAGACTGCTGCGCGTTCATGGCCTGCTGGCGCAGCGCCGAGCGGGTCACTTCGGCCCAGGAATACTGGGTCATATACTCGCCGCGGTAAGAGTTGATGGCCGAACGGTCGCCCCGCAGGAAGTTGAAGTAATCGCAGTCCACCTTGCTGGTATCGACGGCCAGCGTGCTGCGGCCGCGCACCAGTAACCCAGTGACGCCCGCGTCTTCCAGCGTATGGCTCAGATCGAAGATCAGGTTGCGCAGATGGCTGTGGAGCGAAGCCGTGTCCGGCTTGTCCTCCCAGAGGACAGCCAACATCTCGCCGTTGGTGCAGGTGGCGCCGTTGCGGTCCACCAGATAGGCCAGCAGTTCCTTGCTCTTGCTGCGCTTGAAGGAGAGCGGCCGCCCGCCCACAAAGATCTCGAAATTGCCGAAGCACTGGATCTTGATGCCTGCCGGAGCATCATCGGGCGGGTAGCGCAGATGATCCAATACATTGCGCACGTCCGTTTCATTTGCCGGCTTGAGCAGAAAACCGCTGACAAAGATCTGCAGCGCTTCCAGCGCATATTCCGGGTGCTCTGTCACCACGATCAGATTGCAGCGCGGCTGCAGCTTCTGGATCATACGTGCCAGAGCAAGACCGTTCATGCCCGGCATTTCCAGATTCAGAAATGCCGCGTCCATCGGCCCCTGACGCATCCAGCTCAGCGCATCTTCCGTTGTCATGGCGCTGATATAGTCGCAATCGGGCGCAACACGGCAGAGGATGCGGATCAGCGAATTGACCGCAAGCTGTCCATCATCGACAACCAGAATTTTCATGCATATACCCCCGCATCTTCCATAACACACTCTTTTATTATTTTATCACTCCGACCCTTTGTCTGTAAGGTTTTCATGAAAAAAAGACATAAAGCAACAAAATATTCAGGATTTGACCCATTTTTCTTCAATCCAGAAAACTCCCGCACTGCCCGGTCAGCTGTTTTGCCGCATCCTGCCCCAGCCAGCCGCACAACTGGGCATACGCAGCTTTCATCCGGGTCGGGCGCGACATGCAGTTGTGAGCATCCGACGAAACGGCGTCCACCCAGCCTTCTTTCAGCCAGCGTTCCAGTTTCCGGCGCTGGAAAAAGCCGCTGTTCAGGACAGCTGCGCAGTTGACCTGGCAGCGCACGCCGTATTCCCGGCGCAGCCGGGGCAGCAGCCCGCCCTTTGCAAGCGCCGGAAACCGCTCGATGTGCGCCAGAAGAATGCGGTAGCCCGCAAAGGCCACAGCACTCACCGCCTCTTCCAGCTCACGGGCCGTCACATCCGGCACAAATTCCAACAGCACCCAGTCGGTACCGTCCAGCGTAAACAGCCGGCGCCGGGCCGCCGCATCCCCCGCCGCCGGGGTATACAGCAGCTCCGAGCCGCTTTTCAGCGTCAGTTCATAGCCCTTTGCCCGGCAGTAGTCCCGGGCAAGCGCCAGATGCCTGCCGTAAACTTCCTGCGGGAACGGTTCCATGCCCGGGGTGCTGTGCGAGGTGGCATACAGGCAGCTCACGCCGTCCTGTACGGCCGCATCCAGCATGGCGTACATTTCTTCCCGGGTCCGTGCACCGTCATCCACTCCGTAAACAAAGTGGGCGTGGTAATCTGTAAATCCGCTCATTTTTTCTCAGCAGAATGTTCATGAGTATAATACTTATTGTAATACCCGTATTTTTTATATCTGCTGTATTTATAGTAGGATTTATAATAATATTTGCGTCCGAGATAATTGTCGTAGTCCACCTGATTGAGCACCGTGCCCAGAATGGGGCAGCCGCTCTGCTCGATCTGCTGCTTGACATCCAGCAGCTCCTGACGGCGCACATCGTTGTAGTGCACCGCGATCATCGTGCCGTCGCATACTTTTGCAATTTCCGCCGCATCAATGACCACACCCACCGGGGGTGCGTCCACGATGACGTAATCCACCATCTTTGCCAGTGTATCCAGTAATTCCTCAAAATGCCGGCCGCTCAGCAGAGCCAGCGGGTTCGGCACCTCGCGGCCCACCGGGACCATGAGCATATTGGTGATATCGGTCTGATAGACCACCTCATCCATGCCGACCATACCGGCCAGAAAATGTGACAGACCGCTTCCGCCGGATTTATCGTGTTCGAAGCGGACGCCATAGGTCGAGTTGATCATGCTGCGGCGCAGATCCGCATCCACCAGCGCCACCCGCTTGCCGCGCTGAGCAAGAGCGCGTGCCAGATTGATGGACAGATAGCTCTTGCCCTCCGAAGCATGGCAGCTGGTGATCATGATCTTTTTGATGTTCTCGCCTGCAAAGGAGAGGTTCGTACTCAGAGTATTAAAAGCCTCGCTGCCTGCATAATCCAGAGCGGGAAACTTCGTGATCTTCAGCTGTTTCATGCTTTCCTCCCGGAGCCGCCCACACGGCGGCGGATATCATTGGAAACCCGTTTCATGCGCCGTTTGAAGGGGCTGCCTTCTTTGGGCTTGTCGCCTTCTGCCAGAGGGACGGAAGCCAGCACGACCATGCCGGTATACTTGCGGATATCGTCGGCAGACTTGTAGGTGTCGTCCAGCAGGACGCGCAGCACCACCACACCGCAGGACAGTACAAAGCCCAGCGCAAAGCCCAGCAGGATGTTCTTTGCCTTGCTGGGGCTGAAGGGATTGGCCGGCACACGGGCCGAGGACATCAAAGTAGGTTCGTCGGTCTTCATCTTTTCCGAGATATATTTCGTGCCCACTTCGGCATATTCGTTGGCAATGGCCGCCGCCTCTTCCGGGTCGGAATCCGTGACTGTGATATCCAGCATACGGGTATCAGCCGTATTGGTCACACTGAGCATTGAAGCCATCTCACTGTAGGTATAGTCCAGATTCAATGCGCTGATGACCTTTTCGTGGACTTCCCACATTTCAAAGACCTTGATGTAATCGCTGGTCAGCTCACTGCCGACCTGCAGATCCGAAAAGTTCAGCACGGAATCATTGCGGCTGACCACATAGATCGTAGCTGTTGCCTTGTACATCGGGGTCACCAGAAAAAACGTGTAAAGCGCTGCCAGAACGGCTCCTGCCAGAGCAGTTGCCGCGATCAGCTGCCAGTGCGCCAGCAGCCCCATGAACAGCTCCAGCAGATCAATGGTATCCTCTTCCCGTTCCGGCTGCATCCCAGGCGCGGTATGTTCCTGCATCAAAGTATCCTGCTGCACAGTTTCACTCCTTAAACAATCTCCCAGTTTTACGCGAAAAATGCGGCGTTCCCTTTTCTTCGGAAGAGAGCGCCGCGAGACAGAATCATCTGCTTTTACCTGGTGGTCACAGCAGCCACATAGACCTTACCGGCTTCCACATTGCGCATCGTGACGCCATCCAGCGTGAACATGACCTTACGCACCTTGCGGGCCACACCGTTCACGATCACCGTCTCTTCCACAACGATACCGGACACCGGCAGATCGATGGTCTGACCGTTCGGGGTCGTCACGCGGACCACAACGGCAACCTTTGTGCCCTCTTCGGGCAGAGCTGCAAAGGGGACTTTCAGGGTAACGTCCTCCATCTCATCGCTGTAACCGGTGACTTTCACTTCCTTGATCTCGCTGACCGTCACATTGTTCTTTTCAGTGCGAAGGATCTCAGCTGCGCTTTCGGCCGTCTTTGTGCCCAGATAGTCCTCGACGCCTTCATTCTTCAGTTTGGTTTCTTCCTTGGCGGAGTCTTCGGTCGCTTTGACCTCAACATACAGCGTCTTTTTCTGCTCGGTATCCGCCGGCTTGGTATACGCCACATCGCCCGTACCGGAGATCGTCACATCCGTTTTGCCGGCATCTGCATCGGTGCCGGTCTTGCTGGGAGTGGACTCCACCGCAAATGCTGTAGCAACAGCCATGCTCACCAGCAGGGCTGCCGAAATTGCAATTGCCGTCAGTTTTTTCATTTTCATATGAATACCCCTTTCTGTTGCTCCCCTCCGGAAGCATTTTATCTCAAATATGCTTTCCGCACATTTTACGTTTTTTCGTAAAAAAGTTGCAGCACTGCCTGTTGCAGGCTCGCCGCATCCGGATAAAACTCCATAAAGCCGTCGTCGCCCACCTGATAGGTACCCTCCGGTTTGATGGTTTCCAGCCTTTCGTAATCCTTTGCTGCCCATGCCTCGTTGGCAAGCTGCCCGCGGGGAATGTTGGTATAAAGATACGGTTCCAGCGCATCGTAGGCAGTCAGAACAAAGTTCTGATCCTGCCGCACTTTTTCATCCAGCTGACCGGTGATCTGCCGGATGTACTGCTCCTGCCGGACCATGCGGGCTTCATTGGTGCCCACGCCGATGCTGCGGCGGGTGCGGACGTAAACTTCCGCCTGATCGCCCCACAGCGTCAGGGTCGTGCCCTTGGTCATTGCCGGGTCGATGGCAGAAAAATCATCTTCCAGCGTCACCGTGACGCCCCCTGCCAGATCGTTCAGGGTCGAGATGCCGTCCAGCCCCATAGAAAGGTACTGGTCGATCTTCTGCCCGCCCAGCAGGTTTTCCACAGCTTCGACTGTCACCTCACAGCTGGACTGCCGTCCATCACCGAACGCATACCCCAGACAGATCTGTTGGGTCACCGGTTCGTACCGGTCGCCCAGAACGCCCAGCATGGTCACCGGCGTGATAGTGTCGCGGTCGATCTGCAGCTGCTGCACCGTTTTCTTCTTGTTATCCAGCACGATCAGCCGCAGAAAGTCGGCCTGGCCGGCCTTGCGGTACTCGTACTCATCCTGTGTTTCGTGGTCCACGCCCATCGCCAGAATGACCGTCAGGTCATCCCGTTTGCGGTAGGTGACGCCATCCACTTCCACAGTCTCCTGGTCGGCCTGGGGCAGCGGCGTGCGGGTCTCCGGCTTTTCTGCCCGTTTCTCCAGCCAGCGGCCCCCGCCGTACAGTACCAGCACGACCGCCAGAAC
>CAKSZM010000063.1 GCA_934525735.1 uncultured Faecalibacterium sp. | reverse complement strand
AGTGATGAAGGGCAGGTTGATCTGGCTGCTCATTGCGCTGGACAGCTCGATCTTTGCCTTCTCGGCAGCTTCCTTCAGGCGCTGAGCGGCCATCTTGTCCTTGCGCAGGTCGATGCCGTTCTCGGTCTGGAAGGCGTCTGCCATCCAGTTGATGATGCGCTCATCGAAGTCATCGCCGCCCAGATGGGTATCGCCGTTGGTGGCCAGAACTTCGGTGACGCCGTCGCCCATCTCGATGATGGAGACATCGAAGGTGCCGCCGCCCAGGTCGTAGACCATGATCTTCTGGTCTTCTTCCTTATCGATACCGTATGCCAGAGAAGCAGCGGTAGGCTCGTTGATGATACGCTTGACGTTCAGGCCTGCAATGGTGCCTGCGTCCTTGGTGGCCTGACGCTGGCTGTCGTTGAAGTATGCAGGGACAGTGATGACAGCCTCGGTGACAGGCTCGCCCAGATAAGCCTCGGCATCAGCCTTCAGCTTCTGCAGGATCATGGCGCTGACCTGCTGGGGAGTGTACTCCTTGCCGTTCAGGGTCACCTTGTGGTCAGTGCCCATGTAACGCTTGATGGAAGCAACGGTGTTTTCAGGGTTGGTGATGGCCTGACGCTTTGCGACCTGACCGACCAGACGGTCGCCGGTCTTGGTAAAGCCGACCACAGACGGGGTGGTGCGTGCACCCTCAGAGTTTGCGATGACAACGGGCTCGCCGCCCTCCATGACAGCCACGCAGCTGTTGGTAGTACCAAGGTCGATACCAATGATCTTACTCATAATGAAAACTCCTCTCGAAAGAACAAATCTTGTTTATGTGATGCTCAAAGTGTTTGTAAGCGGATGTTATATTCAAAACTCCCTTGCGGAAGTTCATGCTTTGTTACTCGGCCACCACAACGGTCGCATGGCGGACGATCTTGTCGCCCAGCTTGTAACCCTTCTGATAGACCGTGACGACGGTGCCGCTTTCCTGCCCGTCCGGGGCGGGGATCTGCTGCACGGCGTTCATGAAGTTGGGGTCAAAGGGCTTGCCCAGCACCTCGATCTCCTCCACATGGAGGGCATCCAGCGCCTTGGCGGCTTTGTCCAGCGTCATGGTCACGCCCTTTTTGTAGTTCTCGTCGGTGGTGGGGGCGTTGGCCGCCATTTCCAGCGTATCCAGAATGGGGATGATCTGGTTCACGGCAAAGGACACGCCGTCGTTGAACTTCTGGTCGGCTTCGCGGGTGGAACGCTTGCGGTAGTTCTCGTACTCAGCTGCCATGCGCAGCAGCTGATCCTTTGCCTGTGCAGCGTTCTGCTCGGCAGCGTCCAGCTTGGCCTTGACGGCTTCCATCTCGCGGGCCTTCTTGTTGAACCAGCCGCCGTCCTTTTTCTTGTCGTCCTTCGGGTCGGCCTTTTCTTCGGCTGCGCTCTCTGCTTCGGGAGCCGCGGCCTGTTCAGCCTTTTCCTCGGGAGCAGCGGCGGGCTGCTCAGTCTCCTGAGCCGGAGCCGTCTTTTTTGCTTCTTCGCTCATTCCAGATCCTCCTTATAGATCACAGTCCGCCGCGGTACGGCAGCCTGCGGGGTGTCTTTTCGTTTGCCGCTCATGCCCTCGCCCAGCTGGTCTGCAAAGTAATGCAGCAGCGGCATCAGCTTCTGGAAGGGCATCCGGGTGGGGCCGATCAGGGCGATGGAGCCCCACAGGCCGCCGCCCACCAGATACCGGTCGCTGACGATGCACAAGCCCGGGATCTGGGGTTCCAGATCTTCGCCCAGCAGCACGCTCTCACTGCGGTCTGCAGGGGGAGCAATGATCTCTGCAGCCTGCTCCTCATCGTTCAGCAGCGTGAGGATGTCGCCCACCTTGCCGTCCAGCTGAGGCCAGTCCAGCAGGTGCTGCTCGCCGCCCAGATAAACATGAGGCTTTGCCGAATCCTGCAGGATGGCCGCCGCCGCGCTGATGACGGGCACCAGCTCGGAGTCGATCTGGCTGCACAGCTCTGCCAGCAGCCGGGTGGACAGATCCACCGGTGCCACGAAGGTCAGGTTGCGGTTGAGCAGAGCGGCCAGTGCAGCGGCATTCTCGCGGGAGAGACCGCTGCGCACCCGCGCTACGCGGGTACGGACGTAACCGGCTGTGGTAACGGCCAGCACAGCCGCTGCGCTGCGGCCCACCTGAACGACCTCGTAGTGGGCGATGCACAAATCTTCGGCGCAGGGAGTGCTGACGGCAGCGGTGCAGCCGCTGATCTCTGCCAGCGCCCTTGCCGCGCCCTGTGCCAGCTTATCCGGCTCATGGTCGAGACTGGCGAACACGGCATCTACCCGGGCGCGGATCACGCGGTCCAGCGGCTGATCGTCCGTCAGCAGATTATCAAGGTAATAACGGTAGCCCTTGGCACTGGGCACACGGCCCGCGCTGGTGTGGGGCTGCTCCAGCAGACCCAGCTTTGTCAGCGCCGCCATCTCATTGCGGAGCGTTGCACTGGAAACTGCCATATCAAAGTAGTTTGCCAGCACGCTGCTGCCAACAGGCTCACCTTCGAGACCATACAGCGCCACGATCGCCTGCAAGACTCGCTGCTTGCGTGCATCCATCGTCATAGCGCCTGCCTCCTTTTTGCGTTTTGCTTTTGTTTAGCACTCCTTGTTCCTGAGTGCTAAGACCATTATAGCCAATTTTCCGGTGCTGTCAAGGGCTTTGCAAAAATGTTTTGAAAGATTCATAATTCTGTCATAAAGGGGGTGTGCCCCCTCTCAGGCGGGGCGGAGCTGAACCCTCTCAGTCACGCCTGACGGCGTGCCAGATTCCCCCTTTTGTCGCTGCGCGACATCTCCCCCCGGCCGGGGGGAGTCTTTCCTCTCAGGGGGAGCTTTTGGCATGGCGGCAAGGTTTCCGGCTCAAGCGCAAAGTTTGCGGGCGTGCCCGCTCCCCCTTGGGGGAGCTGTCGCGCAGCGACTGAGGGGCTTCAAATCGGCGGAGCCGGAAAAAACGGTTAAAAGATCTTCACGCCGAACAGGCGTGAATCTTCAGTTTTTTCCGGTGCAGCCCTCTGCTTTGGGGTTAAAAGGGGCGAGCAGCCCCTTTTTCGTGGCTCCAGCGCGTCGAAATCGCTGTGACCTTGCTGTGCTGAACGCACAGCATTTGCTGCGCAAACCGGTCTGCGACTTGAAAGCCCCACTGGGGCTTTCATGCCTTGCAGGCACCGCCGCACTTTTCTTCTCTTTTGGTGTCAAAAGAGAACATCCCCGGGCAGCAGTGTTTTAGTTTTCCACCCTTTTTCAGCCATTCGCGCAGTTTCGACCCCCATTCGCGCAGAATTTCTTTTGTTTTTGCCCAATTTGTGGTATATTTATAATAACGATACCCCCGTAAAAACACACGAAAGGAGCGAAAACAATGAAAGCAAAGCGTATCCTGAGCATCCTGCTTACCGGCAGTATGCTGCTGTCCCTGCTGCCGGTGTCTGCACTGGCAGCCGCCCCGGTGTTCGATGCACCCGCCCAGACCACGGCCAAAAAGGCTGCACCCCTTGTACAGGAGGCCGACGCCTCCCGCAGCACCGAGGAGGAAGCCGCCACCCGCAGCAGCCGTGATCTGGACGCAGAAAACGGCACCGCCGATAGCATTACCATCCAGCTGAACGCCGATGGCACGCCCGCAGGCAGCGGCGTCGATGGCAATTGGTACTACGATCCAAGTTCCGGCGGTCGGCTGTACCTGTACAATGGCGGCTTTACCCTGAAGCCCTCTTCGGAATCCGGGGCTGAAAGCGCCCTGCAAGGGGTAGAGCTGATCATCAACCAAGACGCCGACTTTGCCGACGGCACCGTTGGCTGTTGGACTAACAATAACGGCATTATCTCCGGCGGCACCTTCCAAGGGAATGTGAACAATGACAAAACCATCTCCGACGGCACCTTCCAAGGGAATGTGAACAACAACAAAACCATCTCCGACGGCACCTTCAAAGGGGAGGTGTTCAACTACGGCACCATCTCCGACGGCACCTTCCAAGGGGAGGTGTACAACCACGACACCATCTCCGGCGGCACCTTCCAAGGGGGGGAGGTGTACAACGTTCGCGGCGCCATCTCCGGCGGCATCTTTAAGAAAGCTGTCGGGGTATACGCCTCCGGCGGAAATGCCACGATCGAGGGCGGAACCTTTGAAAAGAGTATGACGCTCATGAATGATGACGCTTCCATCACCATCAGCGACGGTCTGTTTGACGGCGAGGTTTTCACCGGAATATGTCGCTTCCCGCTTTCCATCAGCGGCGGCCTGTTTACCAAAGCTGTGGATGTAAGCCACGTCAACAACCCGACCGATCTTTCTATCACCGGCGGCTATTTTGTAAGCGAGCCCACTGTGCCGAACGGCAGCGACATTGCCTTTACCTCTGTGAGCGATCAGAATGGCGGAAACTTCCAAGTGCCTGTAAATGATGACTGGTCTGAAAACGGTTACAACGAACTTTATGTTCCCCGCGGATCGTCTGAGCAGCCCAACACCATTACCGTAAAGACCGATACCCCACTGACCGACTGCCTTGCAGACGGCGTATCCATTAAGGAAACCCTGCTGGATTTCGGGGACAACACTTACAGGATCCCTGTGCGGGGCTATGAAAAGATCGTGCTGGTGACCGAGGAGCCCGCGCCGCCCACACCGCCCACACCGGGCGAACCCGGCGGCGATGACCCGGAGTTCTCCTCCGGCGCAGCCGCACTTGGCATCGTGCTGGGCACTGCGGGTTTGGGTTATGTCACCTATATCTACGGTTCTTCCCTGTATCTGCACTATGCGCTGCCGGGCGGCTTTATCCCCTCCACCCGGCAGGAGCTGGCCACCGTCCTGTGGACGACTGCCGGTAAGCCCGACCCCGTAAGCACCGCCCTGTACACCGATATCCCCGCTGACAACATCGAGCAGCAGAAAGCCGCCCGCTGGTGTGCAGAGCAGGGTCTGCTCTCCGACCACGGCGCGACCTTCGGCCCGGACACCAAGGTGACCAATGCACGCATCATCCGCGCATGGAACAGCCTGAAAAAAGTGCCCGTGCCCATTAAATAATCATCCTCACATTCATCCTTTCATGTACACCGCCGCCCGGCTTGCTTCCACAGGCCGGGCGGCGGTGTTTTCACTCCTCCATCTGCTTTGCCAGAAACGCCGCCGCCACGCTCACGGCCTTGGTCTGGGCGTCGTCCGGGGCAGCGGTGCGGTCCTCGGTCAGCAGGCCCACCGCCCCGGTCACATCCCCTGCTGCAATGATGGGTGCGGCGCACAGCAGCACCCGGGGCGAGCCTTCGCAGGGGAGGATGCACTTTTCCGGGCTGCCCTCGCTCCGGTAAGGGCGGCGGGCATCCATAAGCTTTTCCAGCGGCTGGCTGATGCTGCGGTCGGCCAGCTCCCGCCGGCCCGGGCCGCTGACCGTGAGGATGCGGTCGCGGTCGGCCACAAAGGCCGTGAGGGCAAAGCTGCGGTTCAGCACCTCGGTATACTGGGCGGCCACCCCGCTCATCTCCCCGACGGGCGAGTACTTTTTGAAGATCACCTCTCCCTCACCGGTGGTGAAGATCTCCAGCGGGTCGCCCCGGCGGATGCGCTGGGTGCGGCGGATCTCCTTGGGGATGACCACGCGCCCCAGTTCGTCGATGCGGCGGACGATGCCTGTTGCTTTCATCTGCGTTTCCTCCAATCGTTTTCCTTACAGCTGGTTCTTCCCCTAGTATCTGTCAGGGCGGGAAATTTATACCTGTCTGTGTGGTTTCTGCTCCGGATGCAGGTTTTTCTTGCACTCTGGCGCAAACCGCGCCGGACTGCCGATTCAGAGGTAGAACGTGCTGCAAACTTATGTTATAATTTGATGGAAAGCGGCTATTTGAAAGGAACGGTGTCTTTTCTATGAGCCTTCTGTGGACGGAATATGAGTCTGAATTTCAGGACGTCGTGGACGCTGCATGCACAGGGCTGTCTTTACGGCAAACCGGAGCCTGCCGCCCGCTTTCTGAACCTCTGAACGCCATGCCGCACCCGGTGCGCATGGCGTTTTGCATTGCGTTCCGGCCGGGGTTCTGCTACAATAACAGTATCTTACCTTTGAAAGGCTGGTGTTTTTCTTGCAGCAGATCCTGATCCTGGGCGGCGGAGCCTCCGGGTTGGCCGCAGCCCTTGCCGCCGCCGAAGCCGCCCCCGCTGCCCGCGTCACGGTGCTGGAACGCAACCCCAAGGTGGGCAAAAAGCTGCTGGCCACCGGCAACGGCCGCTGCAATCTGGGCAACACCGGCATTGCGCCGGAGCGGTACTTCACCGCCGACCCCGCCGCCCTGCGGCCTTTGCTGGATGCGGTGAACGCCGCCGACCCGCTGGGCTGGATGCAGGCCCACGGCCTGTACACCCGCACCGACGAAGCCGGACGGGTGTATCCCTATTCCAATCAGGCTGCGGATGTACTGTCGCTGTTGGAGCTGCACCTGCTGCGCCGCCATGTGCAGCTGCGCACCGGCTGCGCCGTGCGCACCCTGAGCCAGAGCCGGGGCGGCTACGCCGTGCAGTTTGAAACGGCCGAGGGCGGCGCCGAGACGCTGCGGGCGGATGCCGTCGTCTGCGCCATGGGCGGCGAAGCAGGGCCGCAGTTCGGCACCGACGGTTTCGGCACCCGGTTTGCCGCCCAGTGCGGCGGCAGGGTGGAGCCGCTGTACCCCTGCCTGACGGCTCTGCAATGCGCAAAGCCGGACAAGTCTCTGGCCGGCATCCGCGCCAAGGCCACGGCCACCCTGCTGGACGGCAGCCGCGTGCTGGCGCAGGAGACGGGCGAGGTGCAGTTTACCGACTACGGCCTGTCCGGCATCTGCATCATGCAGCTGTCCGGTTTTCTGGCGCCGGGGCGCGGACCGAAGAAGCCCGCCGTGGAGCTGGATCTTTTCCCCGCATTGGATGCGGACACCCTTGCCGCGCTGCTGCGCACCCACGCGGTGCAGACAGCAGCAGACCAGCCCGCCGGGTTCTGGGTGGGCCTGCTGAACGCAAGGCTCGGGCAGGCGCTCTGGGCCGCCGCCGGGCTTTCCAAAGCCGCGCCGCACCTTCTCTCTGCCGTACAGTGGCAGGCATTGGCGCACACCGCCAAGCACTGGCGCTTCGAAGGGCTGACCCCCTGCGGCTGGCGGCAGGCACAGGTGACGGGCGGCGGCCTTGCCCTGCAGGAGGTGGACGAGCACTTCCAGTTCAAGGGCTGCCCGGGGCTATACTTTGCGGGTGAAACGCTGGACTGCACCGGAAGCTGCGGCGGGTTCAACCTGCACTGGGCGTTCGGCAGCGGCATCGTTGCCGGGCAGTCGGCTGACCGCCAGCGGCCTGCAAAGCCCGCTTTTCCCGGCAAAAAGAAGAAACGATAAGACGCAAAAACGGCGCAGCTGCACAGAAAGCCGTGCGGCTGCGCCGTTTATTTTTTATTATAACTCAGTGCGCCAGCAGCTCTTCGCCTGCGGCGTTCTGGATGCCGACTTCTTCGCCGGTCACGCTGGATACCAGCGCCAGATAGCTGCGCCCGGTGCAGAGGGTAAGCGGCCTTCCGTCGGCGTCGTAGAATGCAAACGTGGAGTCGGTGCCCTGCGTCCAGGTGATGCTCCACAGATCTCCGCCGTGGAGCCAGAACCCGCCGCCCAGCGTCAGGTCGTAATCCAGCGTGCGCTGGTCGTCCCGCAGGGAGGAACCGCTGAACAGGATCAGCAGGTTGTCGAACTGTGCCTGCGTGCCGGTGTTAGCATCCGTCTGGGGCGTACCGTCGGCGCGGAGCATCCCGTAGGTGCCCGATGTTTCATCGTAGGCAAAGGCCGTGGTGCTCTGTGTGCCGAAGTGCACTTGCGCCTGCACGGCCTCCTCCGACTGCGGCTCCGGCAGACGCGGCTCGGCCCGCTGGGGCAGCAGTGCCGGAAGCGCCGCCGTGACCGTGCCGGCATCGGCATTCTCCGATGCCGCGCCGGACGACGCCGCGGCCAGCTCGTCCAGCTGGCTGGAAATGTTCAGACTGTCCAGTACGCCCTGCACCTGTGCGCCGCTGGTGCGCCAAAGCGGGGTATTGCTCCAGCTGCTGTCGCAGGAAAAAGCATTCTGCCCTACTTCCAGTGCGTCCACCGCCCGGATATTGTAATAATCCAGATAGTTGCGGGCAAACTGCCCGCCGCCGCGCTGCACCGGGATCACCTGCTGGCCGCTGAGCAGCCGCCAGTAAAGGTCCTGCCCCAGTGTCACCGGGCCGACCGTCGGCATGGCGCTCACCGCCGGGTAGACCAGGCACAGGCTCGCGGGGGCATCCGCTTCGGTCTGTGCTTCCAGCACCGCCGAGGCGCTGCCGATGCCCCACTGCGCCGTGCCGATGTTGTCGATGACCACCGCCGCTGTGCGCTGACCCGGGTATTGCAGCTCCTGCCCGGTCAGCGGGTCAGCCGGTGCACGGTCTGAAGCAATTTCGCCGGCAAACGCGCAGCCGCTCAGCAAAGCAGCACAGAGCATGGCGGCCGCTGCCGCCCGGGTCCAGATGCGTTTCATACCAGTTCCTCTTTATCGATAGTTGAAGTTGGACCATTCATCGTCGTCCACGATGGCAAGATAGGTCTTGCCGCGGTTGAAGGTGATCTCCTCGCCGTTCTGATTCAGAATGCGCAGCGGGTGCTCGGGGGAGGCCTTCTGCCAGATGCCGCGCTCCACGCCGCCCCGGCTGAAGAAATAGACCTCGCCGCCGGAGATGTAGCTCACCTGCTGCACATCGCCGGAGTCGCCGGGGTAGCGCTCGATGGGCGCAAAGCAGACGGCCAGATTGTCAAAGCTCAGCTGCTTGCCGGTCAGCTCATCCACGGTGTTCTCGAATTTGCCGGAGATGCGGCTGTACATCTGCATCTTATAGGTGCGGTCCAGCCAGTTGTAGCTGAAGCTGGTCTTGTAGCTGTCCGAGTGGGTGATGCTGACCGACTTGCCGGAGGCCGCGCCTTTCATCGCGTTTTCCGCGCCGGTGCGGTAATCCGCAAACTTGAAGAAGGTGGTTTCACAGGTATATTTCAGGCTGATGCCGGCGTTGGCAGCAGCCTGCTTGATCTCCTTGCCGGAGGTGAACTCGGTGTGCTCGTAAGCTACATCCCGGCCGCGGCTGTCGCGGTGCGCCACATGGGGATGGGTGGGCGTGTTGAAGTATTTTTTGCCTCCGATGTTCAGCCCGGAGTAATTGTAAACGCTGATGAACTTGGTGCAGGCTGCACTCTCGCCATCGTGGTAGTACAGCGCCTGATAGGGCATCAGCAGCTGCAGGAACTGGTCGCGGCCGGAACGCAGCGGGCCAACTTCCGGGATGGCGTCGGCGTCATGATACACAGCGCAGAACCGGGTGATGCCGCCCTCCACCTTGCTCTCGATAAGCAGGTCCGCCGAGCCAAGGCCGCGCTGAGGGCGGGCATTCTGGCGGGCGGTGTTGGAGATGTTGTTGACCATCACGCCCACGATGCGGCCATTGCTGCGCCGGGTTTCACCGGTAAGAGGGTCGGCGTCATAGTCCGGCAGCACGCCGAAGCCGGGGTCCGGCTGCTCACCCTCCGGCAGCGGGGAAACGACTGCATCCTCCGAAACAGCAGACGAAGCAGCCGCTTCGGAAGAGGCAGCAGAACCGGACTCAGCTCCGCTCAGCCCCAGCGTTTTCTGGAGCCAGGAAGAAAAACCGTTGTTGTCTATCATAGCACTGCTGCCTGCACTGCAGCTGGAAAGCGCCAGCGATGCAGCGGCGGCTCCTGTAAGGCGAAGAACGGCGCGGCGAGTGATCTTCATAAGGTACGACCTCCTGCATAATCAGATTCATCCGGACCGAGCGAAGTCCGGAAGCTCCCATTCAAAGCGTTTGATTTGATTGTAATGATTCCGTCCGGATTTGTAAAGTGAAAATTGAAACAGCAGACAGAAAGATCAAACCATAACAAAAATGCAGTACAGGCCGGCCCCGCTTCTCCCGGTTCTATCATCGCCTATATGGCCATGGCTCCCCGTGATTCGCTCCTGACCGTGACCAACTCCAGCGTGGACATCCTCCCTTCCGATGCAGATGTCGTCTGCCAGCGTGTTCTGGCAGACCGTACCCGCAAGAGCGCACCGCAAGCACAGAGCGGACAGAGCATTTAAATATGTACGTCTCTGATCCGCCGTTTCGGTGCAGAAATTTCCTCTTCTACCCAAACGCCCCGGCAAAATACAATATGCTCCTGCGTCTGCCGAATGGTCTGGCTGTTGAACCTGTTCTGATTCGGAAGAAGTTCGAGAAGTGGCAGGACGAGCACCCGGAGTTCACTCGCATTGTGTTTCACGGTTTACGGCACTCCAGTGCGACCTATCAACTGGATGATCTCCGGCGGCGATGTAAAGGCCGTTCATTGGACAACAGGTCACGCCAGTGCAAATCTTCTGGTCAACACCTATGCACACATCCAGCAGGATTCCCGCAAGAAGCTGAGGAAGAAGTTCGAGGAAGGTTTTTATAAGCCGGCAGAATCCGAACCTCAGAGCGTTCCTGCCAAGTCTGAGCCGACCATCTCGGTATCTGCCTTAGTGGAACTTCTGAAAGACGCTGACCCGGCTGTAAAGGCGCAGCTCCGCTTGGTTCTTCTGACCTGAATTGCAAAAAATAGCACGAATTGCAGAGTGATTCACAGACTTACTCCATCTGACACGAAAAATGCGGACCGTGCAAAAACCGTGCAGAGATCGTGCAAATGGCGTATAAAAGGAGAAACCCACGAAGAAACGCAAATTCATTCGCATTATCGCAAGATTCATATTTGCACACACCGCATTATTTGCATACAGCGGAATGCTTTGCAACCGTTGTCCAGCCATTCAGGTGTGCAAAAAGTGTGCAAAAATGTGCAGACGGGCAAAACAAAGCCCAATGGACAAATCAACCACCGGTTT
>CAKSZM010000062.1 GCA_934525735.1 uncultured Faecalibacterium sp. | reverse complement strand
GAGATGCTGTAAGCAGTGGGCATGGCCAGAATGGTCAGGAAGGCGGGGATGCCCTCGCTGGGGTCGTTGAAGTCGATCTTGACGGCAGAGCCCATCATGTAGAAGCCCACGATGATCAGAGCCGGAGCGGTAGCAAAGCTCGGGATGGTGAGGAACAGCGGGCTGAAGATGGTAGCCAGCAGGAACAGCACGCCGGTGGTCATAGCGGTCAGACCGGTGCGGCCGCCCTCGGTAACGCCGGAAGCGCTCTCCACGAAGGTGGTGGTGGTGGAAGTACCCAGCACAGCACCGGCGCAGGTGGCGATGGAGTCGGCCATCAGAGCGCCCTTGATATGGGGCAGCTTGCCGTCCTCATCCAGCATATCGGCCTTGGAAGCCACGCCAATCAGGGTGCCCAGCGTGTCGAACAGGTCAACGAAGAGGAAGGAGAACATGACGGCAAAGAAGTTCAGGATGCCGACGCCAGAGAAATCGGTCTTGAACACCTGGCCGAAGGTCTTGCCCAGAGCGGAGAAATCGAAGCTGACAAAGGCGGTGGGGATGACGGTGTACATGCCGGCATCGGGATCCGGCACGTAGATGCCTGCCAGCTCGCAGATAATGCCCAGCACCCAGGTGATCAGGATGCCGTACAGGATGCCGCCCTTGACCTTCTTGACCAGCAGGATGGCGGTGATGACAACGCCGATCAGGGCCAGAATGGCACCCACACCCACGCTGTGGAAGGTGTCGCCCTTGAAGTGCTGGTAGGTGACGAGGGTGGAGTCGCTGTTGACGATCAGCTTGGCGTTCTGCAGACCGACGAAGGCAACAAACAGGCCGATGCCGACGCTGACGGCGCTCTTCAGGGTCATGGGAATGGCGTTGAAGATGCCCTCACGGACGTTGGTCAGGGACAGAACAATGAAGATGATGCCCTCCACAAAGACGGCCATCAGGGCCAGCTGCCAGCTGTAGCCCATGGTCAGAACGACCGTGTAGGAGAAGTAGGCGTTCAGGCCCATGCCGGGAGCCAGAGCAAAGGGGTAGTTGGCCAGCAGGGCCATCAGGGCCGTGCCGACGAAGGATGCCAGTGCGGTGGCAATCAGAACTGCTTCCGAATCCATGCCCGAAGCGGACAGGATGTTGGGGTTGACCGCAAGGATGTAGGCCATGGTCATGAAGGTGGTGATACCAGCCATGATTTCGGTCTTAGCATCGGTGTGGTTTTCTTTCAGGTGAAAGATGTTTTCTAACATGCAGAACCTCCTGATTCCAAATAAAATATCCCGCCAGTAGGAGCAGCGGGAAGGAACGTAAAATATTGTAACATTTTTGAAGTGTGTTTGTCCACGAAATAAACACACTTTTTTCATTTTTTGTCCAAATTTATAAAATGAGTATGACTTTTAAAAATCTTCCGGAAAATGGCAGGCTGCCCGGGAATTACTGGCTCATTTTTTTGGGGAGAAAAAGAAAACTTTTTTAAAAATGACGATATAGCAAAAGAAAAAATTAGTTAGATTTATACGCCGAGAATAATAAATACTGAAAAATACTCTGTGGGCCTGCAAAAGTACGCCCTGTCGGGAGAGAAAAAAGGGTGGTATCCTTTTGCCATACCCCAGCGGAACAAAAACAGAAAGGAGTTGACCCGACCACGATGGGGCAGACAAAACAGGCCAGAGGGCTGGCCAGCCTGAGCCGTGCAGCGGATGTGCTCAGCACTTTGCTGGCGCAGCAGGTCCGCGGCCTGAACGACCGCCAGAAGGCGGCGCGGAAGGGCGGCGAACCGGACCCCGGCACCATGAAGGGACTCAAGGAAGCCACGGCTGTGCTCAAGGATCTGGCCGGTGTGGTCAAGACCCTGAACGAGCAGGGCACGGACACCGAGGGAACCGGGTGCGGCGTGGTGCTGCTGCCGGAAGTGGAGGAAGAATCATGAACAAACTTGAGAGCAGAGCAGCGGTGGTCTGGAGGCCGCAGCCGCGGCAGGCAGAGTTCATGCGGCGGCCGGAGCCGGAAGCGCTGTATGGCGGCGCGGCGGGCGGCGGCAAGAGCGATGCGCTGATCATCGAAGCGCTGCGGCAGGTGCACATCCCGCACTACCGGGCGCTGATCCTGCGCAAGACCTACCCGCAGCTGTCGGATCTGGTGGACAAGAGCCAGATGTACTACCGCAGGGCCTTCCCCGGGGCGCAGTACAACGCGACTGCCCATGTGTGGACCTTCCCAAGCGGTGCAAAGATCTGGTTCGGTTCCATGCAGTACACCAAGGATCGCACCAATTATCAGGGCAAGGCCTACGATTTTATCGGCTTTGACGAGCTGACCCACTTTGAATGGGAAGAGTACAGCTACATGATGAGCCGCAACCGCCCCACCGGCCCGGGCACCCGGGTATACATGCGTGCAACCACAAACCCCGGCGGCATCGGCCACGGCTGGGTCAAGGCACGGTTCATCACGCCCGCCCCGCCCGGCACGCCCATCACCGAGGAATATACCGTGAAGCTGCCCGACGGCGCCGAACAGAAACTGCAGCGGGCGCGGGTGTTCATCCCGTCCAGCATCTTCGACAACCCCGCGCTGCTGCAGAACGACCCCGGATATCTGGCCAGTCTGGCCAGCCTGCCGGAAGCCGAAAAACAGGCGCTGCTCTACGGCAGTTGGGACAGCTTTTCGGGGCAGGTGTTCACCGAGTGGCGCAACGACCCGGCGCACTATCAGGATCAGCGCTGGACCCATGTCATCGCACCCTTTGCCATCCCGAAGCACTGGCAGATCTACCGCGGGTTCGACTTTGGTTTTTCCAAGCCGTTTTCGGTGGGGTGGTACGCCGCCGACGAAGAAGGCAGGCTCTACTGCATCAAGGAGCTGTACGGATGCACCGGCCGCCCCAACGAGGGGCTGCGCATCGACCCGGTGGAGCAGGCAAGGCGCATCCGGGAGGTCGAGCAGAACGATCCCATGCTGCGGGGCAGGGTGATCCACGGCATTGCCGACCCGGCCATTTTCGATGAGAGCCGGGGCGAGAGCATTGCGGCCATGATGGAGCGCAGCCCGAATTTTCTGCACTGGATGCCCGGCGACCACACCCGCCTTGCCGGAAAGATGCAGTTCCACTACCGGCTCAGCTTTGACCCGGAGGGCAGGCCGATG
Source organism: uncultured Faecalibacterium sp. (assembly GCA_934525735.1). Taxonomy (GTDB): domain Bacteria; phylum Bacillota; class Clostridia; order Oscillospirales; family Ruminococcaceae; genus Faecalibacterium. The sequence goes on along the minus strand of CAKSZM010000062.1, from coordinate 8,569 downwards.
TTTCAGGTGTTCAATACCTGCAAGCATTTTATCCGCACCATTCCGAATCTGGTGTACGACGAGAGCAATGTGGAGGATATCGACACCCGGCAGGAGGATCATATCTACGACGAATGCCGCTATGTGCTGATGGAAAATCCCATCAGCCCGCCGGGACGCTGCGCCGCCCCGCCCATGCCGGACGACCCGCTGGATCTGCACAAACGGGCACAGTTTTACAGAGTTTAAAACCCTCTCAGTCAACGCCCGCCGGCGTTGACTGCTCTCCCAAAGGGGCGAGCTGAAAACAGGAAGGAGACAAACAATGGAAGATTTTCAGAACGAAGCTTTGCCGGTGGGCGAAGCACAGGTGGCTGAGGCCATGCAGACCCTGCAGCGGTACAAAGCCGGAAAAGCGGCGCTGGACAAGCGCCTGGTGGACAACGAACTGTGGTTCCGCATGGGGCACTGGAAAAATTACTCCAACCCTATGATGCCCGGCAAGAGCCAGCCTTCCAGCGGGTGGCTGTTCAACAGCATCGCCAACAAGCATGCCGACGCCATGGACAACTACCCGGAACCGAACGTCCTGCCCCGCGCGGCAGACGACGAGGACACGGCAAGGGCGCTTTCCAGCGTACTGCCGGTGGTGCTGGAGCAGGCGGATTATGAGCAGGTGTACAGCGACTGCTGGTGGCGCAAACTCAAGCAGGGCACCGGAGTGACCGGCATCTTCTGGGATCCTCAGATGCGGGGCGGGCTGGGCGATATCGCCGTGCGCAGCATGAACCTGCTGATGCTCTACTGGGAGCCGGGCGTGGAGGATATCCAGGCTTCGCCTGATTTCTTCAGCCTGAGTCTGGAAGACACGGCGCAGCTGATCGCGCAGTATCCGCAGCTGGCAGGCCGCACAGCCGGTGTGCTGGATGTGCCCCGGTACATCCACGAGGAAGGGCAGGATACCAGCACGAAAAGCGTGGTGGTGGACTGGTACTACAAGCGCCCGGACGAAAACGGACGCATGGTGCTGCACTACTGCAAGTTCTGCAACGGCGTGGTGCTGTATGCCAGCCAGAACGACCCGGCACTGGCACAGCGCGGCCTGTATGATCACGGGCAATATCCCTTTGTGTTCGATGCACTGTTCGTGGAGGAGGACAGCCCGGCAGGCTTCGGTTACATCGACGTGATGAAGGACTGCCAGACGGCCATCGACAAGATGAACCACGCCATGGACGAGAATGTTCTGCTGGCGGCCAAACAGCGGTATGTGCTCAGCGACACGGCAGGGGTCAACGAGGAAGAACTGGCGGATTTTTCGCGGGATATCGTGCATGTTGCGGGCAGGCTGAACGACGACAGCTTTCGTCCGCTGCAGACGGCCGGCCTGCAGGGCAACAGCCTGAGCTACCGCCAAAGCCGCATCGAAGAGCTGAAGGAGATCAGCGGCAACCGGGACATGACCCAGGGCGGCACCGCGGGCGGCGTGACGGCTGCCAGCGCCATTGCCGCCCTGCAGGAGGCCGGCAGCAAGCTGAGCCGGGATATGCTCAAGAGCGCCTACCGTGCCTTTGCAAAGCAGTGCTACCTCATCATCGAATTGATGCGTCAGTTCTACGACGAACAGCGGGTGTTCCGCATCGTGGGCGCAGACGGCGGGAACCAGTTCGTGCCTTTCTCGGCCGAAGCACTGCGCGCCGTGCCCGGCGGCAGTCTGGGCGGGGTGGAGCTGGGCAGCCGGGAACCCATCTTTGACATCGTGGTCAGCGCGGCAAAAAAGAGCACCTTCAGCCGCCTTTCCCAGAACGAGACGGCGAAGGAATGTTATCAGCTGGGATTCTTCAACCCGCAGAACGCCGACGCAGCCCTTGCGGCACTGGATATGATGGATTTTGAGGGCATCGAGAAGGTGCGCCAGCGGGTGCGGCAGAACGGCACCCTTGCCCGGCAGCTGGCGCAGATGCAGGATCAGATGGTGCGGATGGCGGCGGTCATTGAGATGCAGGGGCAGAACCCGGATTCCGGCGGGCTGACCCGCAGCGTGAGCAGCGCGTTCACGCAGACAGACGGGAAAGAGGCCGGAACAAAGCTGGCCGGTCTGGGCAGTGCCCTGCCGGTGGCTGCTGCCGCCCGCGCCATGGACTTGAACTGAGAAGGAGGTGAGAACCATGATGAAAGTAATTTATAGCGAAATGGACACCCCGGCAGGCATCGGCTGCCGGCTGGAAGCCGCCGGCCATGCGGGCTATGCGCCTGCCGGGCAGGACATCGTGTGCGCCGGTGCCAGCACCGTGATGCAGGGGCTGGTGTATCTGCTGGCCGGAGAAGAAAACGCCAGCAGCGACGCCTTTGACGAGCCGGACGGCCCGCGTGTGGCCGTGAGCGTGGATGCCCCTTGCGATGAGTGGGTGAAGGGCGCGTTTGAACTGGCCAAGAGCTGCTTTGTGCTGCTGGCCGAGCGCTACCCGGAGAATGTCCGCTTTGCAGATGTGAGCCGCCGGGGCGAGCAGAGCATGATGGACCTGCAGCTGTTTGCAGCGGAGGCGACCGCCGCCTGCGGCGGAAACAGGGAGCCGAGGCTGGGGCAGCGGCCAGCAGAACACGAGTGCCGCTCAAGGCACGAAGTGGACGCTGGGAGCCGCAACCCGTGGGGAGCCTTTATGCTACAGCTCTTTGCAGAGGGAGAAGCCACTCCCCCGGCCCTGAGCCACGCACAGACGCAGCAGGCTGTGGCATCCGGCACCATGAAGCCTAGCGAAGTGCAGGCCGCTCCGGCTGCGCCTGTGGCTGTCCAGCCGGAAGAAGAAATTCCGGCTCCGGCACCGGAAAGACCGGAACCGCGCCCGGTGCCGCCGCCGCTGCCCGCATTGGCCCGGAACGCCGTGCAGAGACTGCACACCCGGTGGGCGGCCGAGGAAGCGGCCCTGCGCCGCAGTGACCCTGACTTCAGCCTGCAGGCCGAGCTGAAGAACCCGGAGATGCGCCGCCTGATGCAGCTGCCCGGGATGCGGGTGCAGGACGCCTACCGTCTGGCGCATTATGACGACAATCTGCGTTCGGCTGCGCAGACGGTGGAACAGGGCGTGGTGGAGCGCATCCGGCAGCGGGCTGCGCGCCCGACGGAAAACGGCATCCGCCCCGGCGGCGCGGCCACCGTCCGCCCGGATGTGGCAGGCATGACCCGCGCCCAGCGGGAAGCGCTGGAACGCCGCGTGCTCCATGGGGCACAGATCGAACTGTGATTTGAAAAAAAGAAAGGAAAACGACGATGAACAAGAACTTTGACATTCAGATGTTTGCTGACAACCTGAACACCACTGCGACCATGTCGCAGGAGATGAAGACCTTCTATGAGAAGCGCCTCATCGACCAGGCCGAGCCGCGTCTGGTGCACGACCAGTTTGCGGATTACTACCCGGTGCCCCAGAACGGCGGCAAGACCATCGAGTTCCGCAAGTACGACAGTCTGCCCAAGGCATCCACTCCCCTGACCGAGGGTGTGACTCCTGACGGCCAGACCCTGAACGTGACCACCATCACCAGCGACCTGCACCAGTACGGTGGCTGGACCCCGCTGACCGATGTGCTGCAGATGACCGCCATCGACAACAATGTGGTGCAGGCCACCCGCGTGCTGGCAAGCCAGGCAGGCCGCACCATGGACAGCATCACCCGCGATGTGCTGGCGGGCGGCACCAACGTCATCTATGCGCCCAAAATCGCCGCGGACGGCACTGAGACTGCCGTGGCCAGCCGCAAGGCGCTGGACAAGAGCTGCACCCTGACCCCGAAGCTGTTCTTCCAGGCGGCGGCGCAGCTGGGCGCCATGAACGCCGACCCCATCGGCGACAGCTACATTGCCATCATTCACCCTTACGCGGCCTACGACCTCAAGACCTGCAAGGAGTTCATCGAGGTGCACAAGTACGCCGACCCGGAGACCATGTTCCGCGGCGAGATCGGCAAGCTGGGCAATATCCGCTTCATCGAGACCAGCGAGGCCAAGATCTGGAAGGATGCCACCTGCCCCGCCGGGCTGGCGGTGTTCGGCACGCTGGTGCTGGGTGCCCACGCCTACGGTGTCACCGAGCTGGAAGGCGGCGGTCTGGAACACATCGTCAAGCAGCTGGGCTACGGCGACGACCCGCTGAACCAGCGCGCTTCTGTTGGCTGGAAGGGCATGCGCGCGGCGGAACGTCTGGTGGAGCAGTACATGGTGCGCATTGAGAGCGCTTCCAGCTATTCTGCAACCGCAGCGGCAAACTAAAGTGCCCTCTCAGCCTCACCGTCCGCCAATGGGGCAGCGCGGTTCGACAACTCTCCCAAAGGGAGAGCCAGGAAGAAAGGAATGAATCAATATGGCAGAAAAGAATGTACGCATCCGGTTGTTCAAGGACAACAGCCGCTACAAGGGCGACCTGTTCGTCAGCGTCAACGGCGTGAATTACAAGATCCGCCGCGGTGTGGAGGTGGAAGTGCCGCCCGAGGTGGCCGAAGTGCTGGAGCACAGCCAGATGCAGGACGAGCTGACTGCTGCCCGCATCGCGGCGGCGGAGAACGCGGCGCAGTAAGCAGCACACGAAGAACCGGTAAATGCAAGCCCGGCCGGGAGCACCTGCCCGGCCGGGCTTTTCTGATAAAAGGAGTGTGAAGTTTATGACGGCAGGACAGGCGCTGGAGCGCGCCGAAGAGCTGCGCCCGGGCAGCCGCATTGCATTGGCGACCCGGCAGGCGTGGCTGAAAGAAGCCGATGCCATGCTGCGGGAGAGACTGTTCCGCAGCAGCAGCACCGACGCCTACGATGATGTGGGCGCGGATCTTGCGTGGGACGATGGCCTGCAGGACGAGGATGTTCTGCTGGTGCCGGCCCCCTATGATGCGCTGTATCCGCATTATCTGTGCGCGATGACTGATGCGGCACTGGGAGAGACCGACCGGTACGCCGGGGAGCAGGCGCAGTACAACAGCCTTGTGGCGGATCTGGCGGCGTGGCTGCGGCGCAGCTACCCGCCCCGAAACGGGAGCCGGTGGAAGTGGTAAGGAGGGGAGAACGATGGTTCTGGCAAACAGGACAAAGCTGCCGAACAGCCGCAGCCTTGTGCGGGCGTTCGGCGGGCTGAACGAAACGTATTCCTGCTCGGAAGCGGAATACAGCGCAGGCGTGAACTTTTCGGCCCGGGATTTCCCGGCGCTGAGCACCCGCAAGCCCCGCCGGAAACTGCGGGAGCTGACCGGACTGAACGGGATGTATCATCTGAATGGCCTGCTGACCGTCTGCGGAAAAGACCTGCTCTACACCCCGGACGATGCAGGCGAACGACCTGTGACCTGTACCGACGTTGTGACCGATGGCAGAAAGTCTCTGGTGGGTCTTGGAACAAAGATCCTGATCTTCCCCGACAAGCTGTCCTTTGACACGGCCGACGGCTCGGTAAAGCCGCTGGGTGCGGTGTGGCAGGCCGAGGGGCAGAGCGTGCAGTTCGTGCCCTGCGACGCTTCCGGCAAGACCTACGAGGCGGGCAGCTGTGGCAGGGAGGAGCCGGAACAGCCCGAGGACGGCCAGATCTTTTTGAAGATCGAGGACGAAAAGCACCCGTGGAGCTGCACCGGTACGCTGGAAGTGTACAGTTCGGCCTCCGGAAACTGGACGGCGGTGCCGCTGGAATACTGCCGTATCACGGCGGCGGGAGCCGAAAAACAGTTTGCACAATGGGACACTGTGACCGTGCGGGGAACGGCGGCAGAACAGGCCGGAATGTGGCAGGAACTGGACGGTGACCTTGTGGTCTATGATGTGCAGGAAAATGCCCTGCGGGTGCGTGTGACGCCGGAAGGAGACTTTTTCTACGGCACACTGGTGCAGGGCACGGACAGCGCACAGTGGACCAGCATGGACGGCAAAGAGACCAAAAGCATTGCCGTGAACGGGACGGTGCAGCTGGAGCGCCGGGTGCCGGATCTGGATTTCGTGACCGAGTGCGACAACCGGGTCTGGGGCTGCAGCAGCAGGGAAAATGTCATCTATGCCTGCAAGCTGGGCGACCCCACGAACTGGTTCAGCTACCGGGGCATCGCGGCCGACAGCTATGCGGTCACGGTGGGCAGCGACGGGGCATTTACCGGGGCGGCGACCTGCATGGGCTATGCGCTGTTCTTTAAGGAGAACACCCTGCACAAGCTCTACGGCTCCAAGCCCTCGGACTTTCAGCTCACTTCCCTGCGCTGCCGGGGCGTGGCCAAAAATGCAGCCCGCAGCCTGTGCGTGCTGAATGAAACCCTCTATTATCTCTCACCGGACGGGGTGATGGCGTGGGACGGAAGTATTCCGGTCAAGGTGTCCGGAGCCTTGGATGCCAGCCGTCTGGCGCATGTGCAGAGCGCCGTGGGCGGCGCACTGGACGGCAGGTATTATCTGCACATCTCCCGGGAGGGCGGCAGTCAGGCGAGGCTGCTGGTGTACGACACGGAGCGCAGTCTGTGGAGCGAAGAGGATGTCTGTTCCTACGAGATGGCCAGCACCGGCGGGCAGCTCTATCTCTGGGACGGACAGGCGCTGTGGGCGGCAGACCCGGACCGGGAAGCGGACTGGCAGAGCACCGACGGCGTGGAGGAGAAACTCCATTTTGAACTGACCACCGGTGATATCGGGATGGACGGTGCAGAAGACCGGTATCTTTCCCGGCTGACCCTGCGTCTGGACGCCGGATGCAGCACCACGGTGGAAGTCTCGGCCAGTTATGACGGAGGCCCTTGGGAGACAGTGGCCGGGATCACGGCGCAATCGCATCGGCGCAGCTACGACCTGCCGTTCGTGCCCCGGCGGCACGGTACGCTGCGGCTCCGCCTGCGGGGCACCGGGCAGATCACCCTGCGCAGCATGGCAAAGACGATGGCCGCCGCCCGGGGCGGCATCACAGGACAGGAGGAAGCATCATGGCAAGTGTGATGGGGATCAACAAGATCGGCCTGCCGAAGCTCAGCGAGAATATGGATCCGGAGGACGCACGCGCCCTGCGCGGCTACCTGTACCAGATGCAGGAACAGCTGCAGTATGTGCTGACCAATCTGGACACCGAGAACCTCTCGGATGAGCTGCGCGCAAAGCTGCAGAATCTGTAAAGAGAAAGGAACAGTTATGGCAAACAAAAAGAAAGAAGAGGAAGTGCTGGGCGCCGCGCAGCCTGCGGTGCAGAGCAGCTATTCGGCAGAGGGACTGAACAGCCGTCAGGACGTGGAAAACGCGCTGGCGAATGCCAGCTATCAGCCGGGCCAGGCAGTGAACGACGCGGCGGCAGCGCTGAAGGAGTGGCAGGCCAACCGCCCGAAAGATTATCAGAGCAACTATCAGGATAAGATCGATTCGCTGCTGGGACAGCTGCTGCAGCGGCAGGCTTTCCAGTACAGATACACGCAGGATCCGCTCTACCGCCAGTATGAGCAGGCATACCTTCAGAACGCTCACAATGCCAGCGCAGATGCGGCGGCGCAGGCGGCGGCGCTCACCGGCGGATACGGCTCCAGCTATGCCACCAGTGCGGCGCAGCAGGCATACCAGCAGCAGATCGGCGCGCTGAACAGCGCCATCCCGACGCTGTACAGTCTGGCACTGGATACCTACGAAAGCGGCGGCAACGAGCTGGTGAGCCAGCTGGATCAGCTGACAGGCAGCGAGCATGATGCGCAGAACCTTTACAACAATCAGCTGGCAGACTATTACACCCAGCTGGAACAGAAGGGCAGCGATTACAACAACGCTTATGCGCAGGACTACGGACAGTATCAGGATTATCTGAATCAGCTGGGCACCCTGCACGACTACTACAGCGCGCAGGAACAGCAGCAGGCTGCCCAGCGCCAGCAGCGGTTCAATAACGCCATGAGCGTGCTGGGGGTTCTGGGCGACCTTGTGCAGATCGCGTTCAGCGGCACAACGGGCCTTGGCTCCATGATCGGCGGACTGCTGAACACGGGATACAATATTTACTCCGGCAACCGCCAGTATGAGGCCGACCGCGCTGATACCCAGTGGAGCCAGCAGCTGCAGGAAAAGCAGTATCAGGACAGCCTGAATCAGCAGCGGTACGAAAACGAGGCCAGCGAGCGGGAATATCAGGACAAGCTCAACCAGCAGAAGTTCAACAATGACATCACGAGTCAGAAGCTGAACATTGCACTGGGTGAGTGGAACCTGAAAAAATCCAACGCAGCCCAGAAGGCAAGCCAGGCTGGCAACAAGGCGGCTGCGGCTGGCACTTCCGGCGCTGCGGGCGGTTCGTCCGGCAGTGCGAAATCCGGCAGCACCGGCCAGACGAGCGGTACAGGCACAAATGTGAGCGGCACGCAGAAAGCCGCCGTGCCCTATACGGCAATGCTGATGCGCAGCCAGGGCAAGAGCGACAGCAGCATCACCAGTGCCCTGCGGAAGGAAGGCTACACCAGCGCGCAGATCGCGCAGATCCTGAAACAGATGAAGTAACGGAAAAGACCCTTGTCCTGCGGCGGGACAAGGGTCTTGATGTTTTTGGAAAATGGGGTTCGAGTCCCACTGGGCACCCCGCCAAATAAAAAATCCGCCGATGCAATGCAACAG
>CAKSZM010000061.1 GCA_934525735.1 uncultured Faecalibacterium sp. | reverse complement strand
TTGCTGGAAAAGCAGATGCGCGAGGTAGAGAACGGCATTGAGAATATGCTGAACGCCATCCAAGCAGGTGTGCTGACCAACTCCACCAAATTACGTTTGGAAAAGCTGGAAGCCCAGCAGAAAGAGCTTGAGGTTCGGATCGCCGAAGAAAAAATCGCTCGGCCTCGGTTGAGTGAAAATCAGGTTCGGTTCTGGCTGACCCGGTTCCGCAAGCTCGACCCGAACGTGAAAAGCCACCGGGAAACGCTTATCAATACATTCGTGAATGCTGTTTATCTCTATGATGAAAAAGTTTTGATTACATTCAACTACAAAGACGGCACAAAAACCATCACTTTCGATGAAATCGCCGCCAAAGATGCCCCAGAGGGCAATGGTTCGGATTTGGGTTGCTTCGCTCCACCAAGAACTCCAGCGTTATCATGACGCTGGAGTTTCTGTTTCATCAGAACTTCACAACGTGCCACAAGGGTGGATTCGAACAGCATCGACCCGCCGAATAGTCCGGCGGGGGAAAAAGCCCCTGCGGGGCTTTTTCAGATGCGCGGCTTGCGAGGAACCCGCGTCCATCAAGAGCTCCAGCATCCGAACCGGGTGCTGGAGTTTCTGTTTTATCTGTGTTTTTTCAAGTGTATCAGCGAGAGATTACCTGAGCCAAACGGAAATTTGACATTAGCTGCAATCTGCGGTAAGATACGAGTGTTGATGATTGAAACACAGCTGTCATATCGGACGAAGTTTTCATTGCAGGATGCAGATTATAGCTTATAGTCATATTTGATCTGCGTTATACTTGGAAAGGAATGGATTACGATGACAGAACAAATCAGAAAAGCGGCAGCTTCTTTGTGTGCAGTGATGATGGTGGCATCCGTGCCTGCTCCGGCTCTTGCGGCAAGCCCGGTCACGGATACCAGTACGGTTGAGCTGGAACAGTGCAATGCTATGTCGGTGGCAGAAGTGGAAAATCTGATCAACCAGATTGGAACGGTAACAACTGCGCGCCGTCCGGCAATCGTGGCCGCGTTGAATGCCTATAATGAACTGGATGATGCTGGAAAGGCTCAGGTAAGCAACTTTGCGGTGCTGGAAGAAGCACAGCAGGTACTGGGACTGAAAGATGCTCTTGCCCGATTGAAAATCAATTATGACCGGGTGGAAGATAGCCGGAGTTATGTCTCTCCGGTCGAAGAGAAGCTGGCAAATCAGGGAACGAATTTTCTGCTGCCCTTTTTTGTAAACATCGGTACCAATGACCCGGCGATGTTCTTTATAGGTGCCTGTAGCGGTAAAAAATATGTATATGCGGATGAAATTATTATCCGGGCCGGAGATTATAAGTATAGCTATGAGATCGACTGGACGGACTCAGACCGCGGTTATGATGGGAAAAACTTCTGGGAAGTGTTCTCTTTTTATGGGGATGCGCAGGATATCCAGTGGTTTAAGAATATTCTCAGCGCGGATGAGATCATCATTCGCTACAAGGGCGATGGCGGAAGTATTGACCACACTATGAAACCGGAAGAACGCCAGGCAATTACAGATGTGCTGAATGCGTATGATCTATTTCTGGCGGCAAGCCCGACAGTCCGTGCAAAAGCACTGAATAACTGATCGCTGAATCCAGAAGAATAAAATAAAAAATCCTCTGAACTATGTTCCAATCGGAACTGGTTCGGAGGATATATTTTTTAGCATGAGGTGAAATGCCAGAAATGACTTACCCCTCCGCCAGCGTCTTGGACTCGCTGACGAAAGCGGCGATCTTGTCGACCTGAATTTCTGCCACGGCGCGGCCGGTCTCGTAGACGCGGCGCAGCTGGGCGGGGTCGCGCTCCATGGAGCCGATCTCCAGCGGGATGGGCGGGCGGATGACGAACGCCTTGCCGGTCTGCTCCAGCATGGCAACGTGTTCCAGCGTTTCGTTGTAGCGCTCGTGGCGGTCGGCTACAGCCTCCACAAAGGCCGGATAGCGCAGGTACCGCGCCCGGATGGCGGGCAGCATCTTGTTCTTTTTCTTCACGAAGCCTTTGGGCTGGGTGAGGACGATGAGGTTGCGCTTGTAGCCGATGGACTCGAAGAACCGCACCGGGATGGAGTCGGCCACGCCGCCGTCCAGCAGCTGATAATGGCCGATCTTCACGACCTTTGCGGCCAGCGGCATGGAAGCAGATGCCTGCATCCACTGGATATCCTCGGCGTCGCCGGTGCGGCACTTGTGGTAGATGGGGTCACCGGTGCGCACGTCGGTGCAGACAACAAAAAAGTCCATGGGGTTTTCCCGGAAGGCCTTTTCGTCAAAGGGGTCCAGTTTTTCCGGCACGGTGTGGTAGCAGAACTGCTCGCTGTACAGGTTGCCGGTGCGCAGCAGGTTGCCGAAGCTGGCATAGCGCTTGTCGTTGCAGTATTCGGTGTTGTAGCGGATGGTGCGGCCGATCTGGTGCGACTTATAATTGCAGCCGAACACCGCCCCGGCCGACACGCCGATGGCACCGTCCAGCACGATATCGTGCTCCATCAGTACATCCAGAACGCCCGCGGTGAACATCCCGCGCATGGCGCCGCCCTCCAGTACAAGTCCCGTTTTCATACAGCTCTCCCTCTCCAGCGGCCGGGGCACAGAACCCGGCCTGTACCTTATATTATCTACAGTATACTCGAATTTCGGAAAAGCACAAGTGACCAAAGTTTCCAAAAATGGCCCGGCCGGGATGGAAGTTTCAGCACATTTCAACAGGGGCGGAGAGACATTGCGGAACAGTCGTACTTTTCAGGCAAAGGGCTGAAATCTCCGTAAAATTTCGGTCAGATTTGGGTAGAAAGCCACTTGCCAAAGCGGACGCTATCCGGTATACTTGTTGAAATAAATCTGTGCGCTGCAGAAGCACAGCAACAAAAAAGCGTGGAGGAACTGGTTCATTATGAAGATGCTGGAAGATCGTATCCGAAAAGACGGTATTGTGCGTGAGGGCAATGTGCTCAAGGTGGACAGCTTTATCAACCACCAGATGGATATCCCCCTGTTCCGCGAGATGGCCCGGGAGTGGAAGCGTCTGTTTGCCGGCAAGCCCATCAACAAGGTGCTGACCATCGAGGCCAGCGGCATCGGCATTGCCGCCATCGTGGCCAGCGAGCTGAATGTACCCGTGGTCTTTGCCAAAAAATCCATGAGCATCAATCTGGACTACAACAACTACGAGACCAAGATCCAGTCCTTCACCCACAAAAAGATCTACAACGTCATCGTCTCCAAAAAGTTCCTCACCCCGGACGACCACGTCCTCATCATCGATGATTTTCTGGCCAACGGCTGCGCCCTGATGGGCCTGCTGGAACTGGCGCAGGAGGCCGGCGCCACCGTCGAGGGCATCGGCATCGCCGTGGAAAAGGGCTTCCAGCAGGGCGGCGATCTGATCCGGAGCAAGGGTATCCAGCTGGAAAGCCTTGCCATCGTGGACGCCATGGACAGCACCACCGGCGAGATCACCTTCCGCCCCCAGCCTCACCAGAACTGATAGAATTTCAGCGTAACGGAATGTCTGCGGACGTTCCGTTATTTTTTTCAGCTGCCGTTCCCGGCCGCGACCCCTCCCGTGAAAAGGCAATTCTGGAAAATCCGCAGATTTTCCAGAATTGCAAAGTAAAAATAATTCTTCCTCTGATGATGCGCAGAGCAACGCGGCGCGCATTCCCAATTGTCACGCCCCGTCAAAGCTGTCCCCATCGGCGGGCAGGGCGGATGTTTCTTTCGGCGGCTGTTCCGCCGCAGCCCGGGGGATGCCTTTATACACCAGCGTCTGTTCCAGCACTTCGGCGCACACCGGAGCCGAAAGGCTGCCGCCGGCCGTCGTCCAGCTGTGGGGTTCGTCCAGACAGACCAGACACAGAAACTGCGGGTCGTCGATGGGTGCCACGGCCACAAAGCTGGCGATGCGGGCTTTTTCGTCGGCGCTGTCCAGCTTTTGGCTGGTGCCGCTCTTGCCGCCCACCCGATAGCCTTGGATCTGCGCATTGCGCCCGCCGCCGTAGAGCACCACGGATTCCATCATCTCCCGCATCACGGCGGAAGTTTCAGCCTTGATGACCCGGCGCCTGCACACGGGGTCAAGGTGCTGCAGCACGCTGCCGTCCGGGTTCAGGATGTCGCTGACCACATAGGGCTGCATCAGGTTTCCGCCGTTCACCACGGCGCAGACGGCCGCTGCCATTTCCAGATAGGAGACCTTGCTGCTCTGCCCGAACGCGCAGGACGCCAGCTCCACCGGCCCCATGCGGTCGGCGGTGTAGTACAGGCTCTTCTTCGGTTCGGCGGGCAGGTCGATGCCGGTTGGCTCCCGCAGGCCGAAAGCGGCAAAGTAATCGCAGAACGCTTCCTTGCCCAGCCGCGCGCCGATCTGGATGAAGCTCTGGTTGCAGGAGTTTTCCAGCGCCTGGGTCACGGTCTGGCTGCCGTGGCGTTTGTGGTTGGCGCAGTGGAACCGGGTGCCCGCCACCGAGATGGACTCGCCGCAATAAAAGGTAGAGTTTTTGCTCACGGCACCGGCGTCCAGCGCCGCGGCGCAGGTGATGAGCTTGAACACGCTGCCCGGCTCGTACAGGTCGCTCACTGCCTTGTTGCGCCACTGGGTCTGCTGTGCCAATTGCAGCGCGGCGGCGCGCTCTTCGCCGGAAAGGGCGTCCACGGCCTTGCGGGTGCTCTCGTCGTAGATGACGCGGGGCTGGTTTGGGTCGTAGGCGGGGGTAGTGGACATGGCCAGCACAGCCCCGGTGTTCACGTCCATTACGATGCCCACCGCCCGGGCGGAAACATGGTGCTCCTTCACGGCATAATTCAGCGCATTTTCAAGGTAATGCTGGATGTTTGCGTCAATGGTCAGCCGCAGGCCGCTGCCCTCCAGCGGCACACGCTCGGTCTCGTAGCTCTGTTCCAGCGTGTAGCCCCATGCGTTGACCGCCGTCAGCACCACGCCGTTTTCCCCGGTGAGGACGTCGTTGTACTTCAGCTCCAGCCCGCCCACACCGGCATTGTCCACGTTGGTAAAGCCCAGCACCGAGGCCAGAAATTCTCCCTGCGGATACCAGCGTTTGGAATCCTGATTGATGCGGATGCCGGTGATGCCGTTCGCTTCGCAGAAATCCCGCACCGCGTCGGCCGTTTCCCGCTCCACCCGGTAGCGCAGCAGGCAGTCGTTGGAGGCGCGGTCGCTGAACTTTTCTAGCAGCTTTGCTTCGTCCAGTTCCAGGATTTCCGCAAGGCCCTTTGCGGCAAGGGCAAGCTTTTCTTCCGGCATCTCCCGGGGGCTGGCCCGCAGGGTCCAGCAGCTGCTGTTGGCAGCCAGCAATACGCCGTCGGCGCTGTAGATGCGGCCCCGGTCGGCGGGGACAACGGTGTCACGCAGTTGCTGGCCGAGGGCACGGTCGGTGTACCACCCGCCGGTGCAAAACTGCAGATAGGCCAGCCGCGCGGCCAGCCCGGCAAAGCACACGCCGCACAGCAGCACGGCCACCAGCCGCGCCCGGAAACGGAACGCCCGTTCCGGCAGGGTTCGCAGAGAGCGGGGAAGCGGCTGGGGCATGGACAGCACCTCCTGTTCCGGTCCATTGTATGCAGGCGTCCGCCCGGCGTATGACTAACCGGAGCTGCCCCGGCGTACAATAAAAGACGGGAGGTGATGCGGATGCCGAAAGCTGCAGCCCATGGGCGGCGGGGCCTGCCGCTGCGCCGTCTGCCGGCCATGGACCTGCCGTTTCTGGTGCTGGTGCTCACGCTGGTTGGTTTCGGGCTGGTGATGCTGTGCAGTGCCAGCAGTGCCGTGGCCCTGTACCGGCGGGGCGACGCCCTTGCCTACGCAAGGCCGCAGCTGCTGTATGCGGCGCTGGGCATCGGGGCCATGTGGCTGGCCAGCCGGGTGGATTACCATATTTACCATAAACTGGCGTGGCCGCTGCTGGCGCTTTCGCTGGTGCTGCTTGCGGCGGTGCTGTTCATGCCGGAGTACAACGGCTGCAAACGGTGGCTGGTGCTGCCGGGGCTGGGCACCCTGCAGCCCAGTGAGATCGCAAAATTTGCGGTGGTGCTGGTGTTTTCGCATATCATTTCGCTCAACCACGACCGCATGGGCAGCTTTGCCGTGGGGGTGGCGCCCTTTGTGCTGGTGCTGGGGGTGGTGGCGGTGCTGATGCTGCTGGAACCTCACCTTTCCGGCACCCTGCTGATTTTAGGCATCGGGGCGGTGCTCATGTTCGTGGGCGGCACCGGCCTGCGGTGGTTCGTGCTGGCGGGGGCAGGCGGCGCGGCTGCCATCGGGGCGGCGGTGCTGCTCATGCCGGACCTTGTGCCCTACGCCGCCGACCGCCTCAATTCCTGGCTCGACCCCTTTGCCGACCCGCTGGGCGACGGCCACCAGACCATCCAGAGCCTGTATGCCATCGGCTCTGGCGGTGCGGCCGGGCTGGGGCTGGGCAACAGCCGCCAGAAGCATCTGTTCGTGCCGGAGCCGCAGAACGACTTTATCTTTTCCATCCTGTGCGAGGAGCTGGGGTTTGTCGGGGCGTGCGCGGTGATTTTGCTGTTCAGTCTGCTGCTGTGGCGGGGCATCACGCTGGCGGCGAACGCGCCCGACCGCTTCGGGGCGCTGCTGGTGGTGGGCTTTGTGGTGCAGGTGGCAATGCAGGCGGTGCTGAACATGGCCGTGGTCACCAATACCATCCCCAATACCGGTATCAGCCTGCCCTTTTTCTCCTCCGGCGGCACCAGCCTGATGATGCTTCTGGGAGAAATGGGCATCGTGCTGTCAGTATCCCGGGGAGAAAGCTGAAACCTGCCGCAAACGGCTGAAAAAACGGATGAAAAAACGACTGAAAATAACACAAATAATCGGACAAATACAGGATCGTTTTTGCTGCAAATACGGACCATCGGCTCCCGTTCCGCATAACATGGGGTATCTTTTGCGGAACGGGGGCTGTTTTTATGGAAGGAGATCTCATCATCACGGGCGGGCGGCCGCTGAACGGGACCGTGCGCATCCCTGCGGCGAAAAACAGCGTTCTGCCGCTGCTGGCGGCGTCCCTCCTGTGCAGCGGCCCCGTGCGGCTGCGGGCGGTGCCGGAACTTGCGGATGTGGACACCAGCCTGCAGCTGCTGCAGGGGGCGGGATGCGCAGCAGGCCGGCAGGGCAGCGATATCCTTGTGCAGGGGGTGCCCGGGGTCTGCCGTCTGGATGCAGCAGCCGCCGCACGGATGCGGGCATCCATCCTGTTCTGCGCGCCGCTTCTGGTGCGGCTTGGCCGGGCGGAAACGGTGCTGCCGGGCGGCTGCCGCATCGGCGCAAGGCCGGTGGACCTGCACCTTTCGGGGCTTGCACGGATGGGTGCGGTCTGCCGCGCAGAGGGGGAGCGGCTGATCCTCACTGCCCCTTCCGGCCTGCACGGGGCGGAGCTTACGCTGCGCTTCCCCAGTGTGGGCGCCACCGAGACATTGCTGCTGGCCGCGGCAGCGGCGCAGGGCGAAACCATTCTGCGGGGAGCGGCACGGGAGCCGGAGATCGTCGATCTGGCGATGTTCCTCAACCGATGCGGCGCCTGTGTGCAGGGGGCAGGCAGCAGCACCATCCGGGTGGAGGGGCGGCGCAACCTTTCCGGGTGCAGCTTTGCGCCCATGGCCGACCGCATCGTGGCTTCCACCTTTGCCTGCGCCTGCGCGGCGGCGGGCGGACGGGTGGAACTGACCGGCTGCCCGCCGGAAACCTACAAACCTTTGCTGGAAATTCTGGAACAAATGGGCTGCGGCGTACAATACGGGCCGGAAAGCGCTGTTGTTTGCCGGTTCGGGCGGCTGCACGGCGCGGGAAAAGTGTTTACCGGTGTTTACCCGGCGCTTGCTACTGACGCGGCCCCGCTGCTGGCGGCGGCAATGCTTGCGGCGGACAGCGGGAGCAGCATCGAGGATGTGGTGTTCGAGCACCGTTTCGGCTGTGCCGAGGGGTTTGCGGCTTTCGGCGGGCGGGTGCGCACCGAGGGCCGCACCCTGCAGATCCTGCCTTCCGCCGGACTGAAAGGCGCAGAGGCCGCGGCGCCGGACCTGCGGGGCGGGGCTGCACTTGTGATCGCGGCGCTGGCGGCGCAGGGAAAAAGCCGGGTGACCAATACCGCCCTGATCGACCGCGGATATGCCGGTTTTGCGCCGATGCTGGCAGAACTTGGCAGCGAAATTCGGCGGGAAACACGGCCCCCGGACGGCGCCGAGAAAAAAAGACCTGCAAAAAACCAAATTTGACTTGCATTCAGGGCCAAAAAATGATACGATACAGTTATATAAGTGTGGTAAGATACTTTCTGTGCGCCCCGCGCAGTTACGATAAATCCGATGGAGGACAAAATTATGGCACTGATGCTCGACGAAGAAATGGACGAAAACGTTACGACGATCAAGGTGATCGGCGTGGGCGGCGGCGGCGGCAACGCCGTGAACCGCATGGTGAGCGACGGCCTGCAGGGCGTCGAATTCATCGCAATGAATACCGACCAGCAGGCGCTGGCAAAGAACCATGCCGCCACCAAGGTGCAGCTTGGCTCCAAGCTGACCAAGGGCCGCGGCGCAGGCGCAGACCCCGAGATCGGCCAGCGCGCCGCTGAAGAAAGCAAGGACGAGATCGCCAATGCCCTCAAGGGCTCGCAGATGGTCTTTATTACCGCCGGTATGGGCGGCGGCACCGGCACGGGTGCGGCTCCCGTTGTGGCAGAGGTGGCCCATGATCTGGGCATCCTGACCGTCGGCATCGTCACCAAGCCCTTCTCGTTCGAGGGCAAGCGCAAGATGGGCCTGGCAGAGCAGGGCATTGCTAACCTGCTGATGCACGTGGACAGCCTGATTGTCATCCCCAACGAGCGCCTGAAGATGATCAGCCAGGAAAAGATCACCCTGATGAACGCTTTCCAGGCAGCCGACAACGTGCTGCGCCAGGGCGTTGAGTCCATCTCTGCTCTGATCAACGTGCCCGCTTTCATCAACCTTGACTTCGCCGATGTGCGCTCCATCATGAAGGATGCCGGCTACGCTCACATGGGCGTGGGCAGCGCAAAGGGCGCAGGCAAGGCCGAGAATGCAGCCAAGGCTGCCATCTCTTCTCCGCTGCTGGAGACCAGCATCGCCGGCGCCCACGGCGTCATCATCAACATCACGTCCAGCCCGGACATCGGCCTGGAGGATGTCGAGACCGCTGCAGGCCTCATCACCCAGAGCGCGCATCCCGATGCGAACATCATCTGGGGTACTGCGTTCGATGAGAACCTGTCCGATGAGATGCGCGTGACCGTTGTGGCCACCGGCTTCGACAACAAGAGCGCCAGCGACCTGCGCAACAGCATCAACAATGCCATGGGCGGCGCACAGGGCACTCCGTCGGCCGTGTTCAGCAGCGAGGCTGCATCTCCCGCTCCGGCTCAGCCCTCGGCAGGCAATGCGGCTGCTCCTGCGGACGGCGCGGCAAAGCCGGTGGAAGAGGACAACAGCGACAACGGCTATTACGATCAGCTCATGGCGATGCTGAGCAAGCGCCGCTGAGAGCGGACGTTCAGCAGGATATTGAAACTTCGGTGAAATGCCCGTGAAAGGGCGGGTCGGCTGTGCGGGAGCCGTCTGGCTGCACACCGTCCGCTCTGCGGGACAGAGGATGGAACGGAGGGGGCATTATGGCACAAGGCAGGCAGCAGAGAAGTGCGGCTTGGCCGCACTATGCCCAGCCGGCTGCCGTACAGCCGACGACCGTGGTCAACGCACGGGTGGCCTGCGAACAGCTGGAACAGATGTCCCGCAAGCTGGCTGCGGCCCGCGCAGAGATCAGCCGGTATCAGACCCGACTGTTTGCCTGCGAGCGCCAGATGCTTGCGCTGCGCAAGGAAAACGCTGCGCTGGAAGCAGCCTGTGAGCAGGCAAGGGAAGAAGCACAGCGCTCCGCCGAAGAAGCGGAAAAGCTGCGCGCAGCCCTGCGGCTGGACGATGATGTCCCGGCCGTTTTGCCGGAACCGCAGCCGGAAGAGGAACCTGTTGCGGAAGCTGCTGCACCGGAGCCTGTACCGGAAACAGAGGCTCAGCCGGAAGCGCCGGAACAGCCGGCCCCCGCGCAGGAGACAGCCCCGCAGGCCCCCGCCGAGCCGGAATGGAAGCCGGAAACCGAGCTGGAACACCTTTCTGTAGAACTGATGAACTGGTTCGATGAAATGATGGGTGCCTGACCGGAGCTGTTGAGACACAAACCGTTATCATAAAAAAGCTGCTGCACCGGCGTCAGGCGGATGCAGCGGCTTTTTTCGTTTAAAATGCAAGGCACCAAAGCAGCTTTCTGCGGGCGTGCCCTGCAAGGATGCGACCCCGAGAACAATAAGGAGCGGACAGCATGGGCCGCACATCCGCACCCTGACCGATCTTCTGCTGCATCAGCTGGTGCGCAGGACCGACCGCTATCAGGTGGACGAGAGCGACATCTCCCTCATCAGCACGGCGTCGGCCCTGCACGATATCGGCAAGATCATGATCCCGGACGGGATCCTCAACAAGCCCGGCCGCCTGACCGAGGAAGAGTACGCTGTCATCAAGACCCACACCACTGAGGGCGCAAAGATCCTGAAAGATCTGAGCAGCAGCATCGGCGGGGCAGATGAACCGCTGCTGCAGGTGGCCCACGCCATCTGCCGGTGGCACCATGAGCGGTGGGACGGCGGCGGCTACCCTGACAAACTCTGCGGGGACGAGATCCCCATTGCGGCGCAGGTGGTGGCGCTGGCCGATGTGTATGACGCACTGACCAGCGAACGCTGCTACAAGCCGGCCTACAGCCACGAGCAGGCCGTTGCGATAATCCTCAACGGCGAGTGCGCCGCTGCGTGAGCGCGGCGGGCCAGCTGACCGATGAGCACGAGACACTTCAGCAGCGGCAGGAACTGCTGCTGGGCGATGTGACCGCTGAAAGCCCGAAAGCCCTGATCGAGCGGCTGCGGGGCATCTTTGATATCGTGCGTCTGGTGGACCCGGAACGCACCAAGGTGCTTACCCTGACGGAGGACGGCCGTCTGGAAGACCTGCCCGGCCACTGCCACATGGTGTGGAACAAATCCGGCCGGTGCGAAAACTGCATCTCCGGCAAGGTGGTTGCCCGCAAAGGCTTTTTGAACAAGATCGAATTCAAGGAAGATCAGGCCTACTTCGTCATGGTGAAGTATGTGGAGGTGGGCGGCCACGGCTGCGTGCTGGAAATGGTGTCCAAACTGTCGGACGGCCGCTGGCTGGATATGGGCGGCCACCGGATGCTGCTGGATCGCGGCGCCAATTTCGACCGCAGCGTCTTTGTGGATTCCCTCACGGGGGCATACTCCCGCCGCTACTTTGAAAAGTTCCTCGCCGACAGCGAGCAGGCGGGCGGCGTGGCCATGATCGATGTGGACCGCTTCAAGGAGGTCAACGACCGGTTCGGCCACCTTGTGGGCGACAAGGCCCTGCAGGCTGTGGCGAACGCGGTGCAGAGCAGCCTGCGCCAGTCGGATATCCTCATCCGCTACGGCGGCGATGAATTTTTGCTGCTGATGCCGAAGATCCTGCCTGCAGACATGGAAAACGTCATGGAGCGCGTGCGGAAGGCAGTGAGCGAGGCGAAGGTGGAAAGCCACCCGGAGCTGCAGCTTTCGGCCAGCATCGGCGGCGTGTGCGATGTGCGCCCGCTGACCGAGGCCATCCGTCAGGCGGATGCGCAGATGTACAAGAACAAGGCAAAGCGGCCGTGAACAAACAAAAACAGCCGGACAGACGATAAAGCCTGTCCGGCTGTTTCTCTTTTACCGTACTGCGCTGGTGCGGTGCTCCATGAGATAGGTGGCTTCCAGATCGGCGATGTGCAGCTTGACGGCAAGGGGGTAC
>CAKSZM010000060.1 GCA_934525735.1 uncultured Faecalibacterium sp. | reverse complement strand
TCACAGACCTGATACACCAACCGATGCTGTAAGTGTACGTTCTTTGCAATGTCAACTGCGTTTTGCCGCTGATTTTTCCCCTCTTTCAACCGGGAACGCTCCCGCAAAAAGTTACAAAGCGGTACGGTTTTTCCGGTAGCTTCTGACTGTTCCCGGGAACTTGCGGGACATCCGGTGTATTTTGCTTTGCAGGCAAATCAATCTGCACAAAAACAGGTCGGGAGCATGTACAGATTGCACGAAACTGTTTTTTCATTCTTGATTTTTTGTACAGAATGTGCCATACTATAGCCACTGGAAACGTTCCCGACAACGTTTCCGATAGTTCTTTCAGAGATGAGGGATTCCGGCAATGGGCAACATGACGATCAAAGATATCGCACGGATCAGCAGCTGTTCCGTCAGCACGATCTCCCGTGTGATCAACGATCGCCCGGATGTCCGGCCGGAGACCAAGGAACGAGTCCTGAAAGTAATGCGGGAAGCAGGCTTTGTGCCCAACACCAACGCACGGCAGCTCAAGATCCAGCAGTCGCGCAGCCTGGTGTTCGTGGTCAAAGGCACTCGCAACATTTTCTTCTCCGACTTTCTTGTGCAGCTGCAGCGGGCCGCCACCCTTTACGGGTACAACGGCATCGTCTCCTATCTGGACGAGAACGCCAACGAGATCGACGCCGCCGAAAAGATTTTGCGGGAGATCAAGCCCAAAGGCATGATCTTTCTGGGCGGCAGCGTTGCCAACTTCCAAAAGGGCTTTGCCAACATCAATGTGCCCTCGGTTCTGGCCACGCTGGTGTCGGACAAGCTGGACTTTCCCAACCTGTCCATGGTGGGCGTGGACGACCGGGCAGCCGCCTATCAGGCAGTGTCCTACCTCATCCAGCAGGGCCACCGCAAGATTGCTGTGCTGGGCGGCTCGGCCACGAGCTACCCCAGCATGATGCGCCGTCAGGGTGCGCAGCAGGCCATGGAGGATGCGGGCATCCGGTTCGATGACAAGCTCTATGGCCTGTCCAACTACGATTTCGAGTCCGCTTACCACGCCATGAACAGTCTGCTGGCCCGCCGGGCCGAGTTCACCGCCCTGTTCGCCATGAGCGATGTGATCGCGTTTGGCGCCATCCGGGCGCTGGTGAGCGCCGGGCTCCGGGTGCCGGAGGACGTTTCGGTGATCGGCTTTGACGGCATCACGATGTCCCGTTACTGCGTGCCCGTGATGACCACCATCGTACAGCCCAGCGAACAGATCGCATTGCAGAGCATCGAGCTTCTGGTCAAGCAGATCGAGCACGGCACCCCTGCCCAGACCGTGACCCTGAAACCCGAATTGCAGCAGGGCGAAAGCGTAAGGGCAATTTAAATTTTGTTTTCCCTCCGTCATGGGACGGAGAGTATATAGTTGATCAATAATTTTAATAAGAAGGAGAACTTATTATGAAAAAGATGATCACTCGTCGTAACTTCCTGAAGGCTGCCGGCGTTTCTGCCGCTGCTCTGGGTCTGGCTGCCTGCGGCGGCTCTTCCAGCAGCACCACCGCTTCCTCTGCTGCCGGTTCTACCGCTGCTTCCAGCACCGCTGCAAAGGCAGACGGCAAGGTCTACTACCTGAACTTCAAGCCCGAGCAGGATCAGGCTTGGCAGGATCTGGCCGCTGAGTACACCAAGGAGACCGGCGTGCCCGTGACCGTTGTGACCGCTGCTTCCGGCCAGTACGAGACCACCCTGATGAGCGAGATGGAGAAGAGCGAGGCTCCCACCCTGTTCCAGGTGAACGGCCCTGTGGGTCTGGCAAACTGGAAGGATTACTGCTACGACCTGTCCGGCACCCCGCTGTACGGCGAGCTGACCAGCGATTCCTTCGCACTGAAGGACGGCGACGCTGTTACCAGCATTGCATACGTCATTGAGACCTACGGCATCATCTACAACAAGGAGCTGCTGACCGCCGCCGGCTACAAGCAGGAGGACATCAAGGGCTTCGCAGACCTGAAGAAGGTCGCTGACGACATCCAGGCCCGCAAGGCTGAGCTGGGCGTGGACGGCGCTTTCACCTCTGCCGGTATGGACAGTTCTTCTGACTGGCGTTTCAAGACCCATCTGGCAAACCTGCCCATCTACTATGAGTACAAGGCAGACGGCATCAGCTCCACCGACGCCATCAAGGGCACCTATCTGGACAACTACAAGCAGATCTGGGACCTGTACATCACCGACTCTACCTGCGACCCCACCCTGCTGGCTTCCAAGACCGGCAACGACGCTGTGGCTGAGTTTGTGGACAAGAAGGCTGTGTTCTATCAGAACGGCACTTGGGCATACGGCGATATCTCCAGCCTGGGCGACGAGAACCTCGGTATGCTGCCCATCTACATCGGCGCTGAGGGCGAAGAGAATCAGGGTCTGTGCACCGGTTCCGAGAACTTCTGGTGCGTGAACAACACCTCTTCTGATGCCGACATTCAGGCTACTCTGGACTTCCTGTACTGGTGCGTCACCTCCGACGAGGGCACCAGCGCCATGGCCGATGACATGGGCTTCGTCATCCCCTTCAAGGCTGCCAAGGACTCCACCAACCCGCTGATCGGCATCGCAAACCAGTATGTTGCCGACGGCAAAGTGAGCGTTGACTGGTGCTTCTCCACCATGCCTTCCGAGGAGTGGAAGAACGGCGTTGGTTCTGCTCTGACCGCTTACGCAGCAGGCACCGGCAGCTGGGACGATGTTACCACCGCCTTCGTCGATGGCTGGGCCAAGGAGTACAAGCTGGCAAACGGCTAAGCTTCCAAGCGGCATTCATCCTGAGAACTGAACGGGGAGGCAGGCGAAACTGTTCGCCCGCCTCCCTTTCTTTTTTGTCAATCACTCCACTACAGGAGGTACATCATGCAAAAAGCCATCAGTAAATACTGGCCGGTGTTCGTGCTGCCCACGCTGCTCGCGTTCATCATCGGCTTCATCTGGCCCTTTATCTGGGGTACTTACCTTTCGTTCCAGCGGTTCACCACTGTGAGCAAGACCACCTTTGTGGGCATTCAGAACTACATTTCCGTGTTCCAGGATTCCACCTTCCTGCACGCATTCGGCTTTACCGCCGCGTTCACCGTGGTGTCCACCGTGCTCATCAACGTGTGTGCCTTTGCCATCGCGCTGGTGCTCACCCGCGGCATCAAGGGCACCAACCTCTTCCGTACCGTCTACTTCATGCCCAACCTGATCGGCGGCATCCTGCTGGGCTACATCTGGCAAATCCTGCTCAACGGCGTTCTGGCAAACCTGCAGAAGCCCCTGCTGGCGCTGGATGCCAAGGCCGGTTTTATCGGTCTGGTCATCCTGATGTGCTGGCAGCAGATCGGCTACATGATGATCATCTACGTGGCCGGCCTGCAGAGCGTGCCTGGCGACCTGATCGAGGCCGCCAAGATCGACGGCGCCAACGACCGCGAGATCCTGTTCAAGATCAAGATCCCCATGGTCATGCCCAGCGTGACCATCTGCACCTTCCTCACCCTGACCAACAGCTTCAAGCTGTTCGACCAGAACGTGGCCTTGACCGCCGGTGAACCCGCCAACGCCAGTGAAATGCTGGCTCTGAACATCTACAACACCTTCTACGGCCGCTCCGGTGCCCAGTGGAAGGGCATTGGTCAGGCAAAGGCTGTGGTGTTCTTCCTGATCGTTGTGGTCATCTCGCTCATCCAGCTCCACTTTACCCGTTCCAAGGAGGTGCAGCAGTAATGCCTAAACAGAAAAAGATGTGGGATAACGTCCTCACCGTCATCATGAGTGTGCTGTGCCTGCTGTGGATCTACCCCATCGTGCTGATCCTGCTGAACAGTCTGAAAAAAGAAGGCACTTTCACCACTTCCACGGTGTTCCAGCTGCCCACGAAAGAGACCTTTGCCGGTCTTTCCAACTACATCTACGGCGTGACCAAGATGGGCTTTCTGTCCAGCCTGGGCTACAGCCTGGTCATCACCATTTCCAGCGTCGTGCTGATCCTGCTGTGCTGCTCCATGACCGGCTGGTACCTCACCCGCGTGAACAACAAGCTGAGCAAGTTCATGAACCTGCTGATCGTGTTCTCCATGGTCGTGCCCTTCCAGATGGTCATGTTCACCCTGTCTAAGACTGCAGACCAGCTCAAGCTGAACACCCCGTGGAACATCTGCATCATCTACCTGGGCTTTGGTGCCGGTCTGGCCGTGTTCATGTTCACCGGCTTCATGAAGAGCGTGCCCATGGAGATCGAGGAAGCCGCCATGATCGACGGCTGCAACCCCATCCAGATCTTCTTCAAGATCGTGTTCCCCATCCTCAAGCCCACCATGATCTCCACCGCCATTCTGGAAACCATGTGGGTGTGGAACGACTACCTGCTGCCCACCCTGGTTCTGGACATCAAGAAGTACCGCACCATCCCCATGGCCATCCAATACTTCCGCGGTGGCTACGGTCGTGTGGAGCTGGCCCCCATGATGGCCTGCATCATCATTGCCATCATCCCCATCATCATCCTGTACATGACCTGCCAGAAGTACATCATCGAGGGCGTTGTGGCAGGTGCTGTCAAGGGCTAAGGAGGTGCGCACCATGCGTGCAAGCGGCATTCTGATGCCCGTGTTCAGCCTGCCGGGGCCCTTTGGCATCGGCACACTGGGCAAAGAGGCCTTCGCATTTGTCGATTTCCTCGCCGAGGCAAAACAGACCTACTGGCAGATTTTGCCCATCGGCCCCACCGGCTACGGTGACAGCCCTTACCAGAGCTTTTCCGCCTTTGCCGGCAACCCCTACTTCATTGACTACCGCCTGCTGGCCGCCGACGGTCTGCTGACAGCCGATGAAGTGCCCGCCGCACGGCCTGTAGGCCCCATCGACTACGGCGCACTGTATAACGAGCGGCCTGTGATCCTGAAAAAGGCAGCCGACCGCCTGCTGGCAGCCCCCTCCCCCGCCTATGAAGCCTTCTGCGAGGCGCAGAGCTTCTGGCTGGAGGATTACGCCCTGTTTATGGCTGTCAAGACCGAACAGGGGCAGGCAGGCCTTGCCGACTGGCCGGACGACCTGCGCTGCCGCAAACCGGAAGCCATCGCCGCCGCAAAACAGCGCCTTGCCGACGCGGTGGATTACTACAAAGCGGTGCAGTTTTTCTTCTACACCCAGTGGAACGCCCTGAAGGCTTATGCCAACGGCAGGGGCGTCCGTCTGGTGGGCGATATCCCCATCTACGTCAGCCCGGATTCCAGTGACCTGTGGACCCACCCGGAGCTGTTCCAGACCGACGGAGAAATGCATCTGACCCAGGTGGCCGGATGCCCGCCGGACGCCTTTGCAGCAGACGGCCAGCTGTGGGGCAACCCCCTGTATGACTGGCCCGCCCACAAGGCCGCCGGCTTTGCCTGGTGGAAACGCCGGATACAGCACGCCACCTCCATTTACGATGTGGTGCGCATCGATCACTTCCGCGGCTTCGAGAGCTATTACTCCATCCCCGCCGGGGACAAAACGGCGGCGGGCGGCCACTGGGAAAAAGGCCCCGACCGCGATTTCATCCGCGCCATGCACGAAGCGCTGGGCGAGGGCGGCATCATCGCCGAGGATCTGGGCTACCTGACCCCGGAGGTCAAGGCCATGCTGGCCGAAAGCGGCTACCCGGGCATGAAGATCATGCAGTTTGCCTTTGACAGCCGCGAGTCCGGCAACTACCTGCCCCACACCTACCCCCGCAACAGCGTGGTATACACCGGCACCCACGACAACGTGACCACCGAGGGCTGGCGCACCAATGCCAGCGCCGAGGATGTAGCCTACGCCTGCCGCTACCTGCGCTGCAAGCCCGAAGAGCTGACCGAAGCCATGATCTGCGCCTGCCTTGCCAGCGTGTCGGATACCGCCATCATCCCGCTGGCCGACTGGCTGCATCTGGGCGGCGAAGCCCGCATCAACACCCCCAGCACCCAGGGCACCAACTGGCAGTGGCGGCTCGCTTCTCCCCTTACCGAGGAGCTGGCGCTGCACATCGCCGGGCTGACCCGCCTGTACGAACGTGCCCCCGCAAACGAGTGATTCCCGCATTTTCTCCCCTTACCTTCACCCGCAGCGCCGTTCCCGGCTTCCGGAAGCGATGCTGCGGGTGTTTTTGTTCTGCAACCTTTTTTCACAGCCGTTTCGGCCGCATATCCGCCCTCTGCCGTTGTTTTGCTTCCAGGCATACACAATTCGTTCACAAATGTATCATCAAATTTGATCGGCTGCTCTCTTGTTATTTTTATGCAGTTATGCTACAATTCAAATAGTATAGAGTCTGCTTTTGGCAGGCTTTTCGAGCGAAAGGAGTTTTTCCATCATGGATCATCCCTATCAGACAACGATGCAGCTGCCGGCAGCCTATGCCGTTATCTCCGAAGAGGAAATGACCTATCTGGAGGGCGGTTCTACAATCACCTTAGGGCGGGCCTTTGGCTATGAGTTCACCCTTGATACCGATCAGTTCCTGACCTTCTGCAGCAATGTTCTGACCAACGCTGCAGCCTACATGTTCAGCGCTTCGTACAGTTATGTTGTCAATCTGCTCCAGTCCGGTCTGAGCAACGGCCTGTCCCTGCGCGGCACCGTCCTGCATGTATGGGGCAAACAGGAGACTACCTGGGGCAAGATCGCGACCATCGGCGTAACAGGCATGGCCGGTGTCTACCTCGGCGCACAGATCTATTCTGCTTACACGATGATCAAGAGCCTGTTTGACTCCATCGTCAACCCCATGCCGGACTTCAGCGGTGCGCAGACTGCACAGAGCACCCAGGCTGCTGCCTGATCTGTGATCTTCTTGTGACTATGTGAGAAAGGAGTCGTTTTTGTATGAAAGATCTTCAGATGCCTCACTCTTATGCTGTTCTCTCGGACGCGGAGCAGGCCGGCATTTCCGGCGGCGGGCCGCTGAGCGACGCGCTGGATGCGTTTTTCGACAATTTGCGGCTGGATGATTTCTTCTTCGGCGGCGGCCTGATCTCGCTCTCGTTCACCTTCGTGCCCCGGCTGCTGCTCAATGTGGCCAGTGCCGGTTTCAACTTCGGCATGAACCTGTATAACAAGTTTTCCGACAAACTTCACTTTTCGCGGGAAGGCAGCGACATGATGCAGTTCCTTTCTTCCGCATGGAAAAAGGACGATCAGGCCGGCTGAGCCCCTTGTCTCGCAACAAAAAAGCTGCTGCACAGCCTTGTGCAGCAGCTTTTTTATTCACTTTCCTACTCTCACCGCGCCCTGCTCCCGCAGGCGCAGGATGTAGCAGCTGCCCGCGCCGAACACCCGCTCGATCTGGTCGTGGTAGCGCGCCAGCAGGCTGCGGGGCACATAGGCCTGAATGGTGCCCGCAAAGCCGCCGCCCTGCATCCGCCACGCCCCGGCGCTGCCCTGCAGGATGCTCTGGCTCAGCGCCAGCGCCACCGAAAGCCCCTGATGCCGCACATCGGCGGCGCAGTAGACGTTCTGGCACAGCGCAAAGGACGCGCGGCCGCTTTCCAGCACCAGCCGGGCGAAGGCGGCAAACTGCTTTTGCTGCAGGGCATTGCGCTGCGCCAGCGCCCGGGCATTCTCCTCAAAATAATGGATGGCCCGCAGCACGGCGCGGTCGCCGCAGGCCGCGCGCAGGGCGGGCAGCGCCTGCCAGAAGTCCGCTTCCCTCACCTGCCCCAGCACCTGTTTGCCAAGGCAGGCTGCCACCTGCTCCATCTCCTGCCGGATGGCCGCAAACTCGCCGGTCAGTTCGCTGTGGCTGCCCCGGGTGTCGGTGACGCACAGACTCATGCCCTCCGGCAGCAGGCCGTCGGCGTGGATCTTTTCGATCTGCGGGGCTGCCGGGTCGGCAAAGTCCGCAAAGATCACCCCGCCCACCGCGCTGGTCAGCTGATCCAGCAGGCCGCTGGGCTTGCCGAAGTAGATGTTCTCGGCATACTGGCAGAGCTTTGCAAGCTCCGCCGGGGCAAGGCCGCAGCCGTACAGGCCGTTCCACACCGCCGCCATGCCCATCTCGAAGGCCGCCGAGCTGGAAAGCCCCGACCCCCGCAGCACATCGCTGGCAGTGTAGGCGTCGAAACCTCCCACGCTGCACCCCGCCGCACGGAATCCTTCGGCGATGCCGCGGATGAGGCTGGCTGAATGGGTGCCCTCACCCTCCTGCGGGCCGGCAACCGTCAGGTCGATGACGTCCAGCTTGTTGAACCCCCGGGACTTGACCCGCACATAACCGTCCTCATTGCGGGCAGCCACGGCCACAAGATCCAGCGTCACCGCCGCTGCAAGGCCATAGCCGTGCTGGTGATCGGTGTGGTTGCCGCCCAGCTCTGCACGGCCGGGAGCCGAGTAGATCTCCACCTGCCGCCCTGGGCCGAAATACGCCTCGAACTGTTCCAGCGCGGCGCAGTAGCGCGCCCGCTGCCGTGCCAGCTCTGCCGGGTCGCTGCCGTACAGCGCCCGGAGTTTGTCGTCCCACGCACCCTGCGCGATCTGCCGGTGGAGAAATGCACTGGTCGCCATCCCGATCCCTCCTCGAAATCCTGCCGCGGTATTTTGTCGGTTTGTTATGCCTATTGTAATCCATCCGTATGCTTTTTGCAATTTCTATCGTAAAAATCACGCGAATTTTGGCGTCCGGCTCAAAGAATAAGATGTACTTTTGTTGAATTTGCGGGGCATTCTGTGGTATACTGGGTGCAGAATGTGACACAACGGAGGAAAAACATCTATGCCAGACGTTTATAAGCAATCCTTCAAGCAGAACTACACCAATAACATCGAGCTGTCCATCTTCAACTGCGGCATCGAGCGGTGCGCCCCCGGCCAGACCTGGGGCCCCGGCATCCGCGACCACTACCTCATCCACCTTGTACTGTCCGGCAAGGGCGTGTTCGAGGTAGGCGGCCGCACCTGGGAGGTCAGCGCGGGCGATCTGTTCTTTGCGCGGCCCAATCAGCTTATCCGCTACACTGCCGACGAACAGCAGCCGTGGGAGTACAGCTGGGTGGGCTTCAACGGAGCCTGCGCTCATAAGCTGTCCGCCCAGCTCCCCTTTGCCGACGACTCCCCCGTCCACCGCGCACAGGACCCCGAAGCCATGCGCACCGCGCTGGCCAACATCTACTCCTCCCGCGGGCTGCAGCCGCAGGACGAAGCCGCCATGGTGGGCTATCTGTATCTGTTCATCGCAGCATTGATGAAGGAGACCAGCGTCGGCAAGCCCCACACGACTTCCTCCTCCAGCCAGTATGTGCTCAACGCCATCAAGTACATCCAGTTCAACTACTCCCACGATATTTCCATCGATGATGTGGCAAAGAGCGTGGGTGTTTCCCGCAGCCACCTGTACCGGGTGTTCATGCTTAACGTGGGCAAAAGCCCCATCGACTATCTCACCGAATACCGCATCAACGAAGCCTGCAAGCTGCTGCGGGCGGGCAACCTTTCCATTGCCGAGGTGGCCGTGTCGGTGGGCTTCTTCGATCAGTTCTATTTCTCGCGGGTGTTCAAGCGCGCCAAGGGCGTGCCGCCGAGCAAGTATTTCGCCTCTCAGGCCGACTCATCCGCTGCACCCGCACCCGAAGCTCACCCGTAAAGGAGATTTCCCATGCCCCTACAGAAGAACCAACTCCTCACCCTGCGTATCGAGCGGCTGTCCAGCGACGGCAGCGGCGTGGCCCACAGCCCGGACGGTGAAGCGGTGTTCATTCCAGGCGCTGCCCCCGGCGACGAAGCCCGGGTGCGCATCGTCAAGGACTGCAAGCGCTACGCCTTCGGCATTCTGGACGAGGTGCTTGCCCCCTCGCCCGACCGCATCCCGGCGGACTGCACCGTGGCCGGCCCCTGCGGCGGCTGCAGCCTGCGCCACCTGAGCTATGAAGCCGAGCTGCGCGCCAAGCAGGAGAACGTGGCCGATGCCTTTGCGCGCATCGGCGGGCTGGAAGTGCCGGTGCTGCCCATTCTGCCCTCGCCGGAAACCGACCGCTACCGCAACAAGGTTCAATTCCCGGTGGGGTTGAACAAAAACGGAAAGCCCTGCATCGGTTTCTACGCAGGCCGCACCCACCGTATCGTTCCCTGCCCGGACTGCCGCCTGCAGCCCGGCGTGCTGAACGACATCGGCAACGCGCTGTGCGCCTTCTTTGCCGAAAAGGGCATCCAGCCTTACGACGAAACTTCCGGCAAGGGGCTGGTGCGGCACATTTTCCTGCGGCGGGGCTACCACAGCGGACAGATCATGGTGTGCCTGGTCTGCACCTGCCCGAAGCTCCCCCACGCCGAAGAGCTGTGCGCCCGGCTTCGGGAGCAGTTTGCAGGCATTGCAACCATCCTGCTCAACGTCAACAGCAAAAACACCAACGTCATCCTCGGCGCCGAGACCCGCACCCTGTACGGCCCGGGCTTTATTGAGGACACCCTGTGCGGCGTGCCGGTGCAGCTGGGGCCGCTTTCGTTCTATCAGGTCAACACAGCCGCCGCCGAGCGGCTGTACGGCGTTGCCGCAGACTACGCCCGGCTCACCCCGGACGACACGCTGCTGGATCTCTACTGCGGCATGGGCACCATCGGCCTGTCCATGGCGGAGCATTGCCGGGAGCTGGTGGGTGTGGAGATCGTGCCCGAAGCCATCGAAAGTGCCAAGGCCAATGCCGCCCGCATGGGGGATGCTGTGGCCGCAAAGAGCCGCTTTTTCTGCGCCGACGCCGGACAGGCGGCCGCCCGGCTTGCCGCCGAGGGGCTGCACCCGGACGTGGTGATGCTGGACCCGCCCCGCAAGGGCTGCGACGAGGCCACCCTCTCCGCCGTGGTACGCATGGCCCCCCGCCGGGTGGTTTATGTCAGCTGCAACCCCGCCACCGCCGCCAGAGACGCGGCCTGGCTGGAGCAGAACGGGTATCACGCCGAAAAGGTGCAGCCGGTGGATCTGTTCCCGAGGACGAAGCATGTGGAATGTGTCATTGCACTTTCCAAGGGTGAGATCGACTCCAAAAAAGTCCGTGTAGAGTTCTCCTTGGAGGGCATAGACACTTCAGGATTGCAAAAGGGTGCGACTTATTCTGAAATCAAAGCCCGCGTGTTGGAACAAACTGGACTGAAGGTATCTTCCCTGTATATCTCGCAGGTCAAGCAGAAATGCGGTCTGGAGGTACGAGAGAACCACCATAAGGCGAAGTCCGAAAATACGAAGCAGCCCCAGTGTCCGAAGGAGAAAGAGGATGCGATCGTAGAGGCATTGCGGCATTTTCAGATGATATGATTTACAGTATGTCCGTCTGGTTTTCAGGCGGGCATTTCTTTTTGGCAAAATATAGTCATTCTACAAAATCCGTGGTACAATAGACGCAAGGATCATTCTTCAGGAAAAGCAACCTTCCATCCAATTTATCGGACACCCATTGTTGTAAAATCAGGATGTCCACCCATCACAAAAAATAAGGAGCAACGTATGCCAAACGATAAGATCACCGCCGTAGGTGCCAATATTGCTGAAAAAGCCGCCATGATCTGGAACGTGGCCGATATGCTGCGGGGGCCGTTCAAGCCCCACGAGTACGGTCTGGTCATTCTGCCCATGACCGTGGTAAAGCGGTTCCATGACTGCCTGCTGCCCACCCATCAGGCAGTGCTGGACACCTACGATAAGGTGAAAAAGCTACAGGTCATCGACGGCTTTTTGCAGAAAGCCTCCGGCTACCAGTTCTATAACACCAGCCGGTTCACCTTCGAGACCCTACTGGCAGACCCGGACAACATTGAGTCCAACTTCCGGGATTACCTGTCCGGCTTCTCTGCCAACGCACAGGACGTGCTGGCAAAGTTCGACTTTGACAACATCATCAAGCGGATGGTGGAGAGCAATACCCTCTACCTCGTTATCAAGGAGTTCGGCTCTGAGAAGGGCTATCTTGGCCCGGACAAGATCAGCGCCGTGGATTG
>CAKSZM010000059.1 GCA_934525735.1 uncultured Faecalibacterium sp. | reverse complement strand
GGGATCAGCAGGTCCACATAGCCCACGGCGGTCATCAGGGCGTTGGCGGAAGCGTGGGTGGTGTCCTCGATCAGGCACACTGCATTCTCAGGCAGGTCGGCTTCCTGCAGACCTTGCCGCAGGGCGTTCACGATGGCATTTGCGCTGCGCCATGCTTCTTTGCCGCAGCGCAGGATGCAGGCATTGCCGCTTTTGACGGCAAGGGCGGCGGCATCGCTGGTTACATTGGGACGGCTCTCGTAGATGATGGCAATGACGCCCATGGGCACGGAGGTCTTTTCGATCACCAGCCCGTTAGGGCGCTCCACTCGCCGGAGCACCCGCCCCACCGGATCGGGCAGGGCGGCTACTTCCAGAATGCCCCGGCCCATGGCATCGATGCGTTCCTCGGTCAGGGCAAGACGGTCCAGCATCACCTCGCTGATGTGCCCTTTGGCTGCGGCCATATCCTCAGCGTTGGCGGCCAGAATGGCCTCCATATTTTCCGGCAGGCACAGCCGGTCGGCCATGGCAAGCAGAGCCTTTCTGCGGGTCTCGCTGCCGGCCAGCGCCACTGCTGTTTTGGAAGCACGGGCGGCTTCCAGAATTTCCTGTGTCGTCATGTTCAGCCCTCCTTATGGCCTGCAAAGCGGGTGCCGGCGGGGACACCGGCGGCGATGTCGTACAGCAGCTCCGGGTGCGCGCCGTTGGCGATGACCATGTCTGCGCCGCTGGCCGTTACCATGCGGGCGGCACGCAGCTTAGTGGTCATGCCGCCGGTGCCCAGAGCCGAACCGGCTCCGTCTGCCAGCGCCATCACCTCGGGGGTGATCTCCTCCACCAGAGGGATGAGCCGGGCATCCGGGTGAGTGTGGGGGTTGGCGGTATACAGGCCGTCGATGTCGCTCAGCAGCACCAGAAGATCGGCCTTTGCACAGCAGGCCACGATAGCAGCCAGAGTGTCGTTGTCGCCGATGGAGGTGATCTCATCGGTGGCAACAGTGTCGTTCTCGTTGATGATGGGCAGCGCGCCCAGTTCGAGCAAACGGGACAGGGTGGTCTGGAAGTTCACCCGGCGCTCGGTGTGCTCCACATCCACGCCGGTGAGCAGGATCTGCGCAACGGTGTGATTGTAGGCATTGAACAGCCGATCGTAGGTGTACATCAGTTCGCACTGGCCCACGGCTGCGCAGGCCTGTTTGGTGGGGGTGTCCTTCGGGCGAGCGGGCAGCGAGAGCTTGCCTACGCCCATGCCGATAGCGCCGGAGGACACCAGAATGACCTCGTGGCCTTCGTTTTTCAGGTCGCTCAGCACCTTGACCAGCTGCTCCGTATGACGGATGTTCAGCCGCCCGGTGGCATAAGCCAGCGTGGAGGTGCCTACTTTCACAACAATGCGCATGATCCCTTAACCCTTTCCCATCTCTTTGGTCTTATTGTACGAGGCGATCACGGCGTCCGTCACTGCGCCGCGCAGACCGCGCTCTTCCAGCACACGCACGCCCTGAATGGTGCTGCCGCCGGGGCTGCACACGGCGTCCTTCAGCTCACCGGGGTGCTTGCCGCTTTCCAGCACCAGCTTTGCGCTGCCCAGAACCATCTGTGCGGCGTATTCCTGCGCTTTGGCGCGGGGCAGACCGCAGGCTACGCCGCCGTCGGCCAGTGCTTCGATGAACTGGTACACCCATGCCGGGCCGCAGCCGGAAACGCAGCTGGCGGCATCGATGAGGCTTTCCGGCACAGCGTCCAGCCGGCCGGCGGGAGCCATGATCTTCAGGAATGCTTCCTCTTCTTCGGCAGTGACATTGCTGGAGCAGTACTGGATCATGCCTTCGCCCACAGAAGCCGGGGTGTTGGGCATGATGCGGATGACAGGAAAGTCCTCGCCTGCCATCTCCTGGATCCGTGCAATGGAAAGGCCGGCCGCCATGCTGCACAGCACGAAGCGGCCCGGGCGCTCGTCCAGAATGAACTTGAGAGGCTCGAGAAGTGCTTCCATCATCTGGGGCTTCACAGCCAGAAAGATCAGTTCACAGTCACCGGCCACTTCGGCGTTGGTGGCTGTCTTGCAGCCCAGCTCCTTGGCCAGAGCCTGCGCCTTGGCAGCAGTGCGGTTTGCAAGAAAAACTTTTTTGGGGTCAACGGCTTTGCACACGGCACGGGCGATGGCTCCGCCCATGTTGCCGCAGCCCAGAAAACCAATGGTATCCATCATAGTTATACCCTCCCTAAAACGGCGGCGCATCCATATAGGCCGCCTGCACCCATTCTAAGCAACTGCGCAGATAAAATCAAGGGGCTTTGCTGCTTTTTTACCGTAAAGAGAGTGCACTGGGAGTTTCTCTAAGGACCGTCCGCTGGGGTGGGACCCTGTTGTCGCGGAGCGGCAATAGGGCGGGCGATGGAATGGCCTGCAACAGCAACGACTGCTGCCAGTGGCAGAAGCAAGGAGTTGCTGTTGGGGCAGTGGCCAGCAGGATGCAAGGCTCATTTATGAGCCGCCGCAAACGCTGGGAGCCGCAACCCGTTTTTCGTGTCCGAAGAGAAAGCTCACGGTGCACTGGCGTATATTTTATGCCATTCACCTATTCTTCATAAAAATAACAAATTCCGTGCTTGAAATGAAACCGCATTTTGCGGTATTATAATGTATAAGATGCGGCTCGGAAGGATCTGGCCGCATGCGGCAGGGAACGCCTCTGCCGGGAAAGGATGGTTTTTGTGTCACAGACAACTAAACGGGCGCTGGAAGCGTCGCTGAAGAAGCTGCTGCTGGAAAAGCCCCTCAATAAGATCACGATCAACGATATCACCGAGGACTGCGGCGTCAACCGCATGACCTTCTATTATCACTTCAAGGATATTTACGATCTGGTGGACTGGATCCTCGTAGAGGATGCCGCCAAGGTGCTGGAAGGCCGTCAGACCTTCGATACATGGAACGAGGCGTATCTGGATATCCTGCAGCGTATCCAGGAAAACAAGGCCCTTGTGCTGAACGTTTACCGCTCGGTGGGCAGGGAACAGGTGGAACAGTACCTTTATAAGCTGCTGGACCCGCTGCTCAAGGAGTTTGCCGACCGTGAATGCAGGGACATCACGGTGCAGGATGCTGATAAGCAGTTCATCGTGGATTTCTACAAGTATGCACTGGTGGGCATGACGCTGGAATGGATCCGCAAGGATATGAAAACGGATCCGGCAGTGATGGCCGAACGTCTGGGAACGATGATCCATGGGGACCTGCGCCGGGCACTGTGCCGCTTCAGCAGCAATAAGATGCATCTGGAAGAGGATAACTGACCTGCGGTCATTTTTAAAATTTTATCATAATCCGCGCCGTGATGGGTTTTCTATCACGGCGCTTTTTCTGATTATGGCATAAAATCTGCCAAAATGGTACAGTATGAATCAGATAAAAGAGAATTTCCGAAAAATCGTTTGGAGGAAAAAGATATGAACAACTCAATGGAAAACCTGACGCATAAAATGCAGCGTGCTGCCGTCGGCAAGATGGTGGACGTGGTACTTTCCCGTGCAGATAAAGACCCCGAAAAGACCATTAGCCAGCTGGTGGATCTGTCCAAACAGTTCTACGGCGGTGCATTCAGCGACGAGACCTATGAGCACGCCAAAAAGACCCTGACCGATCCTTCCAGCAAATGGTCGCGGCTCATCAACTGCGCACTGGACCAGCTGGACCACAACGTGGCCCGCACCACGACGCTGAATCTGGGCTACGAAGCTTTCTTCCGCGGCACCAAGATGATCCGCGAGAACCGCGTAAAGTACCAGTGCAACATTCCCTGGCTGATCCTGTTCGACCCCACCTCCGCCTGCAACATGCACTGCGTGGGCTGCTGGGCCGGCGAGTACGGCCACAAGAACAACCTCAGCTTTGAGGATATGGACAAGATCATCACCGAGGGCAAGGAACTTGGCGTTTACCTGTATATGCTGACCGGCGGCGAACCGCTGGTGCGCAAGAAGGATATCCTGAAGCTGGCCGAGAAGCACAACGATGTGCAGTTTGCCATCTACACCAACTCCACCCTGATCGACGAGCCCTTCTGCGAGGAAGTGGTGCGGCTGGGCAACATTGCCTTTATGCTGTCCATTGAGGGCACCCCGGAGACCAACGATGCCCGCCGCGGCGAGGGCCACTATGCCGCTGTGCTGCACGCTATGGATCTGCTCAAGGCGCACGGCATCCTGTTCGGCACCTCCATCTGCTACACCAGCCAGAACATCGAAGCCGTTACCAGCGACGAGTTCATGCGTTTCCTGTGCGACAAGGGTGCACACTTCGGCTTCTACTTCCACTACATGCCGGTGGGCAACGAGGCCGCCCCGGAGCTGATGCCCACCCCGGAGCAGCGCAAGTACATGATCCAGCGCATCCGTTATCTGCGCTCTTCCGAGTGCGATATCCCGTTCTACCCCATGGACTTCCAGAACGACGGTGAGTTTGTGGGCGGCTGCATTGCCGGCGGCCGCAACTACTTCCACATCAACTCGGCCGGCGATGCAGAACCCTGCGTGTTCATCCACTACTCCAACGCCAACATCCATGATCAGTCCATTCTTGAGATCCTGCACAGCCCGCTGTTCATGGCTTACCACAACGGCCAGCCCTTCAACAAGAACCACCTGCGTCCCTGCCCGATGCTGGAGAACCCTGAGCTGCTGCAGCAGATGGTGCACGAGACCGGTGCCCACAGCACCGACCTGCAGTCGCCGGAGAGCGTGGAGCACCTGTGCGAGAAGTGTAAGAGCTACGCCGCCAACTGGCAGCCCACGGCAGACGAGATCTGGTCTCACACCAAGATCCGGGAAAGCCGCTATGAGAACTACAAGGACTGGAAGCCTGCGCAGCCCACTGAAAAGTAATCAACGGCAGACATCATGATAGAGCAAAGCCCCTGCATCCCGAAAGGATACAGGGGCTTTGTGCTTCCTGAAAAGAATGCCGCTGCGCGACGGATGTAAGCCCGGCAGCAGCGGAGGCCGTTTTAAATCGTTCATGCAGCAAAAAGCCCCGCGCCGGGAATCCCGGTGCGGGGCAGGGAAGATGATGTTTACTGGTTTTCCGCCGGCGGCTGCGGTGCAGCGGGCTGCTGCACCGGGACGTCGTCCTCCGGATCGCCGAAGCGGTCGTGGTAGGCGGAGAGAAGCTCAAGCTCTTCGTGACGCTTCAGCCCGTGGATGACCAGCTTCTTGATGACGTCGTAGATGACCGCAAACAGCGGCACACCCACGATCATGCCCACAAAGCCCCACAGGCCGCCGAACAGAAGGATGGCGAACAGCACCCAGAAGCTGGAAAGACCGGTGGTATTGCCCAGGATCTTGGGTCCGATGATATTGCCGTCCAGCTGCTGCAGCACCAGCACGAACAGGACGAACCACAGCGCTTTGATGGGGTTCTGGATGAGGATGAGCAGCGTGGCCGGGATGGCACCGATGAACGGCCCGAAGAAGGGGATGACGTTGGTCACGCCGATGATCACCGATACCAGCAGCGCACTGGGGAACTTGAAGATCAGGCAGCCGATGTAGCACAGCACGCCGATGATGGCAGAATCCATGATCTTGCCGTTGATGAAGCCGCCGAACATCTTGTCGGCATACTGGATCTCTTCAATGATGCGGCCGGCCCACACGGGCTTGAACACACTGTAGAGAACCAGCTTGGCCTGCTGTACGAACCGCTTGCGGCTGGCCAGCATGTAGACGGCAACGATGATGCCGATGACCAGATTCTTGGCCCAGGTGACAACGCTCAGCACACCGATGGCGGCGCCGCTGAGGATGTTCTGCATTGAGGGCAGGAGCTTGGTTTTGACCAGATTGTCCACGCTGGTGTTGAGGGTATCGTAAGCATTGTTCAGCAGGTCCATGATCTGCTGGTTGCTCTCGATGAACTCCACGTGGTTTGCCCACTGCACGAACCGCGCGATGTTGCGCTGGGCGGTGTAGTACAGCGAGGTCACGCTGGTGATCAGCTGCGGGATGATCATCATGCACAGAGCATAGATGATCAGCAGCCCCAGCAGGATGGTCAGCGCGATAGACAACGCGCTGATCAGGCTCTTCATCCGCTCCGGAATGAACCGCCGCAGAAAGTTCTCGATGGTATTGCACACCGGCTTGAGCAGATAGGCGATCACCGCACCGT
Organism: uncultured Faecalibacterium sp.; assembly: GCA_934525735.1. Classification (GTDB taxonomy): domain Bacteria; phylum Bacillota; class Clostridia; order Oscillospirales; family Ruminococcaceae; genus Faecalibacterium. The sequence goes on along the minus strand of CAKSZM010000059.1, from coordinate 5,851 downwards.
AGATGAATGGCATCAGGATGCCGGTCAGGGTGGAGATGGCGCTGCCGAAACCGTCGAAGCGGTAGATCAGAAAGAAGAAGATGATGCTCAGGGCGATCGCGCCGGATCCTGCCAGCATCCCGTAGAGATAGGGTTTGATGTGCGGTTTTTTGTCCATCATGATAGACTCCGTTCCTGCCGCGGGCAGCAGGAATCCCCGCGGCGTTTATCAGATTTTGTTGCTCCTGCGCCAGATGTGCAGTTTTTCAGCTTCCTGGATCAGCTCTTCGCGGAAGTCAGGATGCGCCACGCTGATCAGAGCTTCGGCTTTCTGCCATGCGCTCAGGCCCTTCAGGTTCACGCAGCCGTACTCGGTGCACAGATAGTGGATGTTGGCACGGGTATCGGTGACGATGCTGCCGTTTTCCAGCGTGGGACGGATGCGGCTTTCCACCTTGCCGGTCTTTTTGTTCATAAAGGTAGAGGACAGGCAGATAAAGCTCTTGCCGCCGTTGGAAAGGTATGCGCCCAGAACAAAGTCCAGCTGGCCGCCTGCACCGGAAATCTGCTTAATGCCGGCGCTCTCAGCGTTCACCTGACCGAACAGGTCGATATCCACCGCGTTGTTGATGGAGATGAAATTGTCCAGTGCGGAGATGCTGCGGATATCGTTGGTGTAGTCCACCGGGGCAGACATGCACTCAGGGTTGTCGTTCAGGTAGTCGTACATCTTCTGGGTGCCGGCACCGAAGGCGTAGACCTGACGGCCCTTGTCCAACTGCTTGCGGGCACCGGTGATCTTGCCGGCCTTTGCGATATCCACAAAGGCGTCCACATACATTTCGGTGTGCACGCCCAGATCCTTCAGGTCGCTCTGTGCGATCAGGCCGCCGATGGCGTTGGGCATGCCGCCGATGCCCAGCTGCAGGCAGGCGCCGTTGGGAATCTGCGGAACGATGAGGTTGGCCACCTTCAGATCCACTTCGGTGGCGGCGCCGGGGGCAGCCATCTGGCCGATGGGCGGGTTGTCGCCCTCCACGATGCCGGTCACCTGCGAGATGTGCACGCAGTTCTCCATGCCGCCGAGGCAGCGGGGCATGTTCTTGTTGACCTCGACGATGATCTTCTTGGCCTTTTCGCATACGGCACCCAGATGCGAAGCGCTGGGACCGAAGTTGAAGTAGCCGTGCTCGTCCATCGGGGTCACCTGGAACACTGCCACGTCCAGCGGATCGCTGCTCTCACGGTAGTAGCGGGGCAGTTCGGAATAACGGATGGGGCAGTAGAAGGAGAAGCCCTGCGCAATGGCCTTGCGCTCGATGCCGCCCATGTGCCAGCTGTTCCAGGTCATGTGGGCAGCGGGGTCCGGGATCTGGAAGATCTCGGGCACCCACATCAGGATGCCGCCGCGGAAGTTGACATTCTCCAGTTCGGGCAGGCGCTTTGCGATCTCGGCGTCCACCGCCACGGGGGTGTTCACAGCCCAGCCGTAGTCCACCCAGTCACCGCTTTTGACCAGAGCGGCAGCCTGCGCAGCAGTCATTTTTTTCTGAGCATACAGTTCCGTAAAATCCATTATAAACCATCCTCTCGTATAATGATATAAAGGAATTGTAAATTTATTATTTACCCTTCCTGCGCGGACAAATCTTTGCAGGGTGTTTACCGATATTTTTCCATTCTGACATCTGCCGCACACCTCTGTCTGCTATCCTGACAGACAGAGGGCAGAGCGGGGAAACGAACGGCACACCTGCACAACTTAGTTATAACATTAACAATGTACAGAATCAATAGTTTCCCGCGAAAAATCTGACCAACTGGCAATATGGACAAAATTCGTGGAGATTCTGGAGGATTGTTTGGTACGACTAAAACAGATTTTTTGGAAAAAAGTCTTGATAAAATTTTGACGATGTGGTTTACTTATAGCGTAGCAAGGAGCTGCCGAGCAGTGCAGCATTGATTGTCTAAAATTTAACGATAAATCGCACCACAGAGTACAGCACCTTGCATCCCGAACTGGAAAGTGCTATCATGGCAGAACCAAAACGCGCTTTTCACAGCGCACAAGGAGGACGCCAACCATGGCAACTGCAGTTTATCCCGGGTCGTTCGATCCGGTCACAAAAGGGCATCTCGACATCATCAAGCGTGCGGCAAAGATCAACGACCACCTGACCGTGGCGGTGCTGATCAACAGCGCAAAGAACCCCCTCTTCACCGTGGAGGAACGCGTGGAACTGCTGAAGGAGTGCTGCAAAGGCATCCCGAACGTTTCCGTGGAGAGCTTCGATGGGCTGACCGTGGAGTTCGCCAAAAAGAAGCACGCATCCGTAATGGTGCGGGGGCTGCGGGCAGTCACTGATTTCGAAAACGAGATCCAGCTGGCCCAGACCAATCACGCACTGATGCCGGGCATCGAGACCATGTTCCTGGCAACAAGCATCAAGTGGAGCTACCTCTCTTCCACCATTGTAAAAGAGGCAGCCTACTACGGCAGCGACATCAGCAAGTTCGTGACGCCCAATGTGGAAAAGGCAGTCAACGAAAAGTATGCGCTGCTCCGGCAGGAGAAAAACTCCGGCCAGTAATTTGCAGAAATGCCCGCAGGGCGTTTTGATAAACAAGGCTTACGCAAAGAAACACATACACAATTCAGGAGGCTATTCACATGAAAAAGATCGTTATCGCATCTGCATGCCGTACCGCTATCGGTAAGTTCGGCGGCACTCTGGCAAACGTTCCCGCAGCTGAGCTGGGCTCCATCGTCATCAAGGAAGCTCTGAACCGTGCAAACGTCGCTCCCGAGCTGGTCGATCATGTTTACATGGGCTGTGTCATTCAGGCTGGTCTGGGCCAGAACGTCGCCCGTCAGGCTGCCCTGAAGGCCGGCCTGCCCATCGAGACCCCGGCTGTCACCGTCAACGTGGTGTGCGGTTCCGGTCTGAACTGTGTGAACATGGCTGCTCAGATGATCGAGGCCGGCGATGCCGACATCGTGGTTGCAGGCGGCATGGAGAACATGGACATGGCTCCGTTTGCAATGATGAAGGCTCGTTACGGCTACCGCATGGGCTCTCCCATGGGCAAGAGCGAGCTGGTCGATACCATGGTCAACGATGCTCTGTGGGATGCATGCGGCTTCAACAAGCACATGGGCATGACCGCTGAGAACGTCTGCACCAACGAGACCTACCAGAAGAAGTACGGCTACAGCCCCATCACCCGTGAGATGCTGGATCAGTTTGCATATGAGAGCCAGCTGAAGGCCGACAAGGCCATCAAGGACGGCGCATTCAAGGACGAGATCGTTCCTGTCGTCATCAAGGGCAAGAAGGGCGACACCGTGTTCGATACCGATGAAGGCCCCCGTCTGAGCGCTCCCGAAGTGCTGGCAAAGCTGAAGCCCGCCTTCACCAAGGACGGCATCGTCACCGCTGCAAACTCTTCCGCTATCAACGACGGCGCTGCTGCTCTGGTCATCATGAGTGAAGAGAAGGCCAAGGAGCTGGGCGTGAAGCCTCTGGCTACCTGGGTCGCTGGTGCTCTGGCAGGCGTTGAGCCGGAAGTCATGGGTCTGGGCCCCATCGCCGCTACCAAGAAGGTCATGGCCAAGACCGGCATGACTGTTGCCGATATGGATCTGGTCGAGGCCAACGAGGCATTCGCAGCACAGTCCATCGCAGTCGGCGAGGCTCTGGGCTTCGATAAGGAAAAGCTGAACGTCAACGGCGGCGCAATTGCTCTGGGCCACCCGGTCGGCGCTTCCGGCGCTCGTATCCTGGTCACTCTGCTGTACGCTATGAAGCACCGCGGTGCTCACAAGGGTCTGGCTACCCTGTGCATCGGCGGCGGCATGGGCTGCGCTACCATCGTCGAGATGGACTAAAGTTCATCTCCGTTGAATCCTGATTGAACGACAGACCCGGAGCAGGGGAGGGACCGGAGACCCTGCCCTGTGTCCGGGGGCTGTTTTGGAAAAATGATAAGATAAATTGGAGGTTTTCACAATGGCATTTGTAAAAACCGAGGTGCAGGGCGCTGTTGAGATCATCACCATCGACCGTCCCAAGGCACTGAACGCCCTGAACCCTGAGGTGCTGGCTGACCTGAAGGCTGCTTTTGAAGCAGTCGATCAGAATACCATCCGCTGCATCGTTCTGACTGGCGAAGGCGATAAGAGCTTCGTCGCAGGCGCAGATATCGGTTCCATGAGCACCATGACCAAGGCAGAAGGTGAGGCCTTCGGCAAGCTGGGCAATGATGTGTTCCTGATGATCGAGAGCTTCCCCATCCCCGTTATCGCAGCCGTCAACGGCTTTGCACTGGGCGGTGGCAACGAGCTGGCTATGAGCTGCGACATCCGCATCTGCTCTGACAACGCTGTGTTCGGTCAGCCGGAAGTCGGTCTGGGCATCACCCCGGGCTTCGGCGGCACTCAGCGTCTGGCACGTCTGGTCGGCATGGGCATGGCAAAGCAGCTGGTCTACTCTGCTCTGAACATCAAGGCCGACGAGGCTTACCGCATTGGTCTGGTCAACGCTGTGTATCCGCAGGCTGAACTGATGGAGAACGTGCTGAAGCTGGCCAATAAGATCGCCAAGAACGCCCCCATTGCAGTGCGCAACTGCAAGAAGGCTATCAACGACGGCATCAGCCTGCCCATCGAGAAGGCTGTTGAGGTCGAAGAGAAGCTGTTTGGCGACTGCTTCGAGACCCACGACCAGGTGGAGGGCATGAGCTGCTTCCTGAGCCGCGAGAAACCGAAGCCCAAGGCAGTGTTCACCAACAACTAATCCACTACATAATTTTTGATATTTAAAGGAGAGATATCCTATGAAGATCGGTGTTATCGGCGCTGGCACCATGGGCCAGGGCATCGCAAAGGCATTTGCACAGGTTGAGGGCAACACCGTTGCTCTGTGCGACATCAAGCAGGAGTGGGCCGAGAATGGTCTGGCAAAGATCAAGAAGGGCTATGAGAAGCTGGTCGCTAAGGGAAAGATGACTCAGGAGAAGGCTGACGCGATCGTCGCAGCCATCACCCCGGGCCTGAAGGAAGATCTGTGCGCAGACTGCGACCTGATCGTCGAGGCTGCTTTCGAGGATATGAAGGTCAAGCAGACTACCTTCGGCGAGCTGGATGCCATCTGCAAGCCCGAGTGCATCTTCGCTTCCAACACTTCTTCTCTGTCCATCACCGAGATCGGCAAGAACGTCAAGCGCCCTGTGGTCGGTATGCACTTCTTCAACCCCGCAGACCGCATGAAGCTGATCGAGGTCATCGCAGGCTGCAACACCCCTGCCGAGACCGTTGAGAAGATCAAGGAAATCTCCGTTGCCATCGGTAAGCAGCCGGTGCAGGTCAACGAGGCTGCAGGCTTCGTCGTCAACCGCATCCTGATCCCCATGATCAACGAAGCTGCTTTTATCAAGATGGAAGGCGTCTCCGACATTCAGGGCATCGACACTGCCATGAAGCTGGGTGCCAACCACCCCATGGGACCCCTGGAACTGGGCGACTTTGTTGGTCTGGACATCTGCCTGGCCATCATGGACGTGCTGTACAAGGAAACCGGCGACAGCAAGTACCGTGCATGCCCGCTGATCCGTAAGATGGTTCGCGGCGGCAACCTGGGCTGCAAGACCGGCAAGGGCTTCTACGTTTACAACGCAGACCGCACCAAGACCCCTGTCGATCAGCTGTAAATTCTGATAAACGTTTCTCCCGGCTGTGGGAAAGCGGCCGGGAGGAATTTGTTTGAACCGGGGTATCCCGGTAAATGAAAAATGACCCGTTAGGAGGATATAGCGATGGATTTTACTCTGTCCAAGCAGCAGCAGATGGTACAGAAAATGTACCGCGAGT
>CAKSZM010000058.1 GCA_934525735.1 uncultured Faecalibacterium sp. | reverse complement strand
ATGACATTGCCCAGCGACAGCGCCCCGTGGCCCTTGGCCAGCGAGGTGATGGCCGTGACCAGCTCCGGCAGCGAGGTGCCCAGTGCCACAAAGGTCAGCGCAATGACCGACTCCGGCACGCCCAGAGCCTGTGCGATCAGGGTACCGTTGTCCACCAGCAGGTCTGCGCCCACCGCAATGAGCACCGCGCCCACGGCCAGCAGGCCCAGCTCTTTGGCAAGGGAAGCATTCTCAGCGGGTTCTTCCTCTTCTTCCGGGGCGGGGGCGTTCTTCATGGCCAGAATGTTGCAGACGATGTAGGCTACGAACATTGCCAGCAGCACAAGGCCCACCGGGCGGGAGAAATAGCCGGTGGTGTAGGCTACACCGGCATAGAAGGCCGCCGCCACAAAGAAGAACAGCACCGGGGTACGCAGGCTCTTGGGATCAGCCTTGCCCGGCTTGACGATGATGGGGATGGCTGCGATGAGAGCGGAGTTACAGATGACCGAACCGATGGCGTTGCCATAGGCAATTTCACCGTGGCCGGTGAGGGCCGAGGTAGTGGAGACCATGACCTCCGGCAGGGTGGTGCCGATGGACACCACCGTTGCGCCGATGAGCAGCTCCGGCACATGGAAGCGGCGGGCAATGCCCGTAGCACCGTCCACGAACCAGTCGCCGCCTTTGATCAGGCACAGCAGACCAACGATGAACAATAAGACTGGAATGAGCATAGTTCTTCTCCTTTTGATTTTTTGCGGCAGAACACAATAAAAAAGAGACTTCTATTACATCCTGCCCAGAAACGGGAAAGTGTAATAAAAGTCTCAAGCTTCCGGCACTGCAGCGGGCATTTCTGCCGGGATGTCGCTGCAGTACAGCGCACCGCATTGTCCGCGTGCGCCCCTTACTCCCTTTTATTCGTGAAGTATTATACCGTTTTTCAGGCGCAAGCGCAAGGGAAAACGCAAAAATTTCATCCAGCCTTTGCCACTTTTTTCGCGTTCGGGTAGACCCGCTCCATCCGGGCATCGTCAAAGTGCGCGTCCAGCAGCACATCGATGCTGTTTTTGGGGGCCTCGCCGCTGGTGCGGGCGTCGTAGCGGGCCAGCGCCAGTGCACTGGTGAGCATGTTCACCGCCATGAATACCGCCAGAACCGCCGTCATCCACGGGCGGATATGGCTGCGGACTTTTTTCATGAGCTTTTCCACCAGCGGATAGCCCAGCCGCATCCACGCCACAGCCGCAATGCCCCAGAAAAAGCAGTACAACAGGTTGATGCGTCCGCCCAGATTGAACTTGAACTTACTGTAGTCCCAGAATACCGTGCCGAACAAAAGCTCGGTGACGGCGCTGCAGAGGTATTCGTAAGCGCCGCCCATAATGGTGCCGAACACGAACAGATAGCTGTCGCTCTTGTCCTTATCCTGCCGCAGCAGCACGGTGGCCATGACCAGCGCCAGACCCCACACCACGCTGAACGGCCCCCACACCAGACTGGAGCGGCTCATCCAGACGCCCGCCGTCACACGGCAGAAGATGGTCTCGGTCACGTCGCCGAGGAACGCCCCGATGACGAACAGCCACAGCAGGTCGGCAAAGCGGAACGCCTGTTCCACCGCCATGCTGCGCTGGGGCTGCGCTGCCGCCGGGTAGGCGTGCTGGATGCGCTTTTCGATGTAGACCGCGATGCGCCTGCGCAGGGTGTCCGAATGTTCGCCCAGACGCTGGTTCAGCTGTTCCAGCACAGGGTGCTGCGCAGCGTAGCGGTTCACCAGCACAGCCGAGCCGATCTGATCCAGCGCCGCCACTGCCAGCGACACCCACACCGCCGGGCGCAGCAGCCATGACGGGATGATCCCGCACAGCCGCAGGATGAGGTCATTGCCCCACAGAACACTCACCACGCCCAGCAGACCCCACAGCACCGAGTACTGCAGGCAGACATAGCCGTTCAGGTTAAACTTTTTGCCCGAGTAGTCCCACCATTTGCGGCGGTGCAGCCGTTCCAACAGCTTTGCGGTCAGCCATTCCACAATGGTGGCGCTGAGCATACAGGCAAAGAACAGATACACCGGCTGGGTGCGCAGGTCGGTATAGCCTGCCGCCAGCAGCACCGCCGTGGTGCCGTAGACAAAGCAGAACGGGCCGGCGGCCGCACCGCGGTTGGCAAAGCTCTTGCCCTTGACGGTGGCGACGATCGTCTCACCCACCCAGCCCAAGAAGGAATATATCAGGTAAATAACACCCAGCGTATAGAAATTCAGTGTCATAAAAGGACCTCTTTCCGGTTTACGTTTGTTTTTTCCATTGTACCCGTTTTGCCCCGGCTGCACAAGGGAGCAGGGAAAATTTTATCTTCTCTTCCCGCAGGAGGGCGTTTGTTGTATAATGGAAGCAACATCCCCGCCCCGTGCGGGAAAGGAGGAGTTTTTCCATGATCCAATTCGGCCTGCGTCTCCACGACGCCGAAAAGCTGCCCATTGAGCAGGTGCTGCCGTTGGTGCGGCAGAAGGGCTTTACCTGCGCCCATGTTGCTCTGAGCAAATCCCTGAAGGAGATTCCCTGCACGCCCGGTGCACTGACCCCCGGCTACGCGCTGTATCTGCGGCATCTGTTTGAACAGAACGGCATCGATATTGCCGTGCTGGGCAATTACCTCAACCTTGCCCACCCGGACGGGGACGCCCTGCACGCCATTCAGGAAAAATACTATGCACACATCCGCTTTGCCAGCCTGCTGGGCTGCGGCATGGTGGGCACCGAGACCGGCGCGCCCAATGCCGAATACAAGTTCTGCCCCGAGTGCCGCAGCGATGCCGCACTTTCCACCTTCATCAAGAACTTCAAGCCGGTGGTGCGCTGCGCCGAACAGTACGGCGTGACCATTGCCATCGAACCGGTGGTCAAGCACATCGTGTATGATGCAAAACGCGCCCGCACCGTGCTGGACGAGATCGGCAGCCCCAACCTGCAGATTTTGTTCGACCCCGTGAACCTGCTGAACATGGAAAATGTGGACCGCCGCGAGGAAGTTTTTGCCGAAGCCATCGAGCTGCTGGGCAAGGACATTGCCATGATCCACTTCAAGGATTTCCTGCGCAAGGACGCCGGCGGGCAGCTGGCCGCCACTGGTGCCGGGCAGGGCGGCATGGGCGACTACCGCACCATCCTGCGGTTTGCCAAGCAGGAAAAGCCCTACATCTTCGCCACGCTGGAAAACACTACCCCGGAAAACTCCGTGGACTGCCTGAACTACCTGAAGCAGCAGTACGAAGAGTGCTGAGAACGCAAAAGCCCCGCGCCGTCCGGCGCGGGGTTTTTGCGTAAACATGATTACTCCAGAACCAGCAGCAGGCTCATCTTGAACTTGCCCTGCGGGGTGACACTGTGCAGGCCGTTCTTGTCGAAACGGAAGCTCTCGCCTGCGTTCAGCTCGTAATCCTTGCCCTCATAGCCGATGATGGCCTTGCCTTCCAGAGCGGTCAGGATGGCGTTGCCGGGTGCGCGGTGCGGGGTCAGGCCGGTGCCCTCGTCAAAGGCCATCAGCACAAACTTCATGTTGTCGGCGCGGACGAGGTCGAGGTTGGCAATGCTGCCTTCCTCATAAGAGATAAGCTCCTTCAGCTCGGTGGGCTGGCCTGCTTTGATGATGTTGTTCATGGTATAGTTCTCCTTTTTTAAAATGATCTCAGTGTAGATCATGCCGCTGTCGGTTCGGGTTCCGCACAGCGTTTTCGACGGAACGGCAAGCAGCTGGCCGGGATGGACCGGAACACTCCGGCCGTCCTCCCCCAGAATAAAATCGCCTGTGCCCTCCCCGCTCAGATACAGGGTGGTGCAGTCGTAAGATTCCGGGGTGATGGAGGTTCCCGCCCCCAGCGAGAACCAGGTGACCGGCACTTCCCTGCCCAGCTGCGCCGGGCGGGAGACGGTCATGGCGTCCCGGATAGGGCGCACCTGCGAAAGGGTAAAGGGTTGGTTGAACATAGATGCTCCTTGCACGATGTTTTTCTATAGTATATCTCGCTTTTCCTACAAAATCGGTGCTTATGGCAACGGATGAAAATTATTCTTCTTCCCAGGCAAGGCTGCGCTGCACAGCACGGTGCCACTGATGCAGCAGCTTTTCCCTCTGGGCCGGCTCCATGGCGGGGTCGTATTCGATCTCACAGTTCCACAGGCTCCGCAGTTCGTCCCGGTTTTTCCAGATGCCCACGGCCAGCCCGGCCAGATAGGCTGCGCCGAGAGCGGTCGTTTCCCGGATGACCGGGCGGCGCACCTGACAGCCGATGATGTCGGCCTGGAACTGCATCAGGAAGCGGTCGCGGCTGGCGCCGCCGTCGGCTTTCAGGGCGGAAAGCGTCAACCCGGTATCGGCTTCCATGGCCTTTACAAGGTCAGCCACCTGATAGGCAATGGACTCCTGCGCGGCGCGGATGATGTGCTCCCGCCGGGTGCCGCGGGTAATGCCCACGATGCAGCCCCGGGCATGCATATCCCAGTTGGGCGCGCCCAGCCCGGTGAAGGCGGGCACCAGGTACACGCCGCCGTTGTCCGGCACCTTCTGGGCGTAATATTCGGCGTCGCGGCTCTCGCTGAACAGGCGCATCTCGTCCCGCAGCCACTGGATGACCGCACCGCCCACGAACACTGAGCCTTCCAGCGCATACTGCACCTTGCCGCCCAGCCCCACGGCAATGGTGGTAACAAGGCCGTTTTTGCTTTCGCAGGGGGTGTCGCCGGTGTTCATCAGCAGAAAGCAGCCGGTGCCGTAGGTGTTTTTGGCATCGCCCGGGTCAAAGCAGGTCTGGCCGAACAGCGCCGCCTGCTGGTCGCCTGCCATGCCGGCGATGGGCACCTTCACGCCCTGGATCTCGGTGTAGCCGTAAATTTCGCTGGAAGAGCGCACTTCCGGCAGCATGGCGCGGGGAATGTTCAGCGCTTTGAGCAGGGTATCGTCCCAGTCCAGCTTGTGGATATCGAACAGCATCGTGCGGGAAGCGTTGGTCACATCGGTGGCGTGCACTGCCCCGCCGGTGAGCTTCCACAGCAGCCAGCTGTCCACCGTACCGAACAGGATCTCGCCCTTTTCAGCACGCGCCTGCGCGCCCTCCACATGGTCGAGGATCCAGCGGATCTTGGTGGCGGAAAAATAGGCGTCCGGCAAAAGGCCGGTGGTCTGCCGGATATGGCCGGTCAGCCCCTGCGCCACCAGTCCGTCCACGATGGGCGCGGTGCGGCGGCACTGCCAGACGATGGCATTGTAGATGGGCATTCCGGTGGCCTTATCCCACAGGATGGTGGTCTCGCGCTGGTTGGTGATGCCGATGGCGGCAAGGTCAGCGGCGCGGATGTTGCTCTGGGCAATGACCTCCATCATCACGGCATACTGGCTGGACCAGATCTCCATGGGGTTGTGCTCCACCCAGCCCTCTTTCGGGTAGAGCTGGGTGAACTCCTTCTGGCTGACCGCAGCGATGTTCTGCTTGTCGTCGAACAGGATGGCCCGGGAGCTGGTGGTGCCCTGATCGAGGGCGAGGATGTATTTCGGCATGGGTGTAAAACCTCCTGCAGATGTTTTTATGAGTGGTTCCAGTATAGCAGGATTCGGCCGGAATAAAAAGGTCAGCGCACAACAAAATTGCACAAAACTGGAGAAACTATCCAGAAAAATATCCACAAACATAAAAATTTACAAGAAATTCAAATAATTTCATATTGTATATTTTTTGGCAATGTGTTATGCTGAGTGACAGAGAATGCTGCCGAACGCCGGCAGAAAAAAGATTTGGAGGAAATCTATCATGGCTGATCGTATCGTTCTGAACACTATTTCCTACCACGGCCACGGTGCCATCGAGAACATCGTTCCCGAGCTGACCGCCCGCGGCTACAAGAAGGCTTTCGTCTGCTCCGACCCCGACCTGATCAAGTTCGGCGTTACCAAGAAGGTCACCGACCTGCTGGATGCTGCAAACTTTGCTTACAGCGTTTACAGCGAGATCAAGCCCAACCCCACCATCGCCAACGTGCAGGACGGTGTGGCCGCATTCAAGGCTGCTGAGGCAGACTGCATCGTCACCATCGGCGGCGGCTCCTCCATGGATACCGCAAAGGCCATCGGCATCATCATCAACAACCCCGAGTTCGCCGATGTGCGCTCTCTGGAAGGCGTTGCTCCCACCAAGAAGCACGCCGTGTTCACCATTGCAGTGCCCACCACCGCCGGTACCGCTGCCGAGGTCACCATCAACTACGTCATCACCGACGTGGAGAAGAAGCGCAAGTTCGTCTGCGTGGATACCAACGATATCCCCGAGATCGCTGTCGTTGACCCCGATATGATGTCCTCCATGCCCAAGGGCCTGACCGCTGCCACCGGTATGGACGCTCTGACCCACGCCATCGAGGGCTACATCACCAAGGGCCACTGCACCATCTCCGATATGTTCCATCTGGAAGCCATCAAGCTCATCAGCGAGAACCTGCGCGGTGCCGTGCAGAACACTCCGGAAGGCCGCGAGGGCATGGCTCTGGGCCAGTACATCGCCGGCATGGGCTTCTCCAACGTGGGTCTGGGCATCGTCCACTCCATGGCACACGGCCTGTCTGCTCTGTATGACACTCCCCACGGCGTGGCCTGCGCCATCCTGCTGCCGGTGGGTCTGGAGTACAACAAGACCGTTGCCGGTGAGCGTTACCGCGCTGTCGGCAAGGCCATGGGCGTCAAGGGCATCGATGAGATGAACGACGCTGCAGCAGCTGATGCAACCATCGCCGCCGTCAAGCAGCTGAGCGCTGACGTGGGCATTCCCGCAAACCTGCACGGCATCCTGAAGGAAGAGGACATCCAGTTCCTGGCCGAGTCTGCCTTTGCCGATGCCTGCTGCCCCGGCAACCCCCGCGACACCAGCGTGGAGGAGATCGCGGAGCTGTACAAGAGCCAGCTGTAATTGTGCCTGACCGTATTTTCTCATAAATAAAACCGGCCCTCTTCCGTGTTTTTGTGCGGAGGAGGGCCGGTTTTTTGTTGGTTTTATTGTTCCTGTTTCTGGAGCCTGCTCTTGTATTCTTCGCCCCAGGTCCACATTGCATCAAGGATAGGCTTCAGGCTGTAACCCAGTTCGGTGAGGGTATACTCCACCCGAGGCGGCACCTCGGCATAGACCTTGCGGGTCAGCAGGCCGCTTTCCTCCATCTGGCGCAGCTGGGCTGTCAGCACCTTCTGGGTCACATGCCCGATGGATTTCCGCAGTTCGCCGAAGCGCTTCGTCCCGGGCATCAGATCCCGCAGGATCAGCACCTTCCATTTATCGCTGATGAGGGTGAGGGTGGTTTCCACCGGGCAGGCCGGCAGTTCCTTCAAAGCTTCTGTTTCCATCGTTTCCTCCAATAGTATCCTTTTGGTAACTACTGCACAATATTGTGCTTACTTTACGAATCGGCTCTATAGCGTTATTATAGTGTCAGCGAATGAAAAACGCAACCGTTTTAACACACTTTTTCCCTATCGGAGGTATTCTCATGAACAAAGTCGTAGAATTTCTGAACGCCAATCCTGTGCAGTATCTGGCCACCGTCGGCCGCGACGGCAAGGCTAAGTGCCGCCCCTTCATGTTCGCAGGCGAGCTGGGCGGCAAGCTGTGGTTCTGCACCAACAGCACCAAAGACGTGTACAAGGATATGCAGGCAAACCCGGAAATTGAGGTCTCCGTTTCCAGCCCGGCCTACGCATGGATCCGCCTGCACGGCAAGGCTGTGTTCGAAAACAACATGGCTGCAAAGGAAATGTGCATCGCCAACCCCATCGTGAAGAGCCAGTACGGCGAGGCCGCCAACCCCATCTTTGAGGTGTTCTATCTGGAGGATGCCCACGGCGTCATCGCCGACTTCTCCGGCAACCCTCCCTACGAGTTCTGAGAACTGTTTCCCCGGCGAGCCTCGCAGGAAATCCGTCCTGCGGGGCTTGCCCTGTTTGAGAAAGAGAGTGTGACCTATGGATCAGTCTGAACGGCGGTTGTTTCTGCTCAAGTCGCTGGAAAGCATTGCCTTCTGCTGCATTTCAACCGGAGTCTTCTGCTTCCCGAATGGGGATGCGGCAGAGATTGCCGTGCAGTCTGTCTGCATAGACGGCGACATCGGCACCGTACTTTTCTCCCTGCTGCAATAACGAACAAGTGCCGCACACTTCCCTGTTCTGGGGAAATGTGCGGCACTTGCTTTATCGGTCCTTTTTCAAAGGGCTGCCCGCTTACAGAGCGGCAACAGCGGCCTTCAGCTCATCCACGCGGTCGGTGTTCTCCCACTTCACGCCCAGATCCTCGCGGCCCATGTGGCCGTAGGCAGCCAGCTTGCGGTAGATGGGCTTGCGCAGGTCGAGGTCACGGATGATGGCGGCGGGGGTCAGGTCAAAGACCTTTTCCACAGCCTGCTCGATCTTCTCGTCGGGGACCGTGCCGGTGCCGAAGGTGTCCACCATGATGGACACAGGCTTTGCCACGCCGATGGCGTAAGCAACCTGCACCTCGCACTGCTTTGCAAGGCCGGCAGCCACGATGTTCTTGGCCACCCAGCGGGTCGCATAGGCGGCGCTGCGGTCCACCTTGCTGGGATCCTTGCCGGAGAATGCGCCGCCGCCGTGGCGTGCGTAGCCGCCGTAGGTATCCACAATGATCTTACGGCCGGTCAGGCCGGTATCGCCCTGCGGGCCGCCCACGACGAAGCGGCCGGTGGGGTTGATATAATACTTGGTGTTCTCGTCCAGCAGCTCGGCGGGGATGGTGGCCTTGATGACCTTTTCCATCACGTCGGCGCGCAGCTTTTCCATGCTGACAGTCTCGCTGTGCTGGCTGGAGATAACCACGGCATCCACGCGCACGGGCTTGTTGTTCTCATCGTATTCCACGGTGACCTGGCTCTTGCCGTCCGGACGCAGATAGTCCATCTCGCCGTTCTTGCGCACCTCGGTCAGGCGCTTTGCCAGCTTGTGAGCCAGGCTGATGGGCATGGGCATCAGCTCGGGGGTCTCATCGCAGGCATAGCCGAACATCATGCCCTGGTCGCCCGCACCGCCGACCTCATCGTTGGTGCCGAGGGCGATATCCGGGCTCTGGCCGTCCACATTGGAGATGACGGCGCAGGTGTCGGCATCAAAGCCGAACTTTGCACGGGTGTAGCCGATATCGGCCACCACTTCGCGCACGATCTTCTGGAAATCGACGTAACACTTGGTGGTGATCTCGCCCATGATGTGCACCAGACCCGTGGATGCGCAGGTCTCGCAGGCCACGCGGGCCTCGGGGTCGTGGGTCAGGATCTCGTCAAGGATCGCGTCGGAGATCTGGTCGCAGATCTTGTCGGGATGCCCCTCGGTGACGGACTCCGAAGTAAACAGATGTCTTGCCATTTTGTTTGCCTCCTAAACTTTTTTTACAGCAGGGTGTGTATTTCTTGCTCCAACATTCCGTTCAAGCTTTTGTGCGCGAAAAATAAAAGCGCTCAGAGCCGAAAGCTCTGAGCGTTGCACTCTTATCTTCCGGTTTCCCGCAGGATTTGGCACCTTACGCTTCTGCGCAGGTTGTCGGGCTTCACAGGGCCTGTCCCCTCAGCCGCTCTTGATAAGTCGGTATTCAGTTGGTACGTTTGATATTCTAGCATCCCTTCGTCAGATTGTCAAGATAAGTATCACTCTTTTTAGACATTCCTCTGAAATTGATGCAGAAAACCGATCAATAACCTTTTGCCTGCTCGCCGTTCAGGATCTTGACGGCACGGGAGGTGCCCAAACGATCGGCGCCCAGAGCGAGGAACTTTTCCATATCCTCCACGGTGGAGATGCCGCCGGCAGCCTTGACCTTGCAGCGGCCGTGCACGCCCTTGACCATCAGCTCCACATCGTGGAGGTTTGCGCCTGCGGTGGAGAAGCCGGTGCTGGTCTTGATGTAGTCGGCACCTGCCTCGCAGACGATGTCGCACATCTTTTCCTTTTCCTCATCGGTCAGCAGACAGGTCTCGATGATGACCTTGAGCACCTTATCGCCCACGGCCTGCTTCACGGCGCGGATGTCCTCGCGGACAGCATCGTACTCCTTGTTCTTCAGGCGGCCGATGTTGATGACCATATCTACCTCGGCAGCGCCGTTCTCAATGGCAGTCTTTGCCTCAAAGGCCTTGCTGGCGGTATCCATGGCGCCCAGGGGGAAGCCCACCACGCAGCACACCGGGATGCGGCCTGCCATGTACTCCACCGCCTGCTTGACATAGCAGGTATTGATGCAGACGGATGCGGTGCGGTTGGCAATGGCTTCGTCGCACAGGGTCTGGATCTGGGGCCAGGTGGCCTCCGGCTTCAGCAGGGTGTGATCGACATGGGAGAGAATTTCTTCGCGGGTCATGTTATCGTCCTCCTTAATTCTTGTTGGCACGGCGAACCTTTGCCATGCCGACAGCGCTCAGAGCGATCGCCGTTGCAGAGACCGTTGCACCAATGATGCCCAGCACCAGACCGGAGACCAGGAATGCAAACCCTTTCAGACCACGTTTCATAAGACCGTACCTCCTAAAAAATTATTTTTTCTTTTTAAAGATGATGAGCTTGCTGAACACATAGTTCAGCACCACCACGATCACATTGGAAAAGATCTTGACCGCCAGGCCCCACAGCGTCTGCGCGTTGTAGCGGCTGGTGACAAAAATCGCCGTCGGACCGTCCGCTCCGCCGATGATGGCAACGGCTGCAGAGCCGTCCGAGATCCCCGCAGGCGTGCCCGAATAGGTCGTCGCCATCTGGATGGCTGTCTCCGGGCCGATCCAGTGAGACACGATGTTCAGCAGCCCCTGTACCATGCCGTCCATCAGGGCTGCGCCCTGCGCTGCCAGCAGGTTGCCGCCCACCATCATGATGACGGCATCCAGTACCAGTGTGCCCAGACGGCAGGTGACAAATGCACCGAACTCCTTTGCCATTTCCCTGCCCCGCGTTTTGCTGCGGAACACGAACGCCCGGTTGGTGGCGTAGGCAAACAGGATGCACAGGATGTTATCCAGCACATTTCCCCAGCTGTTGGCAGCAGTGTAGCCGAACAGCTTGTTGAACAGGGCATACAGTACGATATTGAGCAGAGTGGTCAGCACGCCGAAGATCAGGTAGCTGAGCACTTCCCAGTGCTTCTTGATAAATTTTATCATAGCTTTGTTAACAAAAACAGCCCCGCCGCCGTTATCCCGGCAACGGGGCTGTTGATCGCATTGTGTCAGAAGATGTTCTTCCGGACGGGCTGATTACTCAGCGTCGTTCAGCAGAGCCTTCATGGACAGGCTGATGCGCTTCTTGTCGAAGTCGACATCCAGCAGCTTCACATCGACCATATCGCCGACCTTCAGTGCGTCGGAGACCTTCTCAACGCGGTCATTGCTGATCTCGCTGATGTGGACCAGACCGTCAACACCCGGCAGGATGCGGACGAAAGCACCGAACTTGGTCAGAGACACGACCGGAGCATGGAAGGTGCTGCCGATGGGGTAGTTGTTCTTCAGCTGCTCCCAGGGGTTGTCCTCGGCCTTCTTGTAGCCCAGAGAAACCTTGTGGTTCTCTGTGTCGATGTCCTTGACATACACTTCGATGGTGTCGCCAACGGAGACAACCTCGGAAGGATGCTTGATGCGGTTCCAGCTCAGCTCACTGATGTGGCACAGACCGTCCACACCGCCGATATCGACGAATGCACCGTAAGAAGTCAGGCTCTTGACAACGCCGGTGTAGGTCTTGCCGACCTCGACGTTTGCCCAGAACTCTTCACGCTTTGCCTTGTTCTGCTCAGCGGTGACCTTGTTGATGCTGCCGACGATCTTGCGGCCGGAGCACTCGGTAACCACCAGCTGGACATGCTGGCCAACCAGAGCGGTGTAGTCCTCATCACGGCGCATAGTAGCCTGAGAACGGGGAACGAACACCTTGACGCCCTTGACGTTGACCACAACGCCGCCCTTGTTGAACTCGGTGACGTCGCCCTCGACGACCTCGCCGGACTCAGCGGCCTTAGCGATCTCTTCCATGCCCTTGCGAGATGCGAGCTTCTTGCGGGAGAG
>CAKSZM010000057.1 GCA_934525735.1 uncultured Faecalibacterium sp. | reverse complement strand
CCGCTGCCGCCGCAGCCGATGAAGTGGATCTTTTTTACATTGTCCAGCAGATGCTGGTTGTAATCGGTGTACATGAACATATAAGGCAACCTCCAAATAATTAACGGCCGCAGAGCAGACCGGTTCGATCCGTTCGATTGGGATACATCTTATTATATAATTTTTGGCGGACAAAATAAACAGGTAAAACCGAATTTTCGGAAAGAACCATAAATCCTTTTGCGATTTTGTGATATGTGTACAAGAAAACCGGGCCGCCCGGCGCCTTCATAAAAGATTTACATTTGTGAAAAAAGAATACTTCACAAATTTGAGCGATTTGTGATAAAATAAGAGGGAAATGTTTCTGTGTGCGGGCCGCGGGCCTGCAAAAGGTTCATGAAAAGGAGAAACAACGTGAAGATCAAGATCACTGCGGACAGCACCTGCGACCTGTCCGAAGAACTTTTGCGCAAATGGGACATCACTCTGATGCCCATGCACATCCTGATGGGGGAAGAAAGCTATCTGGACGGTGTCACCGTCCGCCCGGCGGATGTGTTCGCCTATGTGAATGCAGGCGGCAAAATGCCCAAATCTGCGGCGGCCAATCTGGTGGAATACACCGATTTCTTTGAAAATTACGCCAAGGAATATGACGCGGTCATCCATATTTCGGTCAGCAGCAAGCTTTCGTCCTGCTACCAGAATGCAAAGCTGGCGGCGGGCGAGTTTGAGAACGTCTATGTGGTGGACAGTCAGAACATCTGCACCGGGCAGGGATATCTCGTGCTGCGGGCGGCAAAGTGGGCAGCCGACGGCCTGACACCCCGCGCCATCCAGATGCGGCTGCAAAGCCTTGCAAAGCGGGTGGAGCTGAGCTTTGTGCTGGACCGGCTGGACTTCATGGCCAAAAGCGGCCGTTGCTCCGGCGTGCTGGCCTTCGGCGCCAACCTGCTGGGCATCAAACCGGCGCTGGAAGTGATCGACGGCGAGCTGAAAGTGGTCAAGAAGTATCGCGGCAGCCTGCCCATCTGCGTGGGCAAGTACATCACCGACCGTCTGGCCGGACGGGACGATATCGAGGACGGACTGGTGTTCATCTCTTCCTGCCAGCCGAAGCCCGGCTGCATGGACGCCGTGAAAGCCGGCCTGAAGAAATACGGCAGCTTTGCCGAGTGCTATGAGACCGACATCGGCACCACCATCGGCGGCTACTCCGGCCCGGGCACCATCGGCATCGTGTTTGCACGGAAGGAAAAGTAACCCGGCACAGAGTGCCTTCAAAAATACCCCCACCCCCGAAAGCACCGGTTTTGCAGGCCTGAACGGCTGCACAGCCGGTGTTTTTTGGCATTCTGCTGAAAAACAGGAGAAAATTTTGCCGATATCCGGTGTCGGCTGCACATTGCGTTTTATGGCAGAGATGCTATACTTTAGTTGTAAATCTGCCGTCCGGCAGAAAAAATAACGAAATAGAGAGGGATTGAACCATGAAAAAACTTGGTACACGGCTCATCAGTGCAGCGCTTGCGGCGTGCATGATGACATCTGTTCTTCCGGTGAGTGCATTTGCAACGGGGGGGGGGTACGGAGTCTGAAAGCAGCGTAAGCGGGCAGGCGGAAACCGTTACCGTGATCCCGACAACGGGTATGACCATTACCAAAGGCGGTACCTATGAAATACAGGGCGACGACTATACTGGCAGGGTTACAGTCAATATCACTGATGCGGAAGAATTACAAAAGCCTGTAACGATAAAAATTATCGGAGATGTGGCTTACAAAAGGGTCAATGACATTTTTATCCTGATCCAGAAAGCCGGAACAGTAACGATTGAAAACGATGGGCACACAGTGGATTGCACAGCAGCACTGCATCATTTTATGGATGTCTATGCCGGAGATGTGACGGTTCAGGGCGGAACATATAAAACGAAGCTCCGAAATCTGATCATGGTTTATGGCGGACACGTTACGCTGAATGACTTCGATGGCGAAACCTATGGCGAATCGGATACCGGATACGCCGTGACGTGCACTGGCGGTATTGTGGACATCAACGGAGGCGTTTACAAACACGTCGGAACAGGTACAAATAAAGCGGTGTTCTGGGCATATTCCGGAGGCACCATCAACCTGAACGATGTGAAAGCAACATCGGATGAATATGTTATTTACAGTACGAGCACAGTTAAAATTGACGGCGGAACATATCAGTCGGGCGAGGGCTATCGCTGTGTCGTGAACAGTTCGGCCAGCTTCACGGTCGAGGATGGCGAATTTACCGCCACCGGAGCCAGCTGTATTGACAATAACTGGGGACAGCTGAGGATCAACGGCGGTAACTTTACCTCAGATTCTGAGATCACCATCAGAAACCGCGGCGGATTGCGCTTGAATGGCGGCACGGTGGAAGCACCGAACGGCACCGCCATTGATATTTCGGGCGAGAGCGGCGACACACAGCTGAACGGCGGTACCATCCGCAACAGCGCGACCGGTGTCCGCATCACCGATGCAGGCGATTCGGAGATCACGCTGAAGGCTGTGACTTTTGAGAATAATACCGACGATATCAGTCTGGGCAAAGACCAGCAGATCAACATCAAAAAAAGCTTTACCGGTACGGCAAAGATCCGGGTGGAGGACCCCACGCAGGGGCGGCAGATCACAACGGACAACGAGGACTCTCCTTACCAGAAAAATCTGAACCTGATCAGCCAGAATGAAGGCTATGTGATCGGCTGCAAGAAGGTGACCGACGGCGCGGAGTTCCGCTATCTTGCTCCGGCCGACGGCTGTATTGTCACCGCCGAAGACGCTGTTGCAACGGCAGATCTCGGCGCAGGCGAACAGACCCTCGACAGCACAACGGTCGTGCCCGTCGACACCCCGGTGACGGTGACGGCAGTTCAGCCCGGCAACGGCACCTTTATGGGCTGGACGGTGCAGCGGGAGGACGGCTCCGTGGTGACCGGCCTTCTGAACCCTTCGAAGGACGATGAGACGACAGCTGCCTTTACCATGCCGGACTACAATGTGAAGGTAACGGCTGTGTATCAGACAGACGTCATCGACCCGGGCGAAGGCGGCAGCGGCGACGGCTGCGGCATCGTCGGTGCCGTTCTGGCAGGCGGCGTACTTGCATGGGGCGCCTACGAAGCCGGCACCGGTATCTACCGTGCGGTGAGCATGCAGGGCGCTCCGATGCCCACCGACCGCATTGAACTGGCAAAGCTGCTCTGGGAAAAGGCTGGAAAACCGGAACCTGAAGCTGTTGTGGTTTACAGTGATATGGAGGATGAAGACGTCTACCAGAACAAGGCTGCAAGCTGGGCTGTGGAACAGGAGATCCTGAACGTGGATCACGTGGAAGGGAAACAGCTGTTCCGGCCTTATGCCCGCGTATCCAGACTGCGCGTCTGCACCACGTGGGAGCAGGCGAAACAGAAAGGCCTCATCCAGTAAAACCGAACCGCCGGCATGAGCCGGAAACAGAAAAAGGCTGCTGCACAAAATTCTGTGCAGCAGCCTTTGCTGTTATCCGGCTGTTATTCAGACCGCCGCTTTAAAATCTCATCCAGAATGGCGTCGGCCACGTCGGATTTGCTCATCAGGGGCAGCTCCCGGGTGCCGTCCGGGGTGATAAAGGTGACCACATTGGTGTCCACGCCGAAACCGGCTCCGGCTACCTTGAGGTTGTTGGCCACCACCATGTCCAGATTCTTCTTTTTCAGTTTGGCGGAAGAGTTTTCCACAAGATCCTTCGTCTCCATGGAAAAACCGCACAGGAACTGGCGGGTCTTCTGCGGGCCGATGGTGCCCAGAATGTCCGGGGTGCGCTCCAGCGGAATGGACATGTCGCCGTCCTTTTTCTTGATCTTGTCGGCGGCGACGCTGGCGGGGCGGTAGTCGGCCACGGCGGCGGCCATGATGAGCACATCGGTGTCCTCAAACCGGCCGGTAACGGCCTCGTACATCTGCTGCGCGGTGGTCACCGGGACGTCGGTGGTGAACTTGACCGGCGGCAGGGCGGTCTCGCCGTGGATGAGCGTGACCTCTGCGCCGCGCATGGCGGCGGCCCGGGCGATGGCGTAGCCCATCTTGCCGGTGGAGTGGTTGGTCAGGTAGCGCACCGGGTCCAGCGGCTCCTGCGTCGGCCCGGCGGTGACGGCCAGCCGCACCCCGGCAAGATCCTTCGGGCGGGCGATGGCGTGCAGGATGTATTCAATGAGCACATCTTCCTTCGGCAGGCGGCCGCTGCCCACGTCCTTGCAGGCCAGCACGCCGCTTTCGGACGGGATGACCGTGAAGCCGTAGCGTTCCAGCGTGGCGAGATTGTCCTGCGTGATGGGGTTTTCCAGCATACCGGTGTTCATGGCCGGGGAGACCAGCTTGGGGCACTTGGCAGCCAGCACCACCGTGGTGAGCATATCATCCGCGATGCCGTGTGCCATCTTGGCGATGACATTGGCGGTGGCGGGTGCCACAAGGATCACATCCGCCTTTTTGGCAAGGGAGATATGGGTGACTTCAAACTTGAAGTCCCGGTCGAAGGTGTCCACCATGCACTTGTGGCCGGTGAGGGTCTCGAAGGTGAGGGGGGTGATGAACTGGGTGGCGTTTTGGGTCATGATGACCTCCACGTCGGCTCCCAGCTTGCGCAGAGCGCTGGCAACGTTTGCCATTTTATAGGCGGCAATGCCGCCGCTGACGCCCAGAAGGACGCACTTTCCGTTTAAATCCATTGGTCTGACCTCCTGCAAAAACGTACTGTTTCCACATATCTTACCTTAGTATAATGCAAAAGTTCCGCCAGCACAACAAAATCTTTGCGCGGACTTGTATCTCAGGCGAAAATGCGGTAAAATACAGCTTGACAAATAATAGACGGACTTCCGCCATGACCCATTTACAAAGGGAAAAATAAAACTATGATCTTAGCCATTGATATAGGCAACACCACCGTCGCCCTCGGGGGCATCAAGGACGGACGTGTATGCTTTGTGGCGCGCATGGACACGGTGCGCACCCGCACGGCTGCAGAATATCGTGCCGAAATGGATAAAATATTTGCGCACCGCCGCCATCCGGAGCGGCCCATGCGGTTTGAGGGCGCTGTGCTGACCAGCGTGGTGCCCCAGATCACCGGGGCGCTGGCCGAGTGCGCCCGTCACTATACCGGTAAAAAACCGGTCATCGTTTCGCCGGAGATCCGCACCGGGCTGACCATGGGCGTGGACGAACCGGGTGCCGTGGGCAAGGACCGCCTTGTGGATGCGGCTTACGCGGCGGCAAACTTCCCGCTGCCGGTGGTCACGGTGGATCTGGGCACCGCCACCACCTTCAACGTGGTGGATGAGAACCGGGTGTTCCGGGGCGGTGTGATCTGCCCGGGGCTTTCCACCGGGCTGCGGGCGCTGGGCGAACGCTGCGCCCAGCTGCCGCAGGTGCACCTCGGTTCGCCGAAGAGCGCCATCGGCACCAATACCGAAAAATGCATGCTGACCGGCTCGGTGATGGGCACAGCTGTGCTCATCGACGGCATGGTGCAGCGCATCGAGGAAGAACTGGGCTGCCCGGCCACGCTGGTGGTCACGGGCGGGCTGGCAAAGTATGTCACGCCGCTGTGCCGCCATCCGCTGACTTACGACCCGGAACTGCTGATGAAGGGGCTGGCGCTGCTGTACCAGCTCAATGCGCCCCAGCACCCCGGCCGCGGCGCAGGCGGCGGCAGACATTATGCCGGGCAGAACCGGCACAGCCATGCCAGACCCCGCCCATACCCCAAAAGGCGCACCCGCCGCGAACCGGAACCGCAGGCGGACTGAGAGAAGAAGGATAGGGAGAACAACATGAAATTAGGCATTCTTGGCACGGGCAAGATCGTGCAGGAATTTTTGCCGTGGCTTGCGGAACACACGCCGTTTACGGTGCAGGCTGTCTGCTCGACGCCCCGCAGCGCAGCGCTTGCGCAGGAGCTGTGCGAAAAATACGGCGTGCCGCAGCGTACCACCAATTTTCTGGAACTGCTCCAATGGGTGGACGCGGTGTATATCGCGGTGCCGAACCTGCAGCATGTGCGGTATGCCCGCATTGCACTGGATGCCGGCAAGCATGTCATTGTGGAAAAGCCCATGGCCCCCACGGCAGCCCAGACTGAAGAACTGATCCGGCTGGCGCGGCACAAAAAGGTGTTTCTGTTCGAGGCCGTTACCACCCAGTACCTTGAAAATTACGCAAAGATCCGGGAGCTGCTGCCCCGCATCGGCACCGTGAAGCTGGTGCAGTGCAGCTTCAGCCAGTATTCCAGCCGGTACGATGCATTCTGCAAAGGCGAGACTCCGCCGGTGTTCGACCCGGCCTGTGCAGGCGGCGCCCTGATGGATCTGGGCGTGTACAACGTCAGCTACATCGTGGGCCTGTTCGGCGAGCCGAATCAGGTGCACTACACCGCCAACGTGGAACGCGGCATCGACACCAGCGGCATCCTGACCATGGATTACAGCGGCTTCCGGGCGGTGAGCATCGCCGCCAAAGACTGCGCCGCCCCGGCCCGGTACATCATTCAGGGCACAAAGGGTTACATCCAGCAGAAATCCACGGCCAACTTCTGCGGCGGCATCACCTTCCACCCCAACGAGGGCAAGGAGGAACACTACAACCTCAACGGCGGCCGCCCCCGGCAGGCGGCAGAGTTTGAGGCATTTGCCCGCGCACTGGAAAGCGGCGATCAGGAGCTGTGCACCCGCATGCAGGATACCTCCATCGCGGTCAGCCGGGTGCTGACTGTGGCGCGCCGCACGGCGGGCATCCGCTTCCCCGGCGAATAAGCCATTTTCATTGGAACACGCCCTGACAAAACGCGCTCCAACGGTTCGAATATTTACACAAAACCCGCAAAGAGCGGGCAGGTTTGCGCCGTATCCGACATTCTGAGGGCGGAACGGCAGCAGGAGGAAAACTGAATATGAAAAATACTAAGACTCTTACCCGTGTGGCACTGCTGGTTGCCATTGAACTGGTCATGAAGCTTGTGGGTCTGGGCAGCGTGCCCATGGGCCCGCTGTACATGAGCTTTCTGACCCTTCCCATCGCAGTGGGCGCCATCACCATGGGCCCCGCTGTGGGTGCGCTGCTGGGCGGCGTGTTCGGTGCAGTGAGCTTTTATGACGCCATCACCGGCGCATCGGCCATGACCGGTGCCCTGTTCCAGGTCAGCCCGGTCAACACCTTCATCCTGTGTGTGGGTATGCGCGTGCTGATGGGTCTGTGCGTGGGTCTGATCTTCAGCGGCCTGAAGCGCTTTGACAAGCCCGGCACCTGGAGCTACATCGTCAGCGCCATGTGTGCCCCGGCCCTGAACACCCTGTTCTTCATGGGCTACATCGTGCTGGCCTTCTACGGCTGCGATTACGTGCAGAATCTGGTGTCGGTCAAGGGTGCTGCGAACCCCTTCATGTTCGTGGTGCTGCTGGTGGGCATCCAGGGCGTGGCCGAGTTCCTGGTCTCCGGCATTCTGGGCGGTATCGTGGCCCGTGCCGTGGCAAAGTTTGTAAAATAAGTGATGTGCTGAAAGTCAGGGCGGCGCATCCGTAACGATAATTTTTAAGGGACTGCTATGCAGATGCATGGCAGTCCCTTTTTGCGTTTTGCAGCAGGGCAGAGAACCGTTTTGCTGCTGCTTCCCACTGCGCCCCCTCTCATGAGAATGTTCCTTCGGAACGACCGCAGTCGTTCCGAAGGAGCAAATATAAAAAACCAAAATTCCGCTGAAGATGCTCAGAGCGCAAGCGGAGAGCATTTAAAATCGTTCCGTCACCCAAATGCTTCCTCCCGCATAGGATGGCTCACAACCGGAAAGGGAGGGAGCTTGCGTGGAAAAGCGCTTTGCGGTGGTGGGCACCGATGCCCGGCAGGCGGCGGCAGGCCGGGCGCTGGAACGGGCGGGCTATGCCGTGGGCGGGGCCGAACAGGTGGCGCTGGCGGATTATATCCTGCTGCCCCTGCCGCTGGACGCCGCCCGCACCCCGCTGGCAGAGCTGCTGCGGGCGGCGCGGCCCGGGACGCTGGCACTGGGCGGCAGGGTGTCGGAAGAGGCAAAGGCCATCGCCCGGGAGGCCGGGGTTGAGCTGGCGGATTACTTCGCCCGGCCGGAGCTGACCGTTTACAATGCCATCCCCACGGCGGAGGGCTGTATCAGCATCCTGCTGAAGGAGCGCACCCGCACCTTATGGGGCACAAACCTTCTGGTGCTGGGATTCGGCCCGGTGGGGCAGGCGCTGGCGGTGCGGCTGAAAGCGCTGGGCGCGGAGGTGACGGTCTGTGCCCGCCGCCCGGAACAGCGGGCGCTTGCCGAAAGCCTTGGTCTGCGCGGGGCAGAGCTTTGCCGCCTCGGCGCGCTGGCACCGGTCTTTGGCACGGTGGTAAACACCATCCCGGCACGGGTGCTCACGGCACCGGTACTGGCGGCGCTGCGGCCGGGCAGCCTGATCGTGGATCTGGCTTCAAAACCCGGCGGAACTGACTTTGAAGCGGCCCGGCAGCTGGGGCACCGGGCCATCCATGCCCTGAGCCTGCCTGCCGCCTGTGCGCCGGAAACGGCAGGCGAGGCGGTGGCGCGCACGGTGATCACGATTTTGCGGGAGCGGGAGGGACGGACATGACCACAGAGAAAAAAGGCTGCATCGCCTTTGCGGTGTGCGGCAGCTTCTGCACACTGGAAGCGGCGCTGGTGTCGGCGGAAGCACTGACCCGGCAGGGCTGGGAACTGCTGCCCGTCATGAGCTTTGCGGCGAAGCAGGATACGCGCTTCGGCACCGGAAACAGCTGGAAACAGCGGCTGGAAGCCCTTACCGGGCACCCGGTTCTGGACTCGCTGCAGGCCGTGGAACCGCTCGGGCCGCGGCAGTTGGCCCGGGCGCTGGTCGTCGCGCCCTGCACCGGAGCTACGCTGGCAAGGCTTGCGGCAGGCCTTTCGGAGACCCCGGTGACGCTGGCGGCCAAAAGCCTGCTCCGGACCGGAAAACCGGTGCTTCTGGCCGTTTCCACCAACGACGGGCTGGGGGCTTCCGGCGAGAACATCGCCCGGCTCTATCAGCGCAAGCACATCTATTTTGTACCCTACGGGCAGGATGATCCGGCGGCAAAACCCAACAGCCTGAAAGCAGATTTCGCTCTCCTGCCGGAGGCTTTGGCGGCGGCCCTGCAGGAGCGGCAGCTGCAGCCGGTGCTGCTGGGGCAAAGGGAACATGCAATCTCTTTTCAGCCGGGGCAAAATGTGGTATACTGATTTTGATGCTTTGCCGGTGCGGTACGACAGGCAGAAAAAATTTTCGAGGGAGAAAACCCGGATGAGAAAATGGACAGCGGTGCTCTGCGCCGTACTGCTTGCGGTCTGTGTGTTCGTGCCGGGGGCGGCGGCAGCCGGCCCCGCCCTCAGCGCTACCCGCGCCTACTGCATCATCGATGCGGATACCGGCCTTGTGCTGGCGCAGCAGAATATGAACGAAGAACTGCACCCGGCGTCCATCACCAAGGTGATGACGCTGGGGCTTGCCTGCGAAAAGGCGCAGGGGAACTGGGACGGTGTAAAACTGACGGTGAGCCATGACGATGTCTATTCGCTGGCAGGCACCGATTCCAGCCACATTGCTCTGCTGGAAGGGGAGCAGGTGCCCCTGACCGATGCGCTGTATGCCACCCAGATGGCCAGCGCCAACGACGCCGCGAATCTGCTGGCCGAATACATCGGCGGCGGAACCATCGACGGCGGCGTGGAAAAGATGAATGAACAGGCGGAACAGCTGGGGCTGAAGCATACCCACTTTGCAAACCCGCACGGCATCAGCGGCGACGACCACTATACCAGCTGCTACGACATGGCGCAGATCCTGCGCTGGGCGCTGGAACAGCCGGGGTTTGAAGATGTGTTCACCCGCAACGAGATGTACACCATGCAGCCCACCAACCTGCAGCCGGTGACCCGGTACTTTTCGCAGCAGGATAAAATGCGCATCGGTTCCAGCCGGTATCACATCGCGTCGGTCATCGGCTCCAAACTGGGCTACACCAATACGGCGCGCTACAGCTACGCCTGCCTTGCCGAGCAGAACGGCATCCGGCTCATCTGCGTGACGATGCAGAGTGAGCTGAGCACCGATAAATACAACGATGTGCGCACTCTGCTGGATTATGCGTTCAGCACCTTCACCGGCTATACCGAACTGCCCTCGCAGGGCATCACGGCGCAGCTGGATGTGGCGGGCGGCGGCGGGAGCCTTGGTACTGTGACTGTCACCGACCCGGGCGTAAAGCTGCTGCTGGCCGACGGCCTGACGGCAAAGGAAGTGGAGGTCTCGCTGGAACTGCCGGAGCGCTGGGTGCTGGGGGCGGAACCGGAAGCCTATGCCGTGTACACCATCAAAGGCGGCGGAAAACAGGAAAATACCAGCGTCCGGGTGGAGGCGGAGCTTTCCGGCCTGACCGAACTGCTGGAGGCCGGCACCGGCACCGAACTGGAAGCGGCAAAGGACGTCAGGCCCAAGAGCCATGCGCTCTGGCTGCTGGGCATCTCGCTGGGTTCCACGGCAGCGGCGGCGGGCGTGACCGTGCTGGTCATCCGGCTGCAGGCGCGGCGCAGACGCCGCAAGGCCCGGCGGGCGCAGCAGAAAGGCCGCCACAGCAAATAAGCGTAAAAGTCCGCGCAAAAACAGACTTTTCCAATAGATCAAAAAATGCTTCAAAAAAGAGAGGTACAAGAATATGGGCAAGTTTACGTTTACTCAGACCGAGATCCCCGGTGTTGTGGTCATTGAGCCGCAGGTGTTCGGCGACGACCGCGGTTACTTTATGGAGACCTACCAGAAGGATCAGTTTGCCGAAGCCGGCATCGACAAGGAATTCGTGCAGGACAACCAGAGCCGCTCCACCCGCGGCGTGCTGCGCGGCCTGCACTTCCAGAAAAACCACACCCAGGGCAAGCTGGTGCGCGTGACCAAGGGCGAGGTGTTCGACGTGGCCGTGGACTGCCGCCCCCACAGCGCTACCTTCGGCAAGTGGGTGGGCGTCACCCTGTCCGAAGACAACAAGAAGATGTTCTATATCCCGGAGGGCTTTGCCCACGGCTTCCTCGTGCTGAGCGATGTGGCGGAGTTCTGCTATAAGTGCACCGACGTCTACGACCCCACCAGCGAGGGCGGTATCCCCTACGATGACCCTACCGTCAATGTGCAGTGGCCGGACTGCGGCTGCGAGCACAAGACCAGCGCAAAGGACAAGCTGCACGAGCCGTTTGCTGCCCAGAAGTTTGAATATTTTGAAAAGTGGTGATCGCCCGTGGCAAAATGGAACGCAATGTGGAACGGCTTCTGGCGCTACCGCTATCTGCTGTGGAACCTCGTCAGCCGTGACTTCAAGCTCAAATACCGCCGCAGTTTTCTGGGCGTGGTGTGGAGTGTGCTGAACCCGCTGCTGATGTGTCTTGTGTACTGGGCGGTGTTCAGCAGTCTGATGGACATGCGCGGCAGCGGCATCGACAACTTTGCCGTCTTTCTGATGTGCGGCCAGCTGCTGTTCAATTTCTTCAACGAGGCAACTTCCACCAGCATGGGCAGCGTGCTCGGCGCGGCCCCGCTGCTGAAAAAGGTGTATATCCCCAAGTATATTTTCCCGCTGGAAAAGTGCTGCTTTGCCATGGTGAACTGTGTGTTCAGCTTTGTGGCGCTGCTGCTGGTGATGATCTTTACCGGCGCGCCCTTCCACCTCACCCTGATCGAGGCAGTGTACCCGCTGGTGACTCTGTTCTTCTTCAGCCTGGGCGTGGGTCTGTTTCTGGCGGCAGCCACGGTGTTCTTCCGGGATATCATGCACATCTGGAGCGTGTTCATCACGGCGCTGCTGTATTTCTCCGCCATCTTCTACGACCCCACCCAGATGACCTTTTCCATCGGCGGGTTCAATATGCAGCAGATCATCAAGCTGAACCCTATGTACTGGTACATCACGGGTTTCCGCCGTACTGTGATGTGGGGCATCCCGCTGGATTTCAATATGTTTGCCGTGTGCGGCATCTGCGCGGTGCTGTCCATGCTGGTGGGCGTGAGCGTGTTCCGCAAAACGCAGGACCGCTTTGTGCTGCACATTTAAGGAGGAAGAACAATGGAACCGATCATCAAAGTGGACAATGTTTCCATGTGCTTCAACCTCTCCAAGGAAAA
>CAKSZM010000056.1 GCA_934525735.1 uncultured Faecalibacterium sp. | reverse complement strand
AAAACCCTCATCCACCAGTTCAAATCTGGTCGTCACCTCCAAAAGATTCCCGGAAGCTTCGGCTTCCGGGATTTTTTGTTTTGCAACACCGGCCAACGCCCTATGATACACAGGCAGTTTGGCAGTACTTGAGAAAAAAGGCCTCTGCGGCCAGATAACCGCCAAGTCCGGCCAGATTGGCCGTACTTGTTTTTTAACGTATCTGCAAGAAAAAGTCAAGTACGGACAAACAAATCAAGTTATAATAGAGTTTTACTCTCTGCAAGTCCTGCCAGGTTTGGCAGTGCTTAGCTGTCAAGCCTGCTTTTTCAGCAGTCTTTTATAGGTTGCATCCATGCCGATGGCTCCCAGCGGCGCGGTGATGAGGATGGCCAGCACCGCCACCGACAGCACGATCTGCCCGCAGGGCAGGCCCATGGCCAGCGGAACCGAGCCGATGGCTGCCTGCACGGTTGCCTTGGGCAGGTAGGCGATGACGCAGAACAGCCGTTCCTTGCGGTTCAGCGCCGTGCCCGCCATGCACAGGCAGACGCCCGCCGCGCGGAACACCAGCGCCAGCAGGATCATGGCCGCCGCCGGGACGCCCGCCGCCAGCGTGTAGCGGATATCCACCGCCGCGCCCACCAGCACGAACAGGATCACCTCTGCCGCAAGCCACAGCTTGCCGAATTTCTCAGCCAGCCGCCCGGACACCTCCGGCACGCAGCGGGCTTTCAGCACGCAGGCCATGCTCACCACGGCCAGCAGGCCGGACACTGCCACCCGACCCTTGAGCCAGGTTTCCACCGCCATCAGCAGAAAGGCCGTGCCCAGCACAATAATGACTTTCATGCTGTTGCGCACGGTGTGCTCCCGGGCATAGGCGGTTTCAAAGAACCAGCTCAATCCAAAACCGACTACTGCACCCAGCGCCACACCCAGCAGGATGGACACCGGGATGTTGACAAAATCCATCAGATGAGCGCTGCCGCCCTGCGCCATACCGGTGAAGGTGGAAAACAGCACGATCACAAAGATATCATCGCAGGAAGCGCCCGCCATGATGAGCTGCGGGATGCTCTTTTCAGTGCCGTATTTTTCCTCCATGAGCTGCACCATGCGCGGGATGACCACCGCCGGGGACACCGCGCCCAGCACGGCGCCCATCACCGCCGCTTCGATGCGGGTGATGCCCAGAACAGCCGGTGCAAACAGGAGAAAGGCCAGAATTTCGCAGCTGGCAGGCACGCAGGCCATCATCACCGCCGGGCGGCCCACCTTTTTTAGGTCGGCAAGGTTGAGCGACAGGCCCGCCTTGATAAGGATGATGATCAGTGCCATCTGCCGCAGGTCGGACGAGACGGACAGGATGGACGGGTCCAGCCAGTTCAGTACATATGGCCCCAGCAGAATGCCTGTGAGCAGCATTCCGATGATGCGGGGCAAATGCAGCTGCTGGCACAGCGCCGCCATGGCCAGCCCGATGAGAAAAACAAGTGCAAGCGATGTGAGCATAAATTCCTCCGTTTCTGCGCAGAAAGGCAAATAAAAAAGCCGGTGCCCCCTGCGATTTGCAAAAATCACAGAAGTCATCAGCTGTAAAAGCGGTTCAGGGGCATCCCCTCGGGAGAACTTCATTCCCGGAATGATTATAGCGGATTTCGGGCGGGATTGCAAGACTTTACCGGCCTGCGTGCCGGGAGTTTCTCTGAGGACCGTCCGCTGGGGTGGGACCCTGTTGCCGCAAAGCAGCAATAGGGCGGGCGATGGAATGGCCTGCAGCTGAGGCGACCACCGCCAGCGGCGGAAACAGGGAGCCGATGCTGGGGCAGCGGCCAGCAGGATGCACGGCTCGCTCAAGAGCCGCCGCATACGCTGGGAGCCGCAACCCGTATTTCGCGTCCGAAGAGAAAGCTACCGGCACGCAGGCCGTCATCCACCATTTGCATCCTCCCCTGCCCCGTGCTACAATGGGGATACTACCACCGAAAGGAGCTGACGCCCATGCCTGCCGAAAACCGCATCACCCTGACGCCGGACACGCCGGTGCGCTACCTGAAGGGGGTCGGCCCCAAGACCGCCGAGCGGTTCGAGAAGCTGGGCATCGTGACGCTGGCCGATCTTTTGTGCCATTATCCCCGCAAGTATATCGACTTCACAAAGCCCTATTCCATTGCCGAAGCCCCCGCCGACACCGAGTGCGTGGTCAAAGCGGAGGTGTTTGCCAAGCCCGGCGGACGCATCCTGCCGGGCGGGCGGCGGATGGAGCGCATCACCGCCGGGGACGACGTGTCCAGCTTAGAGATCACATGGTTCAACAACCCCTACGCTGCCCAGAAACTGCAGCTGGGGCAGGAATATTATTTTCAGGGTATCGTCACCGGCGGGATGCTGCGCCGCCAGATGGTCAACCCGCAGGTGCGCACCGCCGAGCAGATCACGGCAGCGCCATTTGAAGCCGTCTACCCCCAGACCGAAGGACTGACCAGCAGCGCCATTGCCAAGTGTGTGCGGCAGCTGCTGCCCCACGCGGAGCTGCTGCCCGACCCGCTGCCGCCGGAGATGCTCAAAAAATACCGTCTGCTCTCCAAGGCCGACGCCGTGCGCGCCATCCACTGCCCCGCCACCGAGGACGAAGCCTTTGCCGCCCGGCGGCGGCTCATCTACGAAGAGCTTCTGGTGCTGCAGCTGGGCATCGGCCGCATGAAGAACCGGGGCGCCGCCGCCACCGGCGCGCCCATGCAGCTGGCAGACCCTTCTCCCTTCTGGGCCGGCCTGCCCTTTGCCCCCACCGGCGCCCAGCGCCGGGCTGTGAATGAGATTCTGGCCGACATGGCGGGCGAGACCTCCATGAACCGCCTTTTGCAGGGCGACGTGGGCAGCGGCAAGACGCTGGTGGCCGCTGCCGCCATCTGGGCCTGCATCCGGGCCGGATATCAGGCGGCGCTGCTGGCTCCCACCGAAATTCTGGCCGCCCAGCACGCCGAAGGGCTGAACAAAATGCTTGCCCCCTTCGGGATGCGGGTGGCGCTGCTGACCGGCGGCATGAAGGCCGCCGCAAAGCGCACCACGCTGGCCGCCATCCGGGACGACGAAGCCGACCTTGTGGTGGGCACCCACGCCATCCTCAGCGAGGGAGTGGAGTTTGCCCGGCTGGGTCTGGCCGTCATCGACGAGCAGCACCGCTTCGGCGTGCGTCAGCGCGGGATGCTGGCCGAAAAGGCCGTGAACCCCCACCTGCTGGTCATGAGCGCCACCCCCATCCCCCGCACGCTGGGGCTGCTGATTTACGGCGACCTCGACATCTCCATTCTGGACGAGCTGCCCCCGGGGCGCACCCCGGTCAAGACCCGGTGCATCACCGGCAGAAAGCGGCAGGATCTCTACCATTTTCTCGATCAGGAGATCGGCCGCGGGCGTCAGGTGTATCTGGTCTGCCCCGCCATCGAAGACACGCCGGACGGCGGGCTGACCGCCGTCAAGAGCTACTACGAGGACGTGGCCAAGGCTCTGCTGCCCGACCGCCGGGTGGGCCTGATGCACGGCAAGCTCAAGCCCAAGGAAAAGGCCGCCGTCATGGAGGACTTCAAGGCCGGGCGGCTGGATGCACTGGTGTCCACCACTGTCATCGAGGTGGGCGTGGACGTGCCCAACGCCAGCGTCATGGTCATTGAGAACGCCGAGCGCTACGGCCTGAGCGCCCTGCACCAGCTGCGGGGCCGTGTGGGACGCGGTGCGGCGGAAAGCTGGTGTTTCCTCGTCAGCGACAACACCAGCGAGGCCGTGCAGAAGCGGCTGAAGTTTTTGTGCAGCACCACCGACGGCTTTGCGGTGGCGCAGTACGACCTGGAGACCCGCGGCCCCGGCGACTTTTTCGGCAGCCGGCAGCACGGCCTGCCCACGCTGCAGATCGCCGATCTGATGAACGACACCCGCACCCTCCACGCCGCGCAGGCCGAAGCCGCCGCCATGCTGGCTGCCGACCCGCTGCTGGCCGCTCCGGAGCACGCGCTGCTGGCCGCACAGGTGCAGCAGATGTTCGACAAGGCCGGTGCAATGAACTGATAATACAGAACGGAGAGTCCCGAAAGACTCTCCGTTCTGTTATTTTTTGTGGGAAAATTTCGCGTGCCGCTCGCCCATGCACACCACATCGCAGAACACGCAGCGGCTCCGGGTGGAGAGCTGCACATCCTTGTGGTAGCAGCCGAAGAACCATTTTTCATAGGTCAGCTTCAGCAGGATCTTATCCAGAAATGCGTGCAGCTGGTTGGTCTCGCCGACGGCAAGTGCTGTAAAATCCAGAAATTTGCTTGGCGCGTCGTGGGTCAGCACATAATCCACCTTGTAATCATTTGCTTCCAGATTCCGCTCACAGAAAGCGTATTCCTCGTCCGAGGGCATCTCTTCCTTCCACCAGTTCACGCCCGGCTCCCGTTCCTCGCGGTCGGGGCTTTCTGCGCCGCCGAAGCACAGGTACTTTTTGCCTTCCAGCTCCAGCACGCTGCCCCTGCAGACATGGTACACATTGCCGCCCAGTGCCTGCACCCTGCCGCCGAACTTTTCTTCTGCCGGGTATTCCTTCAGCAGATCGTAGTTTTCATGGCTTCCATCCAGGAACAGCAGCGTATAGGGGCGCTTGCGCAGCCAGTCCAGCTTTTTCTGTTCCTCTTTGCTGCCGTCCCACACAAAGCCAAAATCTCCCAGAACGACCACCGTATCCCGCTTGCCCAGCCAGCGCAGTTTCCCGTGCCGGAAGCGGTCGATGTCGCCGTGGGTGTCGCCTGTCAGATATACCATTCCTGCTCCTTCTGCCGGGTGCAAAAATCCCGCGCAATGCGTGCAAAAGCCTTGCCACACCCGGCCAAACCTGTTATTATAAAGAATACAGCATTCTGCTGCTTTTCTTTGTCTTTCCCGGCGCGCTGCTCATCGGCACGCCTGCCAGTTTATATTATCGCTTTTTAAAGGAATTGTCCACATGAAACGTATTTTTGCACTGTTTCTCTCGTTTGCCGTCCTGTTCAGCTGCCTTGTGCTGCCTGCCGGGGCCATGTTCGACCCCACCCCGGTGTATCAGGTGCAGGCGCAGAGTGCCTACATCGTCAACACCGATACCAACATCATCGTCTATGACAAGGACAGCACAAAGCAGGTCTCTGCCGGCGGCCTGACCAAATACATGACCGTCGCCCTGCTGCTGACCAACTATGCCGACCATCTGGACGACACCTTCCAGATGCCGTTTGCCATTTCGGACTACGTTTACAACACCAACAACGCAGATATGCGTTCCAACGAGACTTTCACCTACCGGGAAGCCGTCTACGCCATGCTCACCCGCAACGCCAACGAGGCTGCTATGGGTCTGGCCTATGCGCTCTCCGGCGGCGACCTCGCCGGCTGGGTGAGCCAGATGAACACTCTGTCCCAGCGCATCGGCACCACCCACAGCACCTGGACAGACGCCTGCGGCATCGACAGCGGTAACGTCACCTGCGCTGTGGATATGTACCTCATCCTGCGCTATCTGATGAGCTTCGACGCCTTTGTGGAGATCTCCGGTGCTCCTACCTTTACCATGCCCGCCAAGGAAAAGCACCGTTCTTCGTCCATTCTGGTCAGTCAGAACGCTGCGCTGAGCAAATCCAGCGGCGGCAAATACTACCGCAGCGCCATGCAGGGCGGCATGTGCGACGTGACCGCCTTCAAAAATGACAGCGGCAGCCAGAGCTATGTTTCGTGGGGCAGCAGGGACGGCTCCACCTATATCTTCTGCATCATGGAAAGCCCCGACACCTGCGATGATTTCGGTTATGCCAACCGCCGCCCGGCCCTGTGCGAGACCGTAAAGCTCATGGATTGGGTGTTCGACAGCTTTTCCATTCAGGCTGCGCTGGACACCGACCTTGCCATTGCGGAGCTGCCGGTCAAATATTCCTCCGACACCGACACCCTGCAGCTCTACCCCGCCGACAGCATGATGACCCTGCTGCCTTCCACCGGTGACGGCAGCGTCACCCAGAAATATTTCCATCTGCCGGATTCCGTCTGCGCCCCCATCCAGCAGGGCGACGTAGTGGGCACTGTGGAGCTGAAGCTGGCCGGCGAGACCATCGGTGTGGTGGACCTGATCGCCGGGCAGGATGTCAGCCGCAATCCGCTGCTGTTCACCATTGCGCGCATCCAGGAGTTTCTGGGCAGTCTCTACCTCAAAGTCGTAATTACTCTTTGTATTATTCCCGCATTGATATACGGCGCGTGGCTGCTGCTCAACGGCTGGAACCGGCGCAAACCCACCAAAAAGATCCACCGGCGCTGATTTTGCACCGCAGGCTGTGCCGATGTGGAAAACCGTCGTAAAAAGCCCCGTTCTCTGAAAAAAGAGAACGGGGCTTTCTGATTGCGCCAGCAGGAGTCGAACCTACGATGGGGGAGTCAAAGTCCCCTGCCTTACCGCTTGGCGATGGCGCAGCATGTTATTTTTTTATTTTCTAAAACGATCTGTAAAATCGCTTTTTAAACATTAAACCGTTACCTTATTATTTTAGCGGAACTTCGGGGTTCTGTCAAGGCTAAACCGCATCTTCCGGCCGGTCATGCCGCAAAAAATCCGCACCGCCGCGGCGTCGGACCTTACGCTTCAGATTTTTTCGCCAAATAATCAAACTTCCGCGCAAATTGTTGAATTTTATTACCATTTTTGATATACTTTACGCAAGGTTTTCACCTGCTGAATATGAAAGGAAGCGATCCAATGGCTGAAGACAATCTGGTGACCCTGCTGGATGAAGATGGAAATGAGGTTCAATTCGAGTTTCTGGATCTCGAGCAATATCAGGAAAAAGAGTATGTCATCCTGCTTCCGGCAGGCGACACCGACGGCGAAGTCGTGATCCTGCAGGTAGAAGAGCTCGATGACGAAAACGAAGCCTATATCGGTGTCGATGATCCGGACGTTCTGGAAGCCGTCTTCGCACGGTTCAAGGCCAAATTTTCGGACGAGTTCGACTTTGTATAAGCTTCTCTTGATCCGCTGCAAGACGGCTTTTCGGCGCAAAAGCCCAATAAAAACCGAGTTTTTTTGTTCTCCCGTAGAAAAGTGCCCAATTTGTTACGTTTTTGTTGCATATCCTGTGGTATAAATAAAGCTGAATAAACCTCCCTTCCCGGTTGTTCAGTATCTGGCGCTTTTGGCGGGTCGCAGAGGTCTGTTCTGGAACCCTGTACCTGAATATCCGATCCTGTCAGGAAAGTGAGGCGTCTTAATGAAAAAGATTCTGAAAACGCTGGTTCTCAGCCTGCTCACTGCCGCGCTGCTGTGCTGCACCATTCCGTGTGCATTTGCAGCCGACAGCACCACCGAGAAGGAACCTGAGATCTACACCATCGATCTGGATGCCATGGGCGGCAGCAGCTCCGTTGTGGCGCTGTCCACCGGTCTGAACGGCAGGCTTACTGCTCTGCCGGAGCAGCCTACGCTGGAAGGCTACACCTTCGACGGCTGGTATACCGAACCGGTCGGCGGCTCGAAGATCAGCACTTCCACCGTGTTTACCGGCAACACCACTGTGTATGCGCACTGGACGGTCAAGAATGCTTCCACCGCCACCGCTCCTTCTGCCCCGGCAACTCCGGTCGAAAGCCCGAAGATCCTGGACCATCTGGGAGTTGTTGCGGTCGTGGGTGCGCTGCTTGGCACTATCGCTCTGGCCACTGCTCTGTGATCCGCGGTCCGGAATGAAACGATTCTAATTTAAAATTTTACAATTTACAATGGAAAGGGAAATTGCTATGTCTACCATGAAACTGCCTGCAAACTACGCCACGATCAACGAAGAGGAAATGGTCTACCTGGACGGCGGCGCTTCCTTCTACGATAACTTCCTGAACGTCGGCAAGGTTTTCAACTCCATCGCCCGCATTTTCTCCGGTGCAAGCTCCATCATCAATAACGTCAATGTCATCTACACCGCATTTGTCACTCTGAACCAGCTGCTGAAGGGCTTTGCAAAGAACTAAGCTGCAGTATCGTTCAAAACTCCCATAGGCTTAACCGGGGAGCTGTTCCAGAAACGGAACAGCTCCTTTTTTTGCGGCAGTACAGCCACAAGCCCCCGCACGCTGCCGGCCGAGAAGAAAAAGTAATATTTTGTTCATATTTCGAGCACATTTGCCGGATTTGTTCTGTACTTGACATGTTTTTTGTGGTAAAATAGGAATCGGAATCTATTTTTTAAATCAACGGTTTATCGTTCAAAACTGATATATCGATTCAGCGAAAGCGTTTCAGTTTTATTTCGGTTTTACCGAAATTTTTTCGTTATATTTGTTACATTCCATTATCAGGAGATCCTTGTTATGCCAGACCGTGAGCTGCGACGTATGAGCCGCACCGAATTAGTTGAGATCATCTTTGCCCTCAAGCAAAGCGAAGATCAGCTGAAAGCAGAAAATGCCGCGCTGAGCCAAAAGCTTTCCGACCGCCAGATCCACATTGAAAACGCCGGTTCCATCGCGCAGGCGGCGCTGGAGCTGAACCGGGTGTTTGAGGCTGCACAGGCAGCCGCCGATGAATATCTTGCTTCTGTCCGCGCCTCGTCGCCCGTGCAGGACGCCCTTTCCGAGGCGCTGCGGGAGCAGGCCCGGAGCGAAGCGAAGCAGATCCTTGCGCAGGCAAAAGCGGATGCCGATGCGCTGAAAGCCCAGACGCAGCAGGAATGTCAGGCTATGACTAAGGAAGCCGAGCGCCGCCGCAGCCAGACCGAAGCAGACTGCAAAGCCCTTCTGGCCAAAACAGAGCAGGAGGTACAGGCGCGCTGGGCAGAGTTCGACCGCAGGGCCAGCGAAGTTCTGGACGGCTACCACAAGGCAGATTTCCTGCCGGAAAGCGGGGCCGGGCAATGAAAGAGCACAACATCAAATTTACCGAAATCCCTACCACAGCGGAGGTGGAGGCCGAGCGCGAACGTCTGACCTACCGCAGCCGCTACACCCGGGTACTGCGCAGCACGGTATACGCGCTGCTGGTGGTCGCAGCTGTTGCGGTGTTGCTGGCCACCCTGTTCCTGCCGGTGCTTCAGGTGTCCGGCGACAGCATGAACCCCACCCTGCAGGACCGCGATATCATCGTACTGGTCAAGACAGACCAGATGAAAACCGGCGACCTGTGCGGGTTCTATTGGCAGAACAAGCTTCTGCTCAAACGCGTCATCGGCCTGCCCGGTGATATCATCGCCCTCGACGAGGACGGCGTGGTCACCGTCAACGGCGAGGCGCTGGATGAACCCTATGTAGATGAACTTGCGCTGGGTGAATGCGACATCAAGTTTCCCTATCAGGTGCCGGAAAACCGGTACTTCGTTCTGGGCGACCACCGCGCCACATCCATCGACAGCCGCAGCAGTGTGATCGGCTGCGTTGAAAAAAGCCAGATCGTGGGCAAGGTCTTTTTGCGAGTATGGCCCTTGTCCAGTTTCTCATTGATCCGTTAAAGTTTGGGAGGTTTTGGGGACAATGAAAGACATTGTGAGAGAGTATCAGGAGCAGTTCCGGCGCCACCGTATCCAGCTGCGGCGTTACACCGCGCTGATGCTGGCGCTTGCCATGGTGACGGCTCTGTTCGTCAACTGGCAGCTGCACAGCGACGGCATTGCGAAGACCGCCGACTACCAGTGCGGGCAGGAAGAGCACACCCACACGGCCGACTGCTACCCGCAGGTTCTGATCTGCGGCTACGAAGAAGGCGAGCCGGAGGACTGGACGGTCAGCCAGCCGGATGCGGACATCATCCTCGACGAGAGCTTCGGCGTGGATACAGGCTCCGATATCGCCGCAGAGTCGGCGGAACCGGAGTACATCTGGGTGCCGCATGAGCACACCGATGACTGCTACGCGGAAGTGACCACCGAAGTGCCGGTGCTCACCTGTACGGAGGAGGAGCACGTCCACACCGACGATTGCTTCGACCCTGAGGACGGCAGCCTGATCTGTGATAAATTTGAACATACCCACGACGACAGCTGCTACACCATGGAGACCGAGACCGAAGAGCAGCTGGTGTGCGGCTACGAAGAAGGCGAGCTGGTCGAGGAGCTGAACCCGGACTACAACCCCGTGGCCATGTTCGAAGCCCCGGTCAGCGCTGCAAAGCCGGTGGTGATCGCCCCTGTGGCCGAAGGCCCGGTGCACCATCACACCGACGCATGCTATGCGCCGGACTACACCGCCGACCCCATCTGCGGCATGGAAGAGCATCATCATGATGTGAACTGCCTGTCCGACCCACTGGACGGCGTAGACGATGAATCCGACTGGCTGGACAAGACCGGCACCGCCCTGACCGGCGTGTGGAACGAAGACCTGCTCACCGTGGCACAGGGTCAGCTGGGCTATGAGCAGAGCGAGAAAAATTTCAAGCTTGACACCGATGACGGCGAGACCCTGCGCTACTACACCCGCTACGGCGCATGGTACGGCAACTCCTATGGCGCAGGGTGGGATGTGATGTTCCTGTCCTACTGCCTGAACCATGCAAACATCCCGCAGAGCGCCATCCCGCAGGAATCCGGCGCGATGGCCCTGCACAGCCAGCTGCGCGGCACCGAGTACATGGGCGATTTCAGCGGAGGCATGCCCATTGATGCCGTGATGCCCGGCGATATCGTGTTCTATACTGCCGCTTCTACCAAAGCGGTCGTTGTGGAGGACAGCCGGCCCGCTGTCTCCGACGATTCGCCGGAGGCCGACATTGCGCTGCTGAACATGGATGAGGCTGCTGCCGCGTCCGAAGCCCCGCAGATCGAGGAAGTGCCTTTCACCGGCACCACCGTCGGCATTGTTTCGGATGTGGATCAGGACGCAGGTACGCTGACGGTCATCTCCGGCAACGTGGACGGCAAGGTGGCCGAAGTAACGCCGGACGCTTCTCAGGTGACCTCTCTTGTGAGCGTTGCCACCGCGCAGGCCGTCAATGAGAGCGAAGCGGATACGATGGAAGGCAATCTCAATCCGGATCCGAAAAGCGATCTGGACGGTTCCCCGTATGTTCTGAGTTTTGATCTGAAGGTATTGAAGAACGGGCAGTATGTCACCCCGGACGAATATAAACTGAGCGAAACAGTCCACGGCATGGTTTCGCTGAAAGACATCCCTGCTTCCGAGATCAAGAGTCACAACTATCAGGTCTGCCTGAAGCTCCCGGACAGTTTCAAGGTTCCGGAAAACACGACCGGCAGCCTGATCGACACTCTCACCAATGCAGAATCCGGCCGGTATACATTCCAGCAGGATTCTGCGGGGAATTGGTATCTCGTTCTGAACTATAACGAGGACTATATTGCAGCCGATGAAGTCTCTGAGGATTCCAAAGTGTCCAGCAAGGTCGAGTTCGATTTCCAATGGGATGAAAGCAAGATCAAGAAAAACGAAGACAACACGATCAGCCTGCCCGGTCATGACATGATCATCCGCATCAATGACGACACCCAGACCGACAGCAACTACAGTCTGGACAAGACCGGAAGCAGCCTTACCTATGATGGCTATGTGAAGTACGGCAATCTTCGTGTTAAAAAGGTGTGGAAGAATCACGACGATAGTGAACTTACCGACACATCTAATCTGAACAGCATTGAGGTTACGCTGACGAAGCATATTCCCTCCACTGTTACTGTAACTTTTGTTGGTGGTTACGGCAATGCTCCTCTGACTAAAACGATTCCAAAAGGAGCTTCCCTGATTACAAGATGTAATTCCGATCAGCAGGGCATTTCTGTTGTTGGCACTGCAACGTGGAACTACGAAAATGGTGCTTACTATTTTAACGACATTCAAAGTGATTTGACAGTTACTTTTCCGAGTTATTATGTCGGTTCCGACAATTCTTGGCTTCTGGATGCAACAGAACTAGATACCACAAATGCGACTAACGAACGGACCTCTATTCCTATTAGCATAGTCAAGCTGGACAACTCCAACAACTGGACTGCCCTTTGGGAAAACCTTGAAATCGGCGATGGTATCACGTATACTATTGAAGAGACATCCGTAGTAGATGGTTACACCGCATCCTACACGCTGAACAACGAAGCTCTGGAGGCCGGTGCATCCTTTGAGCTGGGCAAGAACGGCGGAAGCGGCGATACCATCGTCATCACCAACACCGCCGACGAGACCGGCGGCTACGAACTCCCCTCTACCGGCGGGGCCGGTACCAAACTGTATACAGCAGGCGGCGGCGCGCTGATGCTTGCCGCTCTGGTGTGCGG
>CAKSZM010000055.1 GCA_934525735.1 uncultured Faecalibacterium sp. | reverse complement strand
GGCATTGCCCGGATCAGGTAAAGGGTACTCCGCTCAGTGCGGATCTCAGCCTTACGGCGCCCCTGTTTTTATGTCCGTGGTCAGTATAGCGCAACCCGGGGGCAAAAGTCAAGCCCCGGCGCGGAATATCCGGCCCCGGAGCCGCATAGGCTGTACCATAGCTTATGCAGGGGGAGTTGACCGATGAAAGGAGATCCGGAACAGCGGGCTGTGCGGCTGGGGGAATATATTGCGGCCCATGGCGCTACCGTGCGTGCTGCAGCGGAAGTGTTCGGCTGCAGCAAGTCCACCGTGCACAAGGATGTTTCAGAGCGGCTGCGCACGATCCGACCGGAGCTGTTCGCACAGGTGCGGGCAGTGCTGGCCCGGAACAAGGCCGAGCGGCATCTGCGCGGCGGTGCGGCCACCCGGCGCAAGTACAGCCGTCGATGAATACAGGCGGGCGCGCCCTGATCCCGGGGCATGCCCGCCTTTTCATCGTTCGGTGTGAAATTGCGCGAGGGCGCCTTTTTCCAACCGGGATACCTGCGCCTGACTGATACCGATCTCCCGGGCAACCTCCATCTGCGTTTTGCCCTGCAGGTAACGCAGCTCCATGATCCGTTTTTCCCGCGGGGTCAGCTCTGCTACCGTCTGGCGGAATTGCAGCCCGCTGATCCAGCTGTCCTCGCCGTCCGGGTCGCGCACCTGATCGATCACATACATCGCATCGCCGCCGTCGCTGTAGACCGGTTCCTCTAAACTGATCGGCTCCACCACCGACTCCAGCGCGGCAGTCACTTCCCGGCGGGTCAGCCCGGCGGCTCCGGCGATCTCGTCCATGGTCGGCTCCCGGCCAAGCTGCTTTTCCAGTGCTTCGCGGCTCTGCATGGCGCGGTAAGCGGTGTCGCGCAGGCTGCGGCTGACCCGCAGGGCGTTGTTGTCCCGCAGAAAACGCCGGATCTCGCCGATGATCATCGGAACGCCGTAGGTGGAAAACCGCACCGGCTGGGCGGGGTCGAAGTTATCGATGGCTTTGATCAGCCCGATGCAACCTACCTGAAACAGATCGTCCAGATTTTCGCCCCGCTGGGCGAACCGCTGCACCACACTGAGCACAAGGCGCAGATTGCCTTCCACCATCTGCTCCCGTGCCTGCCGGTCGCCGCCGCGTGCCTGCACGAGCAGCCGGCGCTTTTCCTCTTCGGTCAGAACAGGCAGCTGCGAGGTGTCCAGCCCGCAGAGTTCGACTTTGTTGTACATCCCCATGCCTCCCGGTTTTACTTCACCGGGAGTATGGCCTGCGGGCACAGATGCTATGCGTGGAAAAAATTGCGCCTTCCCCCCAAAAAGGAGAAGGCACACGAAAGCGGTTGTAATCGGTACGGATTTATGATAAAATTGTACTTGCAGTGGAAACGCTGTAAAGGCGCTGTGCCCACAAACGCAGGCGGCTGGACCTTGCCGGTACCTAGGCACCGGGTAAGGCGAATTTTTTCTGAAAGATCTCGTCCTCCCCGGAGGCCCAAGGGCGGAAAGGGGGATCAACCATGACGTTTGAACAGGTCGTATTGCTGCTCACGCTTCTCGGCGGGGCGATTTATGTCACCTTTGAAATTACATGGACTGTGTCTCACAGTGATGACAAAAAGAAAAAATGACCGCCACAGCATCCGAAACTTGAGCGGTCATTTTCTCTTGACTAATCTGGCAAGGAACTAGCTGTTTGCGTGGCCAGCGCCTTTTGCACTTTTAGTATAGACGAACCAGCGCGGATTGTCAAGCCCGGAGGGCGGCAAAACGCGCTTTTTTGCATTCTGCTGCGCTTAAATTTCCTCCAGCTGGGTCCGGAGGGTGCGGATGATCCGCTTTTCCAGCCGGGAAATGTAACTCTGGCTGATGCCGAGAGCGGCGGCGGCCTCCTTCTGGGTGCGTTCGATGCCGTCGGCAAGGCCGAACCGCAGCTCCATGATCTGCCGCTCCCGGGGCGAAAGCTGCTCCACGGCGCGGCGCAGCACGGCCCGCTGGTCGTTCTGCTCCAGATGCTGGCTCACAAGGTTCTCGTCGCTGCCGAGAATGTCCGAGAGCAGCAGCTCGTTGCCGTCGCCGTCCACATTCAGCGGCTCGTCGATGCTGGCATCCTGACGGCGGTTGGAGCTTTTGCGCAGGTACATCAGGATCTCGTTGCCGATGCAGCGGCTGGCGTAGGTGGCCAGTTTGATGCTGCGCTCTGGGGTGAAGGTGTTCACCGCCTTGATGAGGCCGATGGTGCCGATGGAGATCATATCCTCGCTGGGTACGCCGCTGCTCTCGTATTTTTTGGCGAGGTACACCACCAGCCGCAGGTTATGGGTGATCAGCTCGTCGCGGGCAGCGGCGTCCCCGGCGGACATGCGGGCCAGCAGGGCTTTTTCCTGCTCGGGGGTCAGCGGCGGGGGCAGGCTGGGCGCACCCGCC
Organism: uncultured Faecalibacterium sp.; assembly: GCA_934525735.1. GTDB lineage: Bacteria > Bacillota > Clostridia > Oscillospirales > Ruminococcaceae > Faecalibacterium. The sequence goes on along the minus strand of CAKSZM010000055.1, from coordinate 9,976 downwards.
AGAAAGTGCGCGCCGCCGCAAAAAGGCAGTTTTGCGCGCAGCAGCTGCCGTAGCCGGGCCAGAAACAGAAACACAAACGATCCCTCCTGTACATTATATTATTATTTCTGTGCGACCGGATTTAACTGCCTTCCAGCTCCCGGGCCAGTTCGCTGCCCAGCAGAACCGTCCAGTGCTGGGGCGGGGAATCCGGCCAGCAGAACGCCGCCAGAAAGCCGGAAATGCGCCTCCGGCCCGCCCGCAGACAGCGTCCCGGCACGGCCGGCAGCAGGCTGTGTCCGGTGATGAGAGCGCAGGGCACCAGCCGCACGCCAAGCTCGGGCGGGGGCGGGGGAAAGCTGCCTGCAAACCCGGCGTCCAGCCAGCTGCGCAGTGCGTCCGGCAGGGCAGAGCGCACGGCGGGGTAGTATACCAGAACCACAGCCCGGCCCGAGAGCGGCTCCTGCACCGCAAAGCCGGTGTCGCAAAAGGCCTGCACCGGCACCGTGCAGCCTTCCAGCTCCAGCACGGCCGCAAAGCTGCTGCGCTGCGCCCGCCCGAAACACAGCAGCACCCCGCGCAGCACCGCGTACACGGCCCCGCAGGCCGCCAGAAGCCGCCCGGGCGACAGCGGCAGGTACAGACACAGGTTGGCGCTTTCGGCCCCGGGCAGGGCTGCTGCGCCGCACACAAGCAGGTTGAGCAGCACATACCACACGCACAGCCGGGCAAAGCTGCGCACCCCGGGCAGGCCGTAGGCGGCGGCTACGGTGATGCAGCAGGTGGCTCCTTTGTAGAGAAAGGCGGCCGGCCCCGGCAGTTCGGGCAGCAGCAGCCCCAGCGAGGCCAGCGCCGCCGCCGTACTGCCCGCCAGCAGCCGCCAGCCGCTGCACGCCCGGGCAGAGAGCAGCCCGGCGCACAGCAGCAGCGCCGCACCGAGGACAAAGTTGACCAGCAGCAGCTCGTCGAGGTAAATGACGGTCTTCATGCCCGGAGAACACCTCCCTGAAATGCAAACGCGAACTTGTCGGGATGGAACCCCTCCATCTTGCCTGCGGCAAGACCGTTCGGTCGCTTAAAAGCCCCGCTGGGGCTTTCATTGCTGCGCTGCGCTCGCAAACGCGAACTTGTCGGGGTGGAACCCCTCCATCTTGCCTGCGGCAAGACCGTTCGGTCGCTTAAAAGCCCCGCTGGGGCTTTCATTGCTGCGCTTCGCTCGCAAACGCGAACTTGTCGGGGTGGAACCCCTCCATCTTGCTGTGCAAGACCGTTCGGTCGCTTAAAAGCCCCGCTGGGGCTTTCATTGCTGCGCTTCGCTCGCAAACGCGAACTGTGAAACTTTCGGCTTCCATTATCTTCCAATAGGAGAAAAAACGGTGCCGAAACCGGAAAAATGGGCGCTGCTGTAAGCATTTTGCAAGAAAGTTTTCACAGTCTTTCACATATTTTCACATTTTTTACACCTTTTTTCGAAAAACCCCTTGAACATTTCTGGAAAGTGTGGTATATTATTGCCATCCTAGCAAGGATGGTGAGCCGCACAAAGCGGTGCACCAAAATTATCTTTCAAATTTTGAAGGGAGTAATTTCACTATGATGATGCCTGCAAACTATTCTGCAATCGCAGAGAACGAAATGACCTATGTTGTCGGCGGCGGCCTGGTTGATTGCCTGGCTCCTGTCATGGAAGACAAGAACTGGCAGAACTTCAACTCCAACCTGATCTACATCGTTGGCAACAGCTATGTTCAGAAGCTGGCTGACAACACTCTGGGCAAGCTGTTCTGCGGCACCTACAAGCCCGGCGATATCGCTACCGGTGCTTGGGAAGATGTCAAGACTGTCTGGGGCAAGAACTACAACGACGAGCACGACGGCTTCTGGAATGGCGCTAAGGGCGTTCTGAACGTTGCTCTGCAGGGCGTTGGCGTTCTGGCTTCCATCTACACTCTGGGTGCTGGCTCTATCGGTCTGGACGTCAAGCCCAAGGTTAGTATTGGCTTCTAATCAGTAAGGACTGATTTGAGGTGTACACCAAAGCAGTTTTGAGCTGGTTTGGTGACAAGCACTGAACCTGACCCCCGCGCACAATGGCTTCGGCTGTTGTGCGCGGGGTTTTTGTGTTGCCGTAGAACGCGCAGATATGCGAAAAGAGCATCTGCTGCATTCTCGAAGCGCCGGAAAACCGGCACGGAATGCAGCAGATCTTCCTCTACTCGCTGCACGATCAGACCGTCAGCCAGTTCCGCCGGATGATGACGCTGGAACAGTTCCGCTCGCCGGAACTGGCGGCTCTGTACTCCAAACGCTATGTGGACCGGATGATCGCCTACCATGCCGGCATTTTCCGCGCCCTGATCTCAGCCGGAGAACTGCCGGACGAGGACCCGGAGACGATGGCGTGGATGTACGTTTCCCCTGTCATCACGCTGCTGGCCGTCTGCGACCGCCAGCCGGAACGTGAAGCAGAATGCCTTGCAAAACTGGACGCCCATGTGCGGCTGTTTTTCCGCACGTTCAATCGGTGTAAATAAACAGTTCTTCCACCGTGGTGTGAAAGACCTTTGCAATGTCCATGGCCAGCTTCTTCAAACACATATAATTACATCGACTTCAAAGGAGAGCTTTTTGAAACACAACAACTTTGTACTGGGACTTGTGGGCTGACCGGGAGGTCTGGCAAAACCGCAAGCCATTCCTCCCGAAAACGAGTAACGAACAAGTTTCAGGAGGATTTACCATGAACCGCGAAAACAAACGCAAACTGTACGAAAAAGGTTACTATAAGACCCACGCCTGCAACGATACCTTCACCTGCAAAGTCTGCGGACGGGTCTGCACCCCGCAGAACGCAGGCAGCGACCACCGCAACCATTGCCCGAACTGCCTGTCCAGCCTTCATGTGGACGAGAAAACCGGCGACCGCGCTTCTGACTGCGGCGGCGTGATGGAACCCATCGCCGTCTGGGTGCGCAAGGGCGGCGAGTGGGCCATCATCCACCGCTGCAAACGCTGCGGCAAGCTCAGCTCCAACCGCGTTGCCGCCGACGACAACCCCATGAAGCTGATGAGCATCGCCATGAAGCCTCTGTGTGAGCCGCCGTTCCCGCTGGACTATATCGAGGAGATGACCGCCCTCATGGGCGGCGATGGCCGGATGAAGTAACCGCCACTGGAAAAGCCGCCCTGCGATTGAAAACACCACCCGCAGGGTGGCTTTTGCAACTTACCCCTTCAGATTTGCAACTTACCACCGCTTCCGGGATGGAAAGATGGAAGAAGTTGCACCGGCGTAAAAGCAATGAGGTAAACTATGGCTTCCAGCAAAGAATATTTGAATGTTATTTCAGAAGAATTATTTGCTTTGCAGGACACAGAATATCAGGTGTTCCAGAGCAAACTGATGCCCACCATCCCGCCGGAAACGGTGATCGGGGTGCGGACACCGCTTCTGCGCAAGCGGGCAAAAGAACTGGCCGGTACACCGCAGGCAGAACACTTTTTGCAGAGCCTGCCGCACCGCTATTACGAAGAAAACAACCTCCATGCGTTCCTCATCGAAAAGATCCGGGATTATGACACGGCTCTGGCGGAAACGGAACGGTTTCTGCCGTACATCAACAACTGGGCTACCTGTGACTGCTTTTGCCCGAAGGTCTTTGCAAAGCATAAAGAGGAACTGCTGATTTCCATCCGCCGATGGCTGGGGTCAGATCAGACCTATACCGTACGCTATGCCATGGGAATGCTGATGCGCTATTATCTGGATGAGGACTTCCAGCCGGAATATCTCGCGTGGGTGGCCGGGGTGCACAGTGAAGAATACTACCTGAACATGATGCGGGCATGGTACTTTGCGACGGCGCTGGCCAAGCAGCCGGATGCAGCTCTGCCGTGGCTGACAGACCGGCGGCTGGATGTCTGGACGCACAACAAGACCATCCAGAAAGCCGCAGAGAGTTACCGCATCTCGCCGGAAATGAAACAGCAGCTCCGGGAGCTGCGCATCCACCCCTGAAAAGTGCGGAAATTACGAAAGGAACCTTGCATTGATGGAAACTGGTAAATTTACGCCCCCGGAGGAAAATAAACTTCGCGTTTGCGCAGCAATGAAGTCCCCAGTGGGGACTTCAAGCGACCGAACGGTCTGCGAAGCAGATGGAGGGGCTTTGCCCCGACAAGTTCGGTATTACTGCACCGGAGCAGGCAACCGCACATTTGTCCTCCTCCATGCGCAGGGGACATTGTAAGATCGTGCATTTTCCGTGCGGGCATAGGATTCACGTAGAGAAAAAGAAAGAATTTCTGAAGATTTTGCAGGAGCAATAAGAGGTACGTTATGGAAATCATCCGCATTACCAGAGACAACATCGACAAGGAGCACATCTGCTGTGCCATGTCGGGCAAGCAGAGCCTTGCAAAGAAAGAATGGCTCAAACAGCGCTTTGACGAAGGGCTGGTGTTCCTCCGCAGTACGGAACGCGGCAAATGCTTCATCGAGTATATCCCGGCAGAAAATGCGTGGGTGCCCATTGAGGCGGAAGGCTGGGTCTACATCGACTGCCTGTGGGTCTCCGGCGCATTGAAAGGCCACGGCTATGCGGGCGAACTACTGGCCGAATGCATCCGGGATGCCAGAGCGCAGGGCCGCAAGGGTCTGTGCATCCTGTGCGCCGAGGGACGCAAGCGGGAATTTCTGGCTGACCCGAAGTTTCTGGAACATGAAGGCTTCACGGTGGCCGATGTCTCCGACTGCGGCATTACCCTGATGATGCTCCCGCTTGACCCGGTGGCGGAAACGCCGAGATTCAGGGAGTGTGCAAAGCACCCGAAAGCATCGGAAAGCGGCTTTGTCCTCTATTACACCGACCAATGTCCCTTTACATATTATTGGGTGCCCAAAGTAGAGGCAACGGCAAGGGAGCACGGTATCCCGCTGAAAACCATCCACATCACGACCAGAGAGGCCGCGCAGAATGCCCCGGCCCCGGTGACGACTTATGCCCTGTTCCGGGATGGAAAGTTTGTCACGCAGGGCATCCAGTCGGACAAAAAGTTTCTCGCGCTGGCGGGCGTGAAAAACAACAAATGAAACGACTTGTTTCGATAGGATGAGATACCCGGCAGAGTACGATTTGTATCAGTGTCTCGGATTCCATTCCATTCTTGCTGTTTCTGTCCGTCTGCAAAACAGTCGGGCATCGAACAAGCATTTTCAAAAACAACGAAACAGCAAGAATTGGGGGCTGCCGTCCATGCGCCTGCAAAATCAGGCATTTGGCAGATTTTCAGTGCAACCTCCAAGAAAGCAAAAAGAAAAGCACCGTACTTCCAACGAAGTACAGTGCTTTTTTGGTGGAGAATAGCGGGATCGAACCGCTGACCTCTTGCATGCCATGCAAGCGCTCTCCCAGCTGAGCTAATCCCCCAGATGTTCGTGCCGTGCCTGACGACATGATATATTATAGCAGTATGGGGGATGCTTGTCAACTGTTTTTTTGCAAAAAAGAAGCTTTATTTGCAGAAATTACTGCACGCTTGCAAGAAAACGCTCAAAACCTGCGCGGCCGGATCCATCCAGTTTGTAGACGCCGGCGTCGGTCAGAACTTCGGCGAACACGTGGCCGATCTCATCCTGCAGAATGGGGTGTACGTTGTCTGCGTTCAGTTCCGGATGGCGGGCGAGGATGCCCTCGGCCCACTCGGCGTGCTTCTGCAGCTCTTCGGGGTACTGGGCAGCGGGGGTGCGGGCGACCAGTACATCGGCCAGCTCGGCCATTTCCTTCTTCAGGCGGCTGGGCAGAACGGCCAGACCCATAACCTCGATGAGGCCGATATTTTCCTTTTTGATATGGTGCAGTTTTGCGTGAGGGTGGAACACGCCCAGCGGGTGCTCCTGGGTGGTGATGTTATTGCGCAGCACCAGATCCAGCTGATATTTGCCGTCCCGCATCCGGGCGATGGGGGTGATGGTGTTGTGCGGCTCGCCGTCGGTCTCGGCAAAGATGAAGCACGTTTCGTCGGAGTAGCCGCGCCATGCAGTCAGGATCTTGTCGGCCAGCTCCACAAGGCGCTCGTCATCAGCGCAGGTCAGGCGGATGCAGCTCATGGGCCAGTGCACGATGCCGGCCTCTACATCCTCAAAGCCGGGGAAGACCCAAGCCTTTTCGATGGGAGCTTTGGCCATGGCGAACTCGTAGTGGCCGCCCTGGAAATGATCGTGGCTCAGGATGCTGCCGCCCACGATGGGCAGGTCAGCATTGCTGCCCACAAAGTAGTGGGGGAACAGGCCTACGAAATCCAGCAGCTTGCGGAAGGTGGCCCGCTCGATCTTCATGGGGGTGTGCTGGTTGTTGAACACGATGCAGTGCTCATTATAGTAGACATAGGGGCTGTACTGCAGGTTCCACGCACTGTCGTTGATGGTCAGCGGGATGATGCGGTGATTCTCGCGGGCGGGATGGTTCATGCGGCCGGCGTAGCCCTCGTTCTCGGCACAGAGCTGGCACTTGGGGTAAGCGCTCTGCGGAGCCAGTTTTGCGGCGGCGATAGCCTTGGGGTCTTTTTCCGGCTTGGAGAGGTTGATGGTGATATCCAGATCGCCGTAAGGGGTCTTGGTGACCCACTTCAGATCCCGCTTGATGCGGTAGCGGCGGATGTAATCAGTGTCCTGACTGAACTTGTAGAACCAATCGGTGGCAGCCTGCGGGCCTTCGGTCTCGTAGTGCTCCTCAAAATTGGCGCGCACGATGCTGGGGCGCGGGGTCAGCACGCCCATCAGCTTGGTGTCGAACAGGTCGCGGGCGGTGGAGTTGTCGGCACACACGCCCCGTGCCACGGCATCGTCCACCAACGTTTTGAGGATGCTTTCCAGGTCGGTGTAGCACACCTCGCCCTCCGGCGCGGTGAAATCGTCCAGCTGCAAGGTCATGAGCAGCTGGTTGCGGATGTAGATCTCGTCATCGGGCAGGATGAGACCGGTGTCCAGCCCGTAGTTCACGAGCTGCTGAATGGCGGTGGAGATCACAGCACAGCACCTCCCTCGGGGCGGATGCTGAGCACATGGCAATGGCCTTCGCCCAGGATCGCTTCCATGTTTTTCTTGAACTCAGCCAGAAGCTCTACCGGTACAAAGGCCTGCACCGTGCCGGCAAAACCGCCGCCGTGCACGCGCACAGCGCCTTTGCCCTGCAGGAAATGCTTTGCAGCTGCAATGGCCACGGCCACTTCCTGATGCTCCTTGTACCCGGCAGGAATGACGTTCTGCAGGTATTCCCAGCTGCTGTCGCCGGAGGCGGTCACCAGCTGCAGGAAGGCATCAAAGTTGCCCTCGCGCAGGGCAGCCACCTGCTGCGGTACGCGGTCGTTGTCGGCGTAGAAGTGGAAGGCGCGCAGAACGGCGCGGTCGCCGCACTGACGGCGGCACTCCGGCAGCTTCGCGATAAAGGTCTCGAACGGAACATCCCGCAGCACCTCGCCGCCGCACACGGCAGCCACGGCGCGGCAGTCCGCCGGGATGGCGGCATACTCATCGGTCAGGTCGGCATGGTCGGCACCGGAGTCCAGAATGCACAGTGCGAGGCCTGCCTTGGAAAAGTCCACATGCACCGGCTCCACATTGGGCTGAGCAGGGTCGGCAAAATCAATGGTGATGATGTTGCCGACGCTGGAAGCCATCTGGTCCATCAGGCCGCAGGGCTTGCCGAAGTAGACATTCTCTGCCCACTGGCCGATCTGAGCAATGGCGATGGGGGAGACCTTTTCGGTCATGAAGCAGTCGTTCAGGATGACGCCGATCAGTACTTCAAACGCAGCGGAAGAGGAAACGCCGCTGCCCTTGGGCACGTTGGATGCAATGTACACGTCCAGACCGGAGAGCGCTGCGCCCCGCTGACGGAACGCTTCGCACTCGCCGCGCAGCAGGGAAGCCGTGGTGTTCTCTTCCTCCTTGCGGGCGGCAAGGTCGGCCAGGTCGATGACACACAGGTCGTAGCCTTCGCTCTGCACCCGCAGCTGGTTCAGGCTGTTGGGCGCGGCGGCGGCGATCATGTCGATGTTCACGCTGCCGGCCAGCACACGGCCGTGCTGGTGGTCGGTGTGGTTGCCGCCGATCTCAGTGCGGCCGGGGGCACTGTACAGGGCAGCTTCGGCGTGGGCGCCAAAGGTATTTTCAAGTCCGTCCAGCACTGCCGCATAGCGGGCAGCCTGCACGGGCGTTTCTTCCGGGGTGCAGCAGTAAAGCGAAGCCAGACGCGCGGCATGTGCGCCGCCGGAAAGCTCCTGCTTCCATGCAGAAACAGATTTCATCATGGGGTGATCCTCCTTTTTGAACAGGTCTGGAGTTCTTGCGCGGCACGCACAGACGCACCGCAGCCTTCTGATGTTATAATATAAAATCTGACTGCAAAAAACCATGTGTTATTGTTGCATTTCAATGAAAGATTGCAAAAAGGCCGCAATTGCATGGGCAAAAGCGGATACGGCAATTGAAATAAAATCAGAGCAGAAACGGAAAAACCATTGTGGAAAACATCCTGAAATTGCTCTGTACTTCCGATGCGGACGAAAGGCACAAAGTATGGAGATTTGCACTTTCTGCCGGAACGAAAACGCCGCACCCTCCGAAGAAGGCGCGGCATTGAAAAAACAAACACGGGCTCAGCGCGTGCGGCGCTCGCCTTGCATCCTGCTGGCCGCTGCCCCAACAGCAGCTTCCTGCTTCCGCCGCTGGCGGCGGTCGCTGTTGTTGCAGGTCATTCCATCGCCCGCCCTATTGCCGCTTCGCGGCAACAGGATCCCACCCCAGCGGACGGTCCTCAGAGAAACTCCCGCCCCCTTAGATACAGCAAAAAAGCCCTCCCTTCCGGGAGAGCTCTTGAGCATAATAAAGCTGAGAAACCTTACTTTTTGAAGTCGCTTCCGGACAGGCCGTCAAGATTCAACATGCCTTCCAGCGCGGCCACATCGGCCGAAACGTCCAGCGCGTCGGACTGAAACAGTTTGTCCAGCTGGTTTTCAAAGGCCGTCACCAGCAGATCCATGGAGCGCTCAATATTCCGCTTTGCCTCGGTGATGTTTCCGCCCTGCACATCCTGTGCCGAAAGGCTGGCGTAGGTATTCAGCAGCTTCAGGGCCGTGGGCAGGTAGTAGTCCATGAATTTCTGCAGCTGGGCCTTTTTGGCGGGGTCTTCCTGCGCAAGCTGAAAGATACGGGCGCTGACCGTTTCCAGCTGGCTGATCTTGGCCGTCATCACCGGGTCCGGGATCGCATCGTTGACCTGATGCAGCTGCTGCAGCAAAGCGGCGTATTCGTCTGCCGGGGCAGCGGGTTTCTTGGGTTGGGGCTTCGGCTCCGGCCGGGGCGGCTGCGGTGCCGCGCCGCGCACCACCAGCGTATCGGTGCGGTTGTCGATGTAGGCATCGGCCCCGAAATAGCCATGTTCGATGGCGCTTTCCAGCGTGGAGCGGCCTTTGGCGGCGTCGATGCCCGCCGCAGCGAACAGCTCGTCCAGCGGGATATTGTCCCGCTCGCCCACCACTTTATCCAGCAGTCGTTCCAGTTTGCGGGTGCTCTTCATCCGCAGGCCGGTCAGCAGCGCACCGCCGCCGCCAATGGCCATGACGATATCGGAAAACAGCTCCCCGGGGTCGGGCAGGATCTGCCACGCGCCGATGATATCCACCGCATCCATCACTCCGGCAAACAGAAAGACAGCACCCATGATGGTACAGAGGCCGGCAATATTCTTATGCCGCTGTTTGGCGCTTTGCTGCTCTGCCGTGGGGGTATCCTGCCCAGAGAAAGGCGGCGTTTCCGGCACGGGCGCGGGTTCTGGGTCAGGGCGGAAGCCGCCATGGGCACGAGCAGCTTCCTGCTCTTCCTTCTGCATCTTCTGGTCGATGCCCTTCAGGATGAACAGCAGCACCCCCAACGGCCCGGACATCGCCATCACGATAAAGATGGCGATGGTGGGGATCTTTGCAAAATAATGTTTTC
>CAKSZM010000054.1 GCA_934525735.1 uncultured Faecalibacterium sp. | reverse complement strand
ACGTTGCGCACACCGATGGCGGAGATCATGCCGTACAGCACAAAGCTGATGCCGCCGATGATGCCGGTGGGGATGGTATTGATGACAGCCTCAAACTTGGGGCTGAAGCTGAGGATGATGGCCAGCACGGCAGCGATGCGGATGACCAGCGGGTCGTAGATCTTGCTCAGAGCCAGCACGCCGGTGTTCTCGCCGTAGGTGGTGTTGGCCGGGCCGCCCAGCAGGCCGGCCATGGTGGTGGCCAGGCCGTCGCCCAGCAGGGTGCGGTTCAGGCCGGGGTCGTTGATATAGTTGTGGCCGACGGTGGCGCTGATGGCGGCAATGTCGCCCACGTGCTCCATCATGGTCGCCAGAGCGATGGGGATGATGGTGAACAGCGCGCTGATGAACTCGGGGCTGCCGTCGATGGCGAACAGGCCCATGGCTTCCTTATGCAGGGGGATACCGAGCCATGCAGCGTCGGCGATCTTCTGGAAGTCCACTGCACCGGTGACCAGAGCCACCGCGTAGGACACCAGCACGCCGATGAGGATGGGCAGGATCTTGACCATGCCCTTGCCCCAGATGTTGCAGATGATGACCACGCCCAGCGCCACAAAGGCCAGCAGCCAGTTGGCCTGGCAGTTGGAAATGGCCGAGGGGGCGAGGATCAGGCCGATGGAGATGATGATGGGACCGGTGACCACCGGCGGAAAGAACCGCATGATGCGGCGGATGCCGAAGGTGGAGATGAGCAGGCTGGCCGCCAGATACACAAGACCGGAGAACGCGATGGCTGCGCAGGCATAAGGCAGCATCTTGGTGTTGGCAACGGTCAGGTTGCCGTCAGCATCCGCCAGCATGGGCGCCACGATGGAAAAACCGCCCAGATACGCAAAGGAGGAGCCGAGGAATGCGGGCACCTTCTTTTTGGTGATGAAATGGAACAGCAGCGTGCCCAGACCGGCGCACAGCAGGGTGGTGGAAACGCTCAGACCGGTAAGCAGCGGCACCAGCACCGTTGCACCGAACATAGCAAACATGTGCTGCACGCCCAGAATGAACATCCGGCCCGCGCCCAGCTGCCGGGCGTCGTAAATGCCTTTGGAGTAATCGATCTTTTCGCTCATGAAGTTTTCTGCCTCCTACAGACTTCTGCCCAAAAAAAGAGGCATTGCCGCGTAAACGGCAGTGCCTCCTGAATTGGGAACGATGATTCCGCCCGGAAAATGGGAAAAGCAATACAGTGCAGTCGATGGTTCTTACGCAGCATGGCGATTCTCCTTTCTCGCAGGCTCTTTCCAAACCGCCGGGTCGCCCCGGCACAGCCGCTGCCCTGCCCCGCAAAAGGCCATGGGAACAGCAGCCTTCAAGTCAGTATAGCAGATTTTTTGCTCTGCCGCAACTGTTTGGACGGGATTTCCTGCAATTTTCTGTCCGGCGCAGCAGGGTGCGGGCTTGCAATCCGGTCCAAAGCACACTATAATATAACCTACTGTGAACATCTGTATGTCAGGAGGATCTATGGTCTATCTGGATTATTCCGCCAACACCCCGGTCGATGAAGCGGTGCTGCAGCGGTTTTGTGAAATCGAGCGCAATTGCCCGGGCAATGCCAACTCCCGGCATCAGGCCGGCGCCGCCGCAAAGGCTGCCATCGACGAAGCCACCCAGAGCATCGCCCGCAGCCTGAACGTGCAGCCCGCCGAGATCGTCTATACATCCGGTGCCAGCGAGGCCAACAACTTCGCCCTCAAGAGCATCGCCCGGCTGGAGCGCCACCACGGCAAGCACATCATCTCCACCCCGCTGGAGCACTCCTCGGTCAGCGGGAGCCTGACCGCCCTGCAGGAGCAGGGGTATGAGATCGACCTTGTGGACATCCGGCAGGACGGCACGGTGGATCTGGAACATTTAAAAGAGCTGCTGCGCCCGGACACCATTCTGGTGGCTGTCACCGCCGTGGACAGCGAACTGGGCGTGGTGCAGCCGGTGGCCGAGATCGCTGCGCTGCTCAAGGACCGCCCTCACTGCCATTTTCATGTGGACGCCACCCAGGCCGTGGGCAAGCTGCCGGTGAGCTTTGAGGGCATCGACACCATGAGCCTGACCGCCCACAAGTTCTACGGGCTGAACGGCATCGGCGTGCTGGTCAAGCGCCGCGGCCTTGCGCTGGAACCGCTCATCCACGGCGGCGAGAGCACCACCATCTACCGCAGCGGCACCCCCACCGTGGCGCTGGCCTGCTCGTTGGCGCTGGCGCTGGACAAGGCCGTGACTGCCCTGCCCCAGCGGGCGGAGTACATCCGCGGCCTGAACGCCCGCCTGCGCGCAGAGCTTGCCAAATACCCGAAAGTGCGCATCAACAGCCCGGAGCACGCCGTGCCGCAGATTTTGAACCTGAGCGTGCAGAACGTGAAGGGCACCGTGTTCCAGCGGGAGCTGGACGCCCGGGGCGTGTGCGTCTCGGTCAAATCCGCCTGCTCGTCCGACGGCCTGCCCTCCCGGGCGGTGTTCGCCGTCAGCCGCGACCGGCGCAACGCCCTGTCCTCGTGGCGCATCAGTCTGAGCCACCTGACCACCGAACAGGAACTGACCGATTTTCTGCAGGCTTTCGACGCCTGTTACCGTGAACTGACCTGACCCCCGGAGAGGTAAAACTGACTATGAAATGTGAAATGGAACCCTATCAGCTGATCGAACGCAGCATCATCAAAAAATACCGCAAGGAGCTTTGGACGCCCTTTATCGTGGCGGTCAAGCGCTACGAGTTGGTGCAGGAGGGCGACCGCATCGCCGTGTGCATTTCCGGCGGCAAGGACTCCATGCTGATGGCAAAGCTCATGCAGGAGCTGCAGCGCCACAGCGATGTGCCTTTTGAGCTGGTGTTTCTGGTGATGGACCCCGGATACAACGAGATCAACCGCCAGAAGATCGAAAGCAACGCAGAACTTTTGCACATTCCTGTGACGATTTTTGAAAGCAACATCTTTGCCGTTGCCAACAACACCGACAAGAACCCCTGCTACCTGTGCGCCCGGATGCGCCGCGGCCACCTGTACAGCAAGGCCAAAGAGCTGGGCTGCAACAAGATCGCGCTGGGGCACCACTTCAACGACGTCATCGAGACCACCGTTATGAGTATGTTCTACGGCTCCCAGCTGCAGGCCATGCCGCCCAAGCTCCACAGCACCAGCTTCCCCGGCATGACCCTCATCCGCCCGATGTACTGCATCCGGGAGGAGGATATTCTGGCGTGGAAGCGCTACAACGAGCTGGAATTTATCCAGTGCGCCTGCCGCTTTACCGAGAACTGCACCATGTGCGACAACGGCGGCGGCGGTTCCAAGCGGCAGGAGGTCAAGATCCTGCTGCGCCGGCTCAAGCGCGACAACCCCAACATCGAGAACAGCATCTTCCGCAGCATCCATGCGGTGGCATTGGACACCATGCCCGGCTATAAGTCCGAGGGCGTGGAGCACAGCTTCCTTGAGCGGTTCAACGAAAAAGAAAAAGAATCTTCTGCACAAGAGTGAGAAAAGACGCTGCCGCGTGTTTTTGCGGCAGCGCCTTTGTTTTTCAGATGAGGATGCAGATCAGCCCGGTGCATCCCTCGTTGAGGACGCGTTCCAGCGTTTCCTGCAGGCGGGTGCGGGCCTGTTGCGGCATATGCAGCAGTTTGCTCTGTAAGCCCTCGTTCACCAGCTCATACAGGCTTTTGCCGAAAATGTTGGACTCCCACAGCTTTTCGGGGTCGTCCTCGAACCCGGCCAGCAGGCTGCGGGCAAGCTCTTCGCTCTGCTTCTCGGTGCCCACGATGGGGCTGAGTTCGGTGCGGATGGTGGCCTTCATCATCTGGATGGACGGGGCACTGGCCTCCAGCCGGACGCCGTAGCTTGCCCCCTGCCGCACGATCTGGGGCTGCTCCAGCCGCAGTTCGTCCACTGCGGGCATCACAATGCCGTAGCCGGTAGCCTCCACCTGTTCCAGCGCGCTGCGCACTTTTTCGTACTCGCGCTTCGCCTTTGTCAGCTCCATGATGCAGGGCATCAGGCCCGCTTCGTCCCCGATGGCAAGGCCGGTCTGCTCGCTGAGCACCTGATAGAACACCTCCGGCTTCAGCTCCACCGCAATGCGCACGATGCCGCCCGCAAGGTCGATGCCGCTGATGGAAGAGCGCTGTACCGCGTCGCATTCCAGCGCCGGGGCGTCCGTTCCGGCGGGGACGTCCTTCATGCGGGAGACCTTCTCCGCCAGCTGCATGGCGGCATCGTAGATCTGCGATTGCAGCCAGTGGCCGTTTTCCAGCATGGTGACCCAGCGCGGCAGGGCGAAATCCAGCTCCTGCACCGGGAACTCGTACAGCACCCGCCGCAGGATGTCCCCCAGCGCCGCCGCGTCCAGATCCACGCAGCTCACCGGCAGAACGGTGCGTCCGTAGTCCCGCGCCATGCCCTCGGCCAGCTGCTTTGTCTCCGGGGCGTCCGGGCGGGTGCTGTTGAGCAGGATGATGTACGGTTTTCCCAGCGCGTCCAGCTCTTCGATCACCCGCTTTTCGGCTGCGGCATACCCTGCCCTGGGGATGTCGCTGACCGTGCCGTCGGTGGTGACCACAATGCCGATGGTGGAGTGCTCGCAGATCACCTTGCGGGTGCCGGTCTCGGCGGCAAGGTCGAAGGGCACCTCGTGGTCGAACCACGGGCTTTTGACCATGCGGGGCTTCTCGTTTTCCTCGTGACCCATGGCACCTTCCACCATATAGCCCACACAGTCGATGAGCCGCACCCGGCACTCCCCGCCGCCTTCCAGTTGCAGGGGCACCGCCGTTTCCGGGATGAACTTGGGTTCGGTGGTCATGATGGTGCGCCCGGCGGCCGACTGGGGCAGCTCGTCCCGGGCGCGCTCCCGCGCCGCCGCCGCGCCGATCTCCGGCAGCACCAGCTGCTCCATGAACCGCTTGATAAAGGTGGATTTTCCGCTGCGCACCGGCCCCACCACCCCGATGTAGACCTCGCCGCCGGTGCGTGCGCCGATCTCGCGGCAGATGCCCTTCTGTTCCTGATTTGCCAAAACGCTCTCCCCTTCCCGTTTGCGCTGTGCACCGGACGAATGCGCCGGGCCGCTGTTGTATCGTATGAAACGGGCAGGGCGGATATGACAACAGGCTCCCGAGCCATAGCTCGGGAGCCTGTTCATACTCAAATCATTACGGGGTCAGACGGTTGGGGCCGCGGAACAGGAACTCTGCGTCCTTGATGGTCTGGCCGCACAGCAGCATGGTCAGACGGTCGATGCCCAGGCCGAAGCCGCCGTGGGGCGGGCAGCCGTACTGGAAGAACTCCAGATAGAACTTGACGTCCTCGGCCAGACCCTTCTCCTCAGCCTGCTTCTTCAGCACTTCGTAGCGGTGCTCACGCTGGGCACCGGTGGTGATCTCGACGCCGCGCCAGATCAGGTCGTAGCCCTGGGGCACGCCGTTCTCGTCGCGCATGTGGTAGAAAGCACGCTTCTCGGCAGAGTAATCAGTAATGAACAGGAACTCGTGGCCGTAGTGTTTCTTGACCCACTCGTAGCTCAGGCGCTCGGCCTCGGTGGTCAGGTCGCCCTTTTCGCTCTCGTCCACGGTGTAGCCGAACTCTTCTTCCAGGCCCTTGTACAGGTCGGCCAGCTTGACCACGGGGAACGGCGTGGTGGGCACGATGACCTCCTGCCCGAACAGCTCCTTGATCTGGTCGCCGTAGTTATCCTTGACGGCCTGCAGACCGGCGGTGAGCAGCTCTTCCTCCATCTTCATGACGTCCTTGAAGGAAGTGATGTAGCTGAACTCCAGGTCGAAGCCGGAGAACTCGGTGGAGTGCTTGTTGGTGTAGCTCTTCTCGGCGCGGAACACGGGGCCGGTCTCGAAGATGCGCTCAAAGCCGGCAGCCATGGCCATCTGCTTGTAGAACTGCGGGCTCTGGGCCAGATAGGCATTGCGGTCAAAGTAATCCACCTTGAACACCTCGGAGCCGCTCTCGCTGGCAGCAGCGATCAGCTTGGGGGTGTGGATCTCGATGAAGTTGCGGTCCAGCAGGAACTTGCGCATGGCGTTGACGAAGCAGCTCTGTGCCTTGAACATGAGCTGGTTTTCGTCGGTGCGCAGGTCGATCCAGCGGTAGTCGATACGCTGGTCGATGCTGGAACGTTCCACAGCCTTCTTTTTCTTGGTGGCTGCGATCTCCTTGCGGACGATGGGCAGAGCATCGGCGATGCTTTCGATCTCGATGCTCTCGGGGATCATCTCGATGCCGCCCATCTTGACGTAATCGTTCTCCATCACCTTGCCAGTAACGGTGATGACAGAGTCCGGGGTGAGCTTGTCGATGGTATCCACCAGATCGGGGTGATCGGCCTTTTCGACCGTGATCTGCAGTTTGCCGGTAATATCCTTCAGCACGATGAAGGCCATATATTTGCTGTTGCGCAGGTTCTCGATAAAGCCCTGCACCTTGACCGTGCTGCCGGTTTCCTTCTGGACCTCGTTGATATAGGTGCGTTCCATAATACAGGAATCCTCCTTTAACGTCTTGTGTACTGTTTTATTATACGCTTTTCAGGGGATAAATCAAGAGATATGCCAATTTCGGCAGGTCTGCACCGCTTTTAACATAAAAACAGGGACACAGGCGCTCCGGTGTCCCCCATAACAGATCATTTTTCGTCGTGCAGGGTGCCGGTGCCGCCCTCCACCACGCCGTCATGCTTCAGCACGGCGGCAATGGTGCCGAAGAAGCACTTCACGTCCAGCCCGAAGCTCAGGTGCTTCACATACCAGCCATCCAGCTTTGCCTTCTCGGCAATTTCCAGCTCATCGCGGCCGTGGATCTGCGCCCAGCCGGTCAGGCCGGGGCGTACATCGTTGGCGCCGTACTTGTCGCGCTCGGCCAGCAGGTCATACTGGTTCCACAGCGCAGGCCGCGGGCCGATGACCGCCATGTCGCCCACAAAGATATTCCACAGCTGGGGCAGCTCGTCCAGACTGGTCTTGCGCAAAAAGTGCCCCATCCGGGTGATATACTGATCCGGATCATGGAGCAGATGGGTGGGCATATCGTGGGGCGTATCGATGCGCATGGTGCGGAACTTTAAAATGTAGAAGTGCTTTTTGCCGATGCCCACACGCTTCTGTTTGAAGAACACCGGGCCGGGCGAATCTAGCTTGATGGCGACAGCCAGAATCAGAAACAGCCAGGACAGGCAGATCATGCCGCAGGCCGACAGCACGACGGCCAGCAGGCGTTTGATCCCGTTGCGATACATATGCGAATCCTCCGTTTTTTCTTTGAATCGACCTCAGTATACCAGTATGGGCAGGGTTTTGCAATCGCAGACCGCGCCCCGCGCCGGAATTTTTATGTTTTGGGCGCAAACTGACGGTTTTGTAGCAGAAAAGCGCCGGTTTTGTCTCTTGCTTTACGGCATAGCCGGACGTAAGATAAAGGCAGAGAAAAAGGAGGCTGCGCTATGATCCAGCATTTTCGTTTTGGTTCGCCCCTGCCCACCGACAGCGTGGTGCAGGAACTTCCCGTTTCGGAAGGGGCTGTGCCCTTCCTCACCGCCGGGCCGGACGGCGGGTGGAGCTATGCAATGGCTCCGGATGCGGTCGTGTACGGTCTGGGCGAGATGCCCCGCGGTATCAACAAACGCGGCTGGCATTACGTTGCAAATAACACTGACGAGTCCCACCACGGCGAGGACAAGCGTTCCTACTACGGTGCACACAATTTTCTGCTCATCGACGGCGGAGCCGGGCAGGAGGACTTCGGCCTTTTCATCGATTTCCCGGGCAAAGTTTCCTACGACATCGGCTACACGGCTTACGATACCCTGCGGTTTTCTACGGAAACGCCGGACTACGACCTGTACATCCTCACCGGCAGCGGCCCGAACGACATTGCCCGGCAGTTCCGCCAGCTCATCGGACGCAGCTACATCCCGCCCAAATGGGCATTCGGTCTGGCGCAGAGCCGCTGGGGCTACAAGACCGCCGAGGATGTGCGGGAGGTTGCCCGGCAGTACCGAGGCCATGACCTGCCGCTGGACATGGTGGTGATGGACATCGATTACATGCAGGACTACGCCGATTTCACGGTGAACAAAGAGCGGTTTCCGGATCTTGCCGCCCTCGCCGCCGAGATGAAGGCGCAGGGCATCCGGCTGGTGCCCATCATCGACGCAGGCGTGCGCATCGACCCGGAAAGCCCCGTCTGCGCCGAAGGGCTGGAAAAAGGCTATTTCTGCACCAAGGCCGACGGCACTCCCTTTGTGGCGGCGGTGTGGCCCGGCAAAGCTTACTTTGCCGATTTTCTGCGCCCGGAGGTGCGGGAGTGGTTCGGCAGGCAGTACAAAATGCTGACCGACTGCGGCATCGAGGGCTTCTGGAACGACATGAACGAACCGGCGCTGTTCTACTCGCCGGACCGGCTGCGGGCGTTTCTGGACGCCATGGCAGACCTGCGGCAGGAGGACAACATCGAACAGGCAGAATTTTTCGGCAAGGTCGTGGGCGGTGCGATGGGGCTGATGAACAGCCCGGAGGACTACGCCAGCTTCTACCATGACCTGAACGGTCAGCGGGTGCGGCATGACAGGGTGCACAACCTCTACGGCGGCAACATGATCCGGGCGGCAGGAGATGC
Source organism: uncultured Faecalibacterium sp. (assembly GCA_934525735.1). GTDB lineage: Bacteria > Bacillota > Clostridia > Oscillospirales > Ruminococcaceae > Faecalibacterium. The sequence continues at coordinate 4,047 of CAKSZM010000054.1, read as the reverse complement.
CTTCCGCACCCTGCGCCCCGGCAAACGCACCCTGCTGTACAGCCGTTCCAGTTTTATCGGCAGCCATCGCTGGGGCGGCATCTGGCTGGGCGACAACACCTCCACATGGGCGCAGCTGCTGGCCAACATCCAGATGATGCCGAACGTGCAGATGTGCGGCTTCCTGTACAGCGGTGCAGACCTGTGCGGCTTTTCGGGCGACACCACCCCGGACCTCGCCCTGCGCTGGTTGGAGTTCGGCCTGTTCACCCCGCTCATGCGCAACCACGCCACCGCCGGTGTGCGGGAACAGGAGTATTACCGCTTTCCGGAGATGCTGCCCGCCATGCGCAGCATGATCCGCCTGCGCTATGCCCTGCTGCCTTACCTTTATAGTGAATTCATGAAGGCGGCGCTGGAAGACGGCAGCTATTTCCGCCCGCTGGGCTTTGACTGGCCGGATGACCCGGACGCCCGGGAGGTGCAGGATCAGCTGCTGCTTGGCGGCGGTGTGATGCTTGCCCCCGTTTATACCCAGAACGCCGCCGGGCGGCATGTCTACCTGCCTGAGAACATGAAAGTTTACCGCATCCGCAGCGCGGACGATTACGACACAGCTCTGCTGTACGCCGGGCATCACTATGTGCACTGCGCGCTGGATGAAGTGCTGCTGTTCATCCGCCCCGGACACGCGGTCCCGGTGGCAAAGCCCGCCGCCTGCACCGCCCGGTTGGACGAAAGCGAGCTGACCCTGTGGGCCTGCCCGGATGCTTCCGGCAGGGCCAGCTACCGGATGTACACCGACGACGGTGAGACCAGCGATTTTGCCGCCCCGGAGCATTGGAAGACCCTGACTGCCGAATAAGCTCTGCTTTTTTGCGGCATCACCGGAAAAATTTGTGATTTTCCGGCGGTGCCGCTTGTATTTTGGGGCGCGGCGCGTTATAATATGCCTTCGGTTCCCCTGTTTTTTTCGAATACCGCCGTTTTCCGGCGCAGACCATAGAAGGAGGCGCATTTCCCCATGGCACACACCAGCCGTTCTGCCGACCTGACCAGCGGCCCGATGCTTCAGAAGATCATATTGTTTTCCATTCCGCTGGCGGCGTCCAGCATCCTGCAGCTGCTGTTCAACGCAGCCGACGTCGTTGTGGTGGGCCGCTTTGCGGGCAGTACCGCACTGGCGGCTGTCGGCTCCAACGGTTCGCTCATCAACTTGCTGGTCAACCTGTTCGTGGGGCTTTCGCTGGGTGCCAACGTGGTGGCGGCCCGGTGCTTCGGTGCCAAAGACGAGCAGGGCGTGCGGGACACGGTGCAGACCTCGGTGACGCTGGGTCTTGTCAGCGGCGTGGCGCTGGCCTTTGTGGGCTTTTTTGCCGCGCGGGGTCTGCTGGAACTGATGAGCTGCCCGGAGGACGTCATCGACCTTTCCACCCTGTACCTGAAGATCTATTTCATCGGCATGCCCATGACCATGCTGTACAACTTCAGCAGTGCACTGCTGCGTGCCGTGGGCGACACCAAACGCCCGCTGTACTGTCTGGCGGCCGCCGGTGTCATCAATGTGGTGCTGAACCTTGTGTTTGTCATCGGGTTCCATATGAGCGTGGCGGGCGTGGCGCTGGCCACCATTATCAGCCAGACCGTCTCTGCCTGCATGGTGACCCGGATGCTGATGAAAGAGGAAGGCGCCCTGCACCTCGATCTGCACCGGCTGGGATTCCACGGCGGCGCACTGAAGCAGATTCTGCTCATCGGCCTGCCCGCCGGGCTGCAGAGCACCGTGTTCAGCCTGTCCAACGTGGTCATCCAGTCGGCCATCAACTCCTTCGGCTCCACCGTCGTGGCGGGCAGCTCGGCATCCTCCAACCTCGAAAACTTCGTCTACACCGCCATGAACGCATTTGCACAGGCGGCGGTCACCTTCACCAGCCAGAATATGGGCGCGCGCAAGTATCACAACCTTGACCGCGTGATGCTCAACTGCCTGCTGTGCGCGGTCGTCACCGGCGTCGTTCTGGGCGGCGGCGCTACGCTGGCGGGCAACCAGCTGCTGCACATCTACTCTTCGGACGAAGCGGTCATTGCCGCCGGGTACGAGCGTCTGCGGGTGATCTGCGGCACCTACCTGCTGTGCGGCATCATGGACACGCTGGCCAGCAGCCTGCGCGGACTGGGCTACAGCGTACTGCCCATGATCGTGAGCTTTGTGGGCAGCTGCCTGCTGCGTCTGGTGTGGATCGCCACGGTGTTCCAGCTGAACCGCACCCCGTTCATGCTGTACATCAGCTACCCCATCAGCTGGGTGCTGACCGCAGCCGTGCACCTGACCTGCCTGCTCATCGTGCGGCACAAGCTGCAGAAGAAGGGGCAGAATTTACAGGCGGCATAAAAAGAAAAACTCCCCCAGTCATCGCTGCGCGATGCCAGCCTCCTCTGGGATGGGGCCTTACGCCTTGTCATTCCGCAAAAGGCTCCCTCCATGAGGGAGCTGTCACCGAAGGTGACTGAGGGAGTTCTATCCGCAAAACTAAAACGATAAAGCACCGGAATTTCTGCACAGAGAGTGCACAGAGATTCCGGTGCTTTTTTACAGCTCCTTCTCCAGCAGATACCGGTCGTACCCGCCGTACATCTCCCGGCGGGCTTTGACGACAAAGCCGGACGCCAGCGCATTGTTCAGGCTGTAGCGGTTTTCCGGGTTGACGGTGGCCCCAAGGTGGGTGATCGTTTCCGGGAAGAGCGGCAGCGCAGCTTCCAGCATTTTGCGCTGCAGGCCGTTGCCGCGCCAGTCGCTGCAGACGATGGCGCTGTCGGCGTTGGCCCAGTGCTCCCACTCCGTCTGCGGCACACCAAGGAAAGCTGCGTAGTTGTGCGGGTCCTGCCCGCAGTAATGAAAGGTCAGGAACGCGCCCAGCCGCTGCCCCTGCCACGCGCCGATGCACAGGCTGTTTGTGATGTACTCCGTGATCTCTTCCTGCGTGCTCGGCACGAACCACTCTGGGCGCGGCATGGCGGCGTGCACCTCATTCTGCAGCGCATACACCGCCGGGGCCTCGTCCGGGGTGCAGCGGCGCAGCGTGACCGGCACCGGCGGGCAGGCGGGCTGACCGCCGAATTTGTGCAAAAGAAGTTCCATCTTGCAATCCCCTCCAAAATAAAATCGTACTTTTCTGCGGATTCCAGTATAAATGACGCTTTTCTAAATGTCAATTTATGTTATAATAAAGTAAACGGGTTTGTGCGGCAGGCCGGCGGTGGTCATTTTTGCGTCCGGATGCTGCCCGAAAGCCCCGGGAAAGTCCCGGCAGGGGCAAAAGCCCCGCCTGTGAACGGAGGAAACCAAACCATGAAAGATTCTGCACTTGCCTCGTCCAGCCGGCTGGGCGGCGCCGTGATCAGTGACCGCGTGGTCGCAAGTCTGCTCGATGAACTGCGCACCGGACGCTATGCCCGGGCTGATCGTCTGCCCGCTGAGGTGGACCTTGCCGCCGAGCTGGGCGTGAGCCGCACCGTCATCCGCGATGCGCTGAGCGAAATGGAACGCGCCGGTTATGTGGAGCGTGTGCGCGGCATCGGCACCGTGGTCAACCGCACCGTGCTGGGCCTGCGCAGCCGCCTGGACCAGAAGCTGGAATATTACCCGCTGATCCGCAGCTTCGGCAGCTACCCCCATGCAGACGGCATTCAGGTCTACCCCGTCCGTGCAGGCGAAGAGCTGGCACGCAATCTTGAGATTGAACCGGGCGACGAAGTGATCTGCATCAAAAAGCGCATTCTCGCCGACACCACCCCCGTGATCTACTCCATCGACTATCTGTCCCGGGCACTGTTCAGCGGGCGGGACTACACCCGCATCGACCTGACCGGCGACGTGTTCGAGATTCTGGAGCAGGAGTGCCACCAGCAGGTCACTTCCAACGTGGCCCACCTGAAAGCCAGCTGCGGCGATGAGGGCATCCGCTCGGCCATGCGTCTGGCCCCGGGCGAAGCCATGCTGCTGCTGGACGAAGTATGTTTCAATCGTTTGTGCAAGCCGGTGATGCGCTCGCTGAGCTACTACACAAA
>CAKSZM010000053.1 GCA_934525735.1 uncultured Faecalibacterium sp. | reverse complement strand
TTGAGCAGATTCTGGAAGTAAATGCTGCACACAAGGCAGCCGTTTTTCTGGGAAATAGCATATTCGTAAAAATCGGCCGCACGCTTGCCGATGAGCCGCTGCAGTTCATCATCCGAGCAATATGTTTTTTCAGTACTTCAATCTGCTCCAGTTCTGTCTTAGGATAAAGAAAAATCATCTTCTGTTCATTCATTGACACCATCCTTAAACGGTACCTTGTGGCTATAAAATTGGGCAAATGCTTAAACTCCACATCATCATAGGTAACCTTGACTCCCAGAACTTTATCGAGATATTCTATGTCATCACCTGCAATCTTAACTCTTTTTCTGTATTGTAACTCTTTTTGAGTTAAGAGCAGTTAAAAATCAACATTATTAAAAATTATTTTTACAAAAAAGCCGATGCAACATGAGCATTACACCCACACTGCACCGGACATTTCATCATCAACTGCTCTGTCTATTTTCTTCTTCCTTCTGCACTTCCTGCTCATGCAGCTGCTCTTTTTTCTACTCGTCCCCTTTCAGGATTTCCTGCACAGTCTCCTGTGCTCCAGGCCAATCCTGCATGATTCTAACTATATTAATATCTGCAAGATAATAGCCGGGAGGCATTGACAATTGGAGTCAACTTCCCGGCTTTTTTATGCATTCTCTACTGCTGCGAGGGATTCAGGAAACAAACCATTCGTCATTTTTGATCCAGTTGAAAGAATCACTCATGATCGCTCTATGCAGCTCAGACCGTTCCGGCCATCCCCGGCGCTTTTTATAACCTGTGTTTCAGTTCTTCTACAATGCTTACGCTGGCTGTGGAGCCGATGCGGGATACGCCCAGCTCGATCATGCGCAAAGCGGTATCCAAAGTGCGGATGCCGCCGGCCGCCTTGATTTTTACCTCATCGCCGACGCATTTTTTCATCAGCACCACATCCTCAAAGGTTGCGCCGCCGGTGCCAAAGCCCGTGGACGTCTTTATGAAATCCGGGCGGACCTCCCGCGCGATGGAACACAGTGCGCGCTTTTCCTCCTCGGTCAGGTAGCAGTTCTCAAAAATAACCTTCGAGATCACCCCTGCACCGCGACATTCTTCTACAATGCCGGCCATCTCATGCTCAATAAAATCGTAGTTTTTCTCTTTCAGCTGCGTAATATTGATGACATAATCGATCTCATCCGCGCCATTGGCGATCGCATCTGCGGTTTCGTATTTCTTGACCTTGGGCGTACTCTGCCCCAGGGGGAAACCAACCGCCGCGCCCACATGGACCGATGTTCCCGCCAGCAAATCCTTGCACAGGGAAACGGGAGCCGGATTGATTGCCACCATGGCAAAGCCGTACTCGCGCGCCTCTGCGCAGAGCTTTTCAAAATCTTTGCGCTGCGCATAGGCGCGCAGCTGGGTATGGTCAAAGTAAGCTGCCAGTTCGGCAGGCGTAATAGGATTCATAACAAAACCTTCCTTTCTTTTCGTGTGCGGCAGCAGTCTTTACAAAAACGATGCTGTCTTGCCGGGGTCAATGAAGCCCTCGCCGTAGACCTCGCTGGTTTCCGTTACCATGACCATACAGCCGGGGTCTATGCGGTAGGCGGCCATCCGGATACGGTACACCTGCGGTCTGGCACAGACGCAGAGCAGCATCTGCCGTTCCGTACCGGTGTATGTACCCACCGCTTTGACCATCGTTGAGCCGCGCTCGCATTGGCGGGAAATTTCGTCCGCAATTTCCTGCCCCTTGGTTGTGATGATCGTCAGCATTTTGCCGGCATTGCTGCCGTACATAATTTTGTCGATAACCAGCGAGGTAACCGCCGTTGTGACAAGCCCGTACAAAACGGCATCGACAGAGCCAAACACAGGCCAACCTAACAGGATGACCACAAGGTCTATCGCGCCGGTCACAACACCGACCGACAGATGCGGGCGCAGCACTTTGATCGACATCGTCAAGAAATCGGTGCCGCCGCTGGACGAGCCCCGCATATACAAAAGCGCCAATGCGCCGCCCCATGTGATACCCGCAAACAGTGCCGCCAGCAACGGATCACCGCCGTAGCCGGGCTGGTCTGCAAAGACAACATCCTGAAAAAAGGTACACCACAGCATACTGATGACGGTTTTCCCCAGGAAGGCGCGTCCCACAAAGCGGAAGCCAAGCAAAATCAGAGGCACATTCAGCACCAGCGTTGTGATGCCGATGGGGAACCCCCACAGATAGTTGCCCAGCAAGGCAAGACCCGACAGCCCGCCGGGTGCAAAGTCTGCGCCCTTGGCAAAATAACAGATGCTCAGGGCGTACAGAACCCCCGCAACTAAGTTATACAGCTGATCCGTTACAAGGGTCTGCGTTTTTTCTTTCATTATAGAACACTGCCCCCTTTTGGAAAACGAGGAGCCTTTCTTGCGGGAAAGCGCTCCTCGTTTTGTGATTTATCCAATCAGTTTTAATTTTTGAAGTGCATGGGCGATGCCATCATTTTCCACGGTGTCTGTGACCATATCGGCACAGGCGCGCACCTGCGGCAGGGCATTGCCCATCGCCACACCGATACCGGCCAGTTGCAGCATTTCCAAATCGTTGTCGGCATCTCCAAAGGCAATGGTTTCCTCCGTGGTGATACCGATTGCCGCACACAGGGCACGGATACCGTTTTCCTTGCCGCCAGATCGGCTCATCAGATCCACCACGGCATCCCCCCAGCGCTTTGTCCGGCAATGGGACATCCGCCGCAACAGCTCTTCTTCCTCCTCCGCGTTCACGAAGGGGATGACCTGATAGATGCGGCGGTTTTCCAAATCGGAAATGTCACGCACAGCGGGCACGGCGGTGCCGATTTTTGCCTGCTCGACCTCCATGCGGGCGTCCACACAGTTGGCGTACATCCTGTCTTTTTCAAGAAAAATGCAGCTACAGTTCTTTTTTTGTAAAAACTGCTTCAATGCCGACAGATCCCCGGCAGGAATGGGCGTTTCCCGCACGATCTGCCCCTGCAGCTCGCAGAGCTGACCGTTCATATAAACAGCACCGTCAACCGTGATTCCGGGCAGCATATTTTCTTCCTCGATCTCCAGCGCGTGGCGACCGGTACACAGAAACACCTGCACACCGCTGCGCTGTAAAGCCTGCAGTGCCGGAGCTACACTGGGCGGCATCCGATGCCCGCCCACGGTAATCAGGGTGCCGTCCACATCAAAGAAGGCTGCGCGTATCCTTTTTCCGCCGCACGCCGCCAGCGCAGGCAGCTCAGCAAGGCTGTCGATATGCAGCTGCGCCGCCCGCTGGTCAAACGGGAATCTTTCGTCCCGCAGGGCAGCCACAACGCCGCCCGCCGCCGTACCTGCCTGCACACCGTAGGTGGAGTCCTCCACGATCAGACATTCCTCCGGCTTGCGTTTGAGCTTGTCCATGGTGAAACGGTAAATTTCAGGATCCGGCTTGCTGTGGGTAAATTCGTGACCGCTGACGATACAGTCAAACAGTTCCCGAATCTCGCATTGTGTCAGGACCTGCTCAATACATTCCCGGCTACTGCTGCTTGCAAGGGCTACCTGCAGCCCCATCTGCTTTAATTCATGCAGCAGCGGGCGAACCTCCTTGCGCAGAATGTCCGGGTAATACACCCGGCAGCCGGCGTTCATGGCGTCCATTTCCTGTCGGAACGCGGCATCGTCGGTGCGGCGGCAGAGTTTTGCCATAAAGGGCATATATTCCTGCCCGGAAATGCCCACCAACGGGTACATGCTTTCCACGGTGATCCACGGGTAGGACGGCTTCAGATATGCATACTGATGGTGCAGGTAGACCGGTTCACTGTCGATCAGCACGCCGTCCATATCAAAGATGACTGCCTTGATCGGCTTCATGGCGTTTCTCCCTTCAGATACCGTCCTCGTCCTCCTGCGGCTGGGCGGGAACCTCCAGCACAAACTTGCCGATGTTTTCGTGCCCGGTCTGCATAATGTCGGCAGCCAGTGCATCCACATCGGAGCATTCGTCACCGGTGATGTTGCGCATGCACAGGTCCATCAGCATACTGCTGTTCAGCCCGGAGATCACACGCACCTTGGGGCGGGTCATAGAAAGCCCCGCTGCGCGGTTGTACGGCGTACCGCCGGCAATGTCTGCCAGCACCAGAACAGCCTCGCAGTCTGCATAGCTGTCGATTGCCTCAGCCAGCTGCTTTTCAAACACTTCCATATCCATGCCGTCGGCAAAATCCACGGCCTTTACTTCCGCATCACTGCCTGCCAGCATTTTTACATTGGCAGTCATACCGGCGGCAAAGCCGCCATGCCCGGTCACAACTACACCTACCATAGCAAACTATACTCCTTTAGCAAGACCGGGCGCACAGACCCGGCTTATTGGTTGACAACTTCAAATTCAAATTTCTGGGTAACGCCGTCCAGATACTCTTTACTGAGGTCGATCGGGCGGTCGTTTTGGTCCATGACCACGTTTTCGACATACAGCACGGGGGAACCGCGGTGTACGCCGAACAGGTTGGCAAACTCGGCGTTGGCGGTCTGCGCCATCAGCACACGGCGCGATTTGATGATCCTCTCGTGGTAGACGGTTTCAAAGACATCGTACAGCGAGCGCTGGGCAAAGTCGTAGGCATCAATACCGGGAAACACAGATTCCGGCACATAGTTTTCCACGAGAACAAAGGGCTTTCCGCTGACATAGCGCATACGCACAAGATGATAGCAGCGGTCCCCGCGTTCCAGCTTGAGCCGTGCAAACAGTTCCGGGGTATAGCTTACCCACTCTGCACGCAGCACCTCGGTACGGTGTTCCAGGTTCAAAACCCCCATCTCGGCGGCAAAGCTCAGCTGCTTGTTCAGGAAGCGGCCACGGGTATCGGGGCTGCGCACAAAAGTACCGCGGCCCCGCATGCGTTCCACAAAGCCTTCTTCGATCAGCATATTGTAAGCCTGCCGCGCAACGGGGCGTGAAATGCCGAACTGGGCGCACAGCTCCTCCTCTGTCGGCAATTTGGTCCCTGCCGGCAGTTTCCCGCTGGTGATAGCCTCCAGCAACGCCTTACGCAGCTGCTCGTACAGAGGGACTGCGCTGATTTTGTCAAGCTGTATTCCGTTCAGTTCGATCATAATAGGGAATCTCCTTTTTGTTATTCAATGCTGTCCCGGGAGATTTCCGCTTTACAGCCAAAGCCGCCCTGTGCCATACAGTTACGTGCCGAGACCTGCTGCCCGGCAGCCAGTGCTGCCAGAAGCGCCTGCTCCGGCATGGGCTTTGCTTTTTGCCACCCCGCAGTATACAGCGAGCAGAGGAATGCAGCAAGGAAAGAATCTCCTGCACCCATTGTATCACTTGCCTCTACCATTTGGGTAGTCTTTTCCACGATTTTTCCCTGTACGGACAACATTTGTCCGGCTGCGCCCATCGTAGCCAGAACGTGCACCACGCCGCGGCGGTGCAGCGGCGCGCACAATTCCGCAAAAGCAGCCTTGTCCATCGGCTTGCAGGAAAGCATCGCCAGATCTATGCCGTGGCAAACCTCGTCATAGTAGGCATCGGTGCGGTACTTTTCCTTTTCGCCAAAGTCATAGGCAACCACGGCGGGCAGCGCCTGCACAGCCGCCATCTGTTCTGGCATTTTGGCATTGCAGCTGCTGACGATCAGATCGGCGGTTTTCAGCTCGTCCAGCTCCTGCGCACCGATCTGCAGCGGGCCGGTCCAGCTTTCCCCGGTGATGACCTCGATAAAGCTGCGCTCCCCGTTGACCACATCATAGCTGCACACCTTGGTGGTACACCCTTGCAAAACGGGGCAATGGCTGATGTCCACGCCGTTTTCTTGGAGTGCTTTCTCCACAATATGTGCCATCTTGTCATCGCCGAGGGAGCCGAGATACTCGGCCTGTGCCCCCAGCCGCGCAGCATGAACTGCAACGTTTACCGCATTGCCGCCGGGGAAGCACTCCTGTGTATTGTGGTAATAGTCTATTACGTTATCCCCTAATGCAATCAGTTTCATACTCAATAGCTCTCTTTTCTGTAATAGCGGCGGATATCCAGAGAATGATCCGTGATAACCTCAATGTTCTTGCTGATGCGCTGCAGAACAGCCGCCATGACAACGGGGCTGAGCAGCGGGCGGAACTCATCGCTGATGCCGGGCAGTGCATACTCCTTCGTGTCAAAGCAGGTCAGCTTTTTGGTATGGCGGGCGGCAAACTCCTTTACGCGCTCGTCCTGTGCACGGGTGGGTCCCTCGGTCAGCAGCAGCGTGGTGCAGACATCGTCCTCCAGCAGCTCCAGTGTGCCGTGGAAGAATTCCGGGCTGGAAACGCTCTTGGTGCGGATCCACTGGCTTTCCTCCAGCACGCACATGCTGTAACTGTACGCAGTGGGCCACAGATCGCCGCTGCCGATCCAGATGTTATATGGTTCCTTGCAGTAATCCTGCGCATATTTCAGGCACTTGGCATCCGCCTGCTTGCGTACCTGTGCCAGCGCAAAGGCAAGGTTCTTCAGCTCATCCGCAAAGCGGGGGTAGGCATCAAAGTTACCGCTGCGGTACAGGATGCGACCGATCAGGAGGTAGAACACCAGCTCCTGCGGGCGGCCCTCGCCGTAGACGATGGTGTCATCGCAGATGGATTCCAGTGTGGAGTTTTCCTTGCCGACGGCGGCAAACAGGCGCACGCCCTGCTCTTTCAGCCAGTTGGCTGCTTTTACGGTCTCGGCGGTGTCGCCGGACTTCGAGGTCAGGAACGCCACGGTCTTATCGGTGATGCGGTTGCAGTCACCGGTCATCAGGTTGGCAGACAGGACATTTTCGACCGGCAGGCGGGACATGTGGCGGATATAGAAGGCGAACGGATCCAGCATCGCCTGAGAACCGCCGCTGCTGGTGAACAGCAGCAGGTCAAACCCGTTATCCACAATCGAATCCGCAATCGCCTCGATCTTGGCGCGCTGGTCGTAGATCTTGGCGCCGTTGGCAATGATCTGATTTTCGTCAAAGTTTACCATGCTCATGTGTACAATAGCCTCCATTTGTAGTTTTGTTATGACAATATGGTTTGTGAAAAATGCGGCTCGCGGGGGAATGCTGAACCGGCGCGAGCCGCCGCAGTAAAACTTACATGATGCCCAGGAAGGACAGTGCAACCGACAAAGCAATGACCAACAGGATCAGCTTCATGGTGTTGACATTTTTCTTCTTGAACAGCCAGTAGAGCAGGAACACAAAGCCCAGCGGCAGAATGTTGGGCATGATGGAGTCAAAGATGCCCTGCACGGAAACACTGGAAATGACAAGCGTTTCGGGGAAAGCAAAGGATACATAGCTGGGGATCAATCCGCCAACGACCATAACGCCCAGAATACCGGCAGCCTTGCTGATATAAGCGGCGTTATCACCGATGAACTTGATGGAGTTGACACCAGCATTATAGCCCAGACGCACGAACCAGATGCGGCTGAAGATAGCAGTCAATGCCCAGAACAGAATGTAGAAGATGGGGCCCAGAACATTGTTCTGCGATGCCAGAGAGCAGCAGATGGAGGCGATGATGGGCATGGCGGTGTACCACCAGATGGCATCGCCCAAGCCTGCCAGAGGTCCGAACAGACCGGTTTTCAGGCTGTGGATCATTGTGCGATCCTGACCGGCCTCCTCCATGGAGACGATCAGACCCTGCAGGATAGCAGCCATGTGCGGCTCGGTGTTGATGAAGTCGAGGTTGTTTTCCAACGCGGCGGCCATTTCCTCGTTGTTGTCGCCGTGGATCTTGCGGAAGCACTTGGTCATGCCGTAGCAGAAGCCTACGGCCTGCATACGCTCAAAGCTGAAGCAGCACTGTTCCGCCATAGAACGGACGGCCATTTCGTTGAGGTCTTTTTTGGTAATTTTGTTAGATGCCATCTTCAAAATCTCCTTCCTGGGCGGCAGTTGCAGCGGATGCAGCCGTCAGCTTGGCAGTCTCCATATCGCGGGTGAAATTGACATAGGCGATGCAACCCGCAATAACAGCAATGGGCAGGATGTTCTGGCAGTTGGTAATGACCATAATGACAAAACCGGCAAGCAGATAGGCTGCGTTTTCCTTCTTGAGCATAACGACCAGCAGCAGGGCAAGGCCGACAGCCGGCATCAGACCACCGGCAACTTCAAAGCCGTGGACAAGCCATTCCGGGAAGGCTGCCACAAAAGCGGAAATACCGCTCTGCAATGCGTAGGTGGACAGGAACGCGGCAAGGGCAAACATGGCGGCATACAGGATCCAGCCGGTATACATTACTTTGGCAATGCCTTTTTCGTCACCGGCGGCAGCGCATTTGTCAATCTTCGGCAGGAAGCCGGCATAGAAGGTGTTGGTGCCGGTGTTGATCCACTGACCGATCAGTGCGAACGGAACGGCAAGACCCAGCGCCGTGTTGACATCGCAGCCGGTGGTGTACGCCAGCACGGTGGTCATCAGACCGGCAAACAGGGGATCCGGCGGCACGGTGCCGCCAACGGTCAGCAGACCCAGGTAGGAAAGCTCCGCAACGGCACCTGCCTGCATGCCGAGGCGTACATCACCGAGGATGATGCCTGTGAAAAACGCTACGACCAGCGGGCGGAACCACATAAAGGTTTCCATGTGTTTGTCGAATGCGCAGATAAAAACGAGCAGCGCAATCAGCAAACCTTGCACGAGTGTGATTTGCATAGATTTTCTCTCCTCTTTATAAAATATATTTTTTGCTCTGCAGCCCTTCTGCAGAGCCGGAACCTTGGGTTACTTTTCAAAGTCCAGCTTGTGGTCGCCGGGTGCGATCTGGATGTAGACATCCACACCCTTGGCACGGATGGCGCGAAGGTCGTCCTTGTCCTTCTCGTCCATATAAACGTGTACATCGCCGGTCACTTCCTTGCCGGGGCCAACATGCATATTGCCGATGCACAGCTTATCAATGGGAACGCCGCCCTCCACCAGCTTACGGGCGCTCTGCGGGTTGCGCACGACCAGGAAGATGTGCTGGCTGGCGGATGCCTTGTGAATGACTGCAATGGTCTTGTCCAGCGTAAAGAACCGGATGCCGCAGCCGGAGCTTTTCGCAGTGGCGGTCATCAGGCTTTGCTGCAGCGGGTCGGCAGCAGCCAGATCATCTGCCACAACAATAAGGTTGACACCCGGTAAAGCGGTGGTCCACGCCACACCGACTTGCCCGTGCACCAAGCGATTGTCGATTCTTGTCATCAAAATGTCAGGCATAAGTTTTTCCTCCTTATAATATGCTGCAAAGATTTTTAGATTTTTTCTTGATTTTCAGAAAATTTTTCTAAAATCTTTGTAATATTGTAATGACAATATACCAAAGTCGTGGTATAATGTCAATAGAGTTCGGGGACTTCCCGAAGATTTTAACGTTTTACACAAAGTGAGCGTTAAAAATTTAGACAAAATGTGAAGGAGACTGCTTTATGGAACACAAAAAGACTATGCTGGACTACATTGCCGACTGCCCGGAGTTTATCCGCAACAATGTCGCCGACAGCGCCGCGCTGACAAAGCCCCTTGTGGATGAGTATGTAAACGGCGGCTACAAGAACATCTGGATCGTTGCGTGCGGTTCTTCCTCCAACGGCTCACTCTGCGCGCGGCAGTTTATCCGCCGCCACCTGAAGTGCGAGGTCAAAATCGTCACCCCGTTTCATTTTGTATCCAGCGAGAATGATTTCAGCGAGACCGATATGGTCGTTGTCGTCAGCCAAAGCGGCTACAGCCTGAACGCCCTGGACGCCATCAAGGTCATTGAGGCAAAGGGCCGCCGCTGCATCGGTCTGACCGGCGATGTCAACAGCGATCTGGGCAAGGTGTGCGATGTTGTCGCCAACTACGGTGTCGGACGCGAAACGGTCGCGTATGTCACCCGCGGTGTCACCACGCTGGCACTTTTCTTTATGCTGTTTGCCGTGGAGGCTGCTGTCCGTCTGGGCATCAAAACCGCTGCCGAGGGCGAGGCTGTCAAGCAGCAGCTGCTGAAAGCCGCCGACATCAACGCCGCCGTACAGGCACAGACCCCTTCCTTTATTAAAGAACACTACCGTCAGCTGTCCGGCATGACCAATGCCTATGTCTGCGGCGTGGGTGCAAACCTCGGCACCGCAAGCGAGGGCGCACTGAAATTCGGCGAGACCGTCAGCATTCCTACCGCTGCCTATGAGGTCGAGGAGTACATCCACGGCCCCAATATCCAGATGACCCCCCGCTACAGCGTATTTCTGATTGACGGCGGCGAGGGCACGGAGCGCATCCACCGCATCTTTGAGGGTACCCAGATCGTGACGGATAACGCTTTCCTGCTGACGCGCTGCGCTGATTACAAGGATGAGCACAATGTTATGTACGTGCCTATGGATGTGCCGGAGGAAATCACCCCGCTGTGCTGGCTGCCCTTCTTCCAGATGACGGCCTGCCGCCTGACGGATGATCTGGACCGCTGGAACAAGCATCCGCTGCAGCGCGCGATGGAGAAGTTTGTTTCCTCCAAGAGCGCCAACTATGTCAACAGCCCCTTCAGTGAAGACACGCCGGGTCGCGGGTAAGAGCGATGGCGTGGATATCTGCTGTCTTTTTCTGCCTGGGTGCTGCGGACACATTGCTGGGTGATCGGCTGGGGTTGGGCAGTGCCTTCCGTCAGGGCTTTGCCGCCGTTGTGGATCTGCTGCTGCTCATGACCGGTTTTATGGCGCTGGCACCCTGGCTTGGGACCCATCTGGCGCCTGTTATCACGCCGGTGTTTTCCGCCGTGGGGTGTGACCCTTCCCTGTTTGCCTCACTGTTTTTAAGCTGCGATGCAGGCGGCGCCGTGCTGGCCGCACAAATCGCACAGGAACCGTCCGCCGGGCTGTACAACGGTTTGATCGTGGCGGCCTTTCTCGGTTCCACGATCAACGGTACGATCCCACTGGCGCTGGGTCGGCTGACAGGCTCCAAACGAGCCGCCGCCGTTCGCGGATTGTTTCTCGGCTTTCTGGTGCTGCCGGTGGGCTGCCTGCTCACCGGGGCACTGTGCGGCATCCCCCTGTCGGTCCTGCTGCACAACACCTGGCCTGTACTGGCTGTCGCGGTTCTGCTGCTGCTGCTTTTCAAATCCGGCAGCAGTGCGATCGGTCCGATCTTCAACGGCATCTCTCTGGCGGTACGCGGTCTGACCCTGTTCGGCTTTTGCATCTCTGTCCTGCAGGAAACGTCCGGTATTGTGCTGCTGGAGGGGCTGACCCCCTTGGCGGAAATCTACCCGGTTATATGCAGTATCGGCGCGTTTCTTGCCGGGATCCTGCCGTTTTTCGCCTTTGTACAGCGTCTGTTGACCGCACCGCTGACCAAGCTGGCCGCACGGCTGCAGCTGGAGCCCGCCTCCATCACTGGTCTGGTCGTGACCTCCGCCAACTGCATCCCCACATTGCTGAGTCTTGATACGCTGGAGGAACGCGGCATCACACTGAACACGGCCTATGCCGTAGTAGCTGCTTACAGCGTCGGCGATTTTCTGGCATTTACCCTGCAATTCAGCCCCTCACACGCCCTGCCGATGATGGCAGGACGCCTTTTAAGCGGCTTGCTGGCAGTGGTGCTCTGCCTGAAAACAACACCCAAAACCACCTAAGTAAACACCCCCAACGGGCAGCTAAAGCCCGTTGGGGGTGTTGGTGTTTTCCTATATCGTTCCCTGTGAGCCGCACGCATGTCTATAATGCGAGAATTGTGCGGTATTGCCTTAGAAAATTTCCTGCTTCACTGTCAGATATCCGTTTTTGATTGATTGTCAACTTCCCAATGCCCGCTAAAGCCGCGGCCGATGTAGTGGACATTTTCCATCGCCTTGATGTGGCGGCGGATGGTTTTGTAGCTGACACCCAGTGCCATGCCGAGTTTTTCGGTGCTGATTTTATTGTCTTTTTTGATTAAAGCCAGGATTTTGGCATCCAAATCATCTTGGGAGACACGTTGAGGGACATCTTGAGGGACACTGTAACTCAAGTTCGGCATAATAACAGTGAACTGGTAGCGGTCCGAACGGAACGTAGGGCGCTTATCTTCGGTGTAGTTGATTTGTGCCTCATGGTAGCTGCGCTCGACGTAACTTCTTCGGCAGAGCCTTCACATATACACGCCTTATATTTTGCTAATTCCATTCTGCCGCCTCCTTAATTGATTGAAGCAGCTCTGCCTTTTGATGCACCTGTGCCGACCGTGCGCTTGTGCGGGTTTTCTCTGCAAATTTGCTTTTATGAACCGCATTTCCGGCAATCACTTCGCAGAGTTCTTCAACCGATTATCCTTTACCAAGAGAGCGGAAACGAGCAAATCTGGCGTGGCCTTTTCCCCGCAGTGCAGGCTGCTTTCCATTTTTATACTCGTACCCTGCTTCCTGCAAAATTCCAATCAGTTCCCGGAAGTCTTTCGGTTTTCTTGCCAATGCTGCATCAATGGCCTCGCAGATTTCATCCCGCTGCGATTTTTTCTCAGGGTATTCCGTTCTCTTCTGCCGCTCTCCATAGGGCTTCCGGACAATGACCGACAACCGGTGCTCCAGGCAGACGATATCACTGAGCCTTGCCAGTGCAAGTCCTGACAAGCGAAAATCTCGGAATTTTCTGGTGCAGTCTAATGTAGTCGAATTAAAAATAATGTGGTTATGAATGTGCGCACGATCAACATGGGTAGCCACGATAAATGCGTGTTTTCCCTTGGTGAATCGCATGGCTGTCTCATACCCAACCTTATTCGCCTCCTCCGGCGTGATTTCTCCGGGCTTAAAGGATTGCCGAATCTGATATGCAATCACATCATGCGCCTGGGTTCTACCAGTGATATGCTCATACTGCCGTTTAGAAAGCAGAAATTCTTCATCACAGGTCTTTGCGTCACAGGCATACGCGCTGATATATTTTCCATCTTCCGTCTTTGCTGCAT
>CAKSZM010000052.1 GCA_934525735.1 uncultured Faecalibacterium sp. | reverse complement strand
AAGATCGGCAGCTATCTGCAGGGCCACCCCAACATGAACGAGACCCCGGGCGTGGATATGTCCACCGGCAGTCTGGGCCAGGGCATCTCTGCTGCCTGCGGCATGGCACTGGGTGCCAAGCACGCGGGTAAGCCCATCAACGTCTTTGCCATCGTGGGCGACGGCGAGGTGGAAGAGGGCGAGTGCTGGGAGGCATTCATGTTTGCCGCCCACTACGGCCTAAGCAACCTGTGCGTTGTGCTGGACCGCAACCATCTGCAGATCGACGGCACTACCGAGACGGTCATGAACAGCGCTCCGCTGGAAGATAAGCTGAAAGCCTTCAACTTCAATGTGGTCACCATCGACGGCCACGACTACGACCAGATCGAAGCCGCTATGCAGGCGTTCCACGCCGAGACCGCAAAGCCCACCTGCATCATCATGGACACCACCAAGGGCAAGGGCGTTTCCTTTATGACCAACTCTGTGGACTGGCACGGCAAGGGCCCCAACGACGATGAGTACAAGATCGCAATTGAGGAACTGAACGCCGCCTACGCCGCGCTGGAACAGGAGGACAAATAAGATGGCAGATGTGAAGAAAATTGCTACCCGTGAAAGCTACGGCAATACCCTGAAGGAACTGGCCGCCGAGGGCCACGACGATCTGGTTGTGCTGGACGCAGACCTTGCCGCCGCCACCAAGACCGGCATGTTCCGCAAGGCTTACCCGGATCGTCACTTTGACTGTGGCATTGCCGAGGGCAACATGATGGGCGTGGCCGCCGGTCTGTCCACCATGGGCTATGTGCCCTTTGTCTCCAGCTTTGCCATGTTCGCCGCAGGCCGCGCCTTTGAGCAGGTGCGCAACTCCATCGGCTACCCCCACCTGAACGTGAAGATCGGTGCTACCCACGGCGGCATTTCTGTGGGCGAGGACGGCGCTTCCCATCAGTGCTGCGAGGATTTTGCCCTCATGCGCAGCATCCCCGGCATGACCGTCATCTGCCCCGCCGACGATGTGGAAGCCCGCGCCGCCGTGCGCGCCGCCTATGCCATGAACGGCCCGGTCTATCTGCGTTTCGGCCGTCTGGCTGTGCCCGTGTTCCACGATGCCGACAACTATCACTTTGAGATCGGCAAGGGCGAGCAGATCACCGACGGCAATGATATTGCCATCATCGCCACCGGCCTGATGGTCAACGAGGCACGCATGGCTGCCGAGCAGCTGGCTGCCGAGGGCATCCACGCCCGCGTCATCAACATCCACACCATCAAGCCGCTGGATGAGGAGATCGTCCTCAAGGCCGCCAAGGAGTGCGGCAAGGTGATCACCGCCGAGGAGCACAACGTCATCGGCGGTCTGGGCGAAGCCGTGTGCGCCGTCCTGTCCGAGAAGCTGCCCACCCCCGTGCGCCGTGTGGGCGTGCAGGACAAGTTCGGCTGCTCCGGCCCGGCATGGGATCTGCTGAAGGAGTACGGCCTTGACGCCGCCACCATCTGCAAGACCGCCCATGAAATGCTGAACAAGTAACTCTGTTTAAAAAATACCGCTGTGCCGTTCGCCGGTACAGCGGTATTTTTTATGCTTCACCCAGCAGCTTGGCGCGGTTTGCGTATACGTCGGCGAACACATTCCGCAGGGTCCCGATCTCGGGCCGGGGGTCGTCCCGCAGGGTCAGCAGGCAGGTGTCCGGCAGGGCCAGCTGCAGCGGCAGATACCATGCCGCCGGGAAGGCCGGGTATTTCATCGGGCACAGGAACATTCCCCGCCCGGCCAAAAGGTCGTTGTAAACGCACTCGTAATTTTCCACCATGCGCCAGCTGGGTGTGTGGAAGGAGATCCCGGGCTGTGCACGGGTGTAGCCCACCATATCCTGATACAGCGGCTCGTAGAAGATCTGCTGCCCGGTCAGGTCAGCCAGCTCCAAAGTCCGGCGGCCTGCAAGCGGATGCTCCGGCGAGACGATCAGATAAAATGTGTTGTGCACGACCGGCAGGCTTTCCACCTCCGGCTGCAAAGGAACAAACGGCAGATACAGGGCGGCGTCCGCTTCCGAACACAGCATTTCGTGCGGGCTGTGGGAGATGGGCCGGGTGTCCATTGCAAATTCGTACCCCGGCAAAGCGGCATGAAGCTGCGCCATCAGGATGGGGTAGATGGGGTCCCGCTGCAGCAGCACAGGCGGAAGACGCAGGGTCAGGGTGCGCTGCGGGGCAAACGCTTTCAGCGTCGTGCGGGCGTTCAGCATGCTGCGGTAGATCTCTGCCGCACGGGGCGCAAAAGCCCGGCCGGCCTCGGTCAGGGCCACCTGGGTGGTGCTGCGGGTGAACAGGGCAAGATCCAGCTCTTTTTCCAGATTGCGGATCTGGTAGCTCAGGGCGGGCTGGGTGCAGTACAGCTCCCGGGCGGCGGCGGTAAAATTCAGCGTCCGGCTCAGGGTGAGAAAACACAGCAGCTGGCGGTCGTTCATGGGCGAAACCTCTCCTTTCCCGGCGGGCAGAATAAGATTGCTTTCAGTATAGCACATCAATGGAGACTGATAAAGAGCTTTTATCACTGCGGCAAAAATTTTTTGTTTCCATTTTACTTCGTTATATTTTATACTAAGTGTCGGAGCGGGATAAAAATCCCGCAGAAACGAGAAGAAGAGAAGAAAGAAAAAGGAGCAAACAAGATGGAAAAGATCTCCCGCAAAGGCTTTCTGAAAGTTGCCGCTGCCGCCGCAATGAGCGGTGTCACCGCCGGCGCTCTGGCTGCCTGCAACTCCGCAAGTTCCTCCGGCACTGCGGCATCCGCTTCCGGCGATGCTGTCTACACCCCCGGCACCTACACCGGCACGGCTACCGGCATCGGCGAGGTGAAGGTCACCATGACCTTCAGCGAGACCGCTATCACCGATGTGGTCATCGATGCTTCCAACGAGACCGAGAGCATCGGCGGCGTGGCTGCTCCCACCCTGCAGGATGCCATCATGGCGGCACAGAACGCTGAGATCGACAATGTTTCCGGCGCCACCGTCACCACCAACGCGGTCAAGAAGGCTGCCGCCAGCTGCATCGAGCAGGCTATGGGCGTTGCTTCCGAAGAGCCTGCTGCAGATACCGCCGGGGATACCGGCGATGACTGGCTGGGCGAAGAGCCGGACGTGCAGGCCAGTGAGACCCAGGACTTTGATGTGGTCATCATCGGCGCCGGTCTGTCCGGCGTCTGCGCTGCCCGTGCGGCTGCCGAGGAGGGCGCAAAAGTTGCCATCGTGGAAAAGAGCTCTTCCTTCAACTGCCGCAGCGGCGAGTATGCCCTGCTGAACGGCACCCTGAACAAGCGCTGGGGACGCGAGAACATCGTGGACGAGGATGTTGTGGTCGACCGCCTGATGCGCGAGTGCACCTACCGCAACAAGCGCTCCATCCTGAAAAAGTGGGCTTCCCATGCACACGAGGTCATGGACTGGTTCATCGAGGCTTACCCCGAGCTGACCATCTGCGACTCCACCCGTGAGGCCGTGACCCAGGAGCAGTTCGACAAGGGCATTCTGGTGCCGCTGGCATGGCCTCAGCCCGAGCACTACGATTACCGCAACGAAGAGTTCCCCACCTTCCCTTCCAGCATGGAGTTCCGCTCTTCCCGCAAGGATCAGCAGGGCTTTATAGTGGAAGCCAACCTGAACAAGGCCATTGAGAACGGCGCACAGACCTTCTTCGGCTGCTTCGGCACCAAGCTGCTGAAGGACAGCGACGGCCGCGTGACCGGCGTGATCATCCGCGACGCACAGAATGACAACAAGTACATCCAGCTCAACGCTTCCAAGGGCGTGATCCTGGCTACCGGCGACAACTCCGGCGACGAGAAGATCATGAAGCATTTTGCTCCCGAGATCGTGGAGAAGAAGATCGCCAACATGGGTGCCATGGGTATGCTGGGCGTTGACGTGGAGGGCAAGACCGTGGAGACCGGCGACGGCCTGCGCATGGGCGCATGGATTGGCGCAAAGGTGCAGGATTTCCACGCACCGATGACCCACCACATGGGCAGCGGCATGGGCGTGACCCCCTTCCTGCAGATCAACAAGCGCGGCGACCGCTTCATGAACGAGTGCATCCCCGGCCAGCAGCTGGAAAACCAGATCGAGCTGCAGCCCGAGTGCACCTCCTTCCAGCTGTACGACTCCAAGTGGGGCGAAGAGGTGCCCTACATGCCCGCAAACCACGGCGGCCTGTGCTACATCATCCCCGAGGATGAGGATGAGTCCAACCCCAACTACACCGACCGTCAGTACACCAAGATCAGCGCAAAGGCCGAGGCTTATCAGTTCAAGGCCGATACACTGGAAGACCTGCTGACCCAGTGCGGCTTTGAGGGCGATGCACTGGATAATGCGCTGGCTTCCGTCGAGCGCTACAACGAGCTGGCCAAGGCCGGTTCCGACGATGACTTCGGCAAGCCCGCAAGCCGGATGTTCGCGCTGGAGAATCCCCCGTACTATGCATGCCAGTGGGGCACCACTTCCATGCTGGTGTGCGTGGGCGGCCTGGAGAGCGACGAGAACTGCCACACCTTCACCGAGGAGGACCCCGCCAGCCCCAAGCGCGACATCATCAAGGGCCTGTATGTCTGCGGCAATGTGCAGGGCAGCCGCTACGCAGTGGAATACCCCATCTGCATGCGCGGCATCAGCCACAGCCTGTGCGTCTACTACGGCTACATCGCCGGCAAGAACTGCGTGGCCGGTGTCTGATACCCTGCTGACACAACACTGAAATAAGCGATTCTCTTGCCCGGAGCAGTATTCTTTCTTCCTGCTCCGGGCTTTTCTGCACCCTTGTGTGACCCGGTTACGGAAAAAGCAGCCTCGGACGGGGTATACTGATGCTGTCAGTGAAATACAAACCACCCTTCAGGAGGTAAAATAATATGGCAGTCATCACCATCACGAAAGAAAACTTTGCGCAGGAAGTGCTGCAGAGCACAAAGCCTGTCCTGCTGGACTTCTGGGCCAGCTGGTGCGGCCCCTGCCGCATGCTCAGCCCCATCGTGGACGAAGTGGCCGAGGAGCGCACCGACATCAAGGTGGGCAAGGTGAACGTGGACGAGCAGCCGGAACTGGCCGGGGAATTCGGTGTCATGAGCATCCCCACCCTGCTGGTGTTCCGGGACGGTAAGCTGGTCAATCAGGCCGTGGGCGCCCGCCCCAAGGCCGGTGTGCTGGCGCTGCTGGGGTAAATCTTATAGCGTATCAGAAAAGCCATCCGCAAAGCCTGCGGGTGGCTTTTCTGTTTCCGCTCCCCATCATGTCACGCCGTCCGGCGGTGAAACATTTTCGCATTCCTGTACAAACGCACAGAAAAATTGTATCATGAAGCGGGAGACACCGTTACTTTTACACTTTACAACTTTATCAAGATAAAGTAAAATAAAGACAGGATCATTGCAGAGGATATGCGCGGAAGGCACCGCGCCCGCATAGAGGAGCGGAAAAGTGCCGGAAAGAGCCGGTGCGGGAAAAGAACGTGTAAGAAACAGGGGGAACCGACATGAAATTCAGTCTGGAAAGTCTGCAGCCCAAGGAGCGCGCCTCCTTTGCCCTGCGGGCACTGTACGAGGCGGCGGGCTGCCGCAAGTACCACATGGGCCGGTTTGAGGAATACGGCCTGTATCAGGAAAACCGCAGCTTCCTTTCGTCGGAGCAGGTCATCACCTTTACCGATCTGGACGGCCGCCTGCTGGCGCTCAAGCCGGACGTGACCCTCTCCATCGCCAAGACGGCACAGCCCGCCCCCGGCGAGACCCTGCGGTATTATTATCACGAAAACGTCTACCGCCCCTCGGCTGAGAGCCACACCTTCAAGGAAATCTCCCAGATGGGTCTGGAAGTGCTGGGCAAAGTGGGCGAAGCGGAAGTGCAGCAGGCCGTGTGTCTGGCGGCGCAGTCGCTGGGGCAGCTGGGCGCCGAATGGGTGCTGGAAGTGAGCCACATGGGCTATCTCTTCGGCCTGTTCGATGCGCTGGAAGTGCCCGCCGCCGCCCGTGCGGCCCTGCTGGAAAAACTGCGGGAAAAGAACGCCCACGAGCTGCGGTCGGGCGCAAAGGCCGCCGGGCTGGATGAGACGGCGGCTGACACCCTGTGCAGCGTGCTGAGCCTTTCCGGCGGATACGGCGAGACCCTTGCAAAGGCGGAGGCCCTGTGCCGGAACGACGCCATGCAGGCCGCCGTGGCCGAGCTGAAAGCGCTGGCCGGGCCGTTGGCATGGATGGAGGGCACCATCCGGCTGGATATGACCCTGGCCGGTGAGATGGAGTACTACAACGGTCTTGTCTTTCAGGGCTACCTCAAGGCCCTGCCCCGGCCGCTGCTCAAGGGCGGCCGGTACGACCTGCTGATGCAGAAGTTCACCCCCGGTGCCGGAGCCATCGGGTTTGCCGTCTATCTGGATGAGCTGGACCGCCTGAGCGCTCCCCTGCCGCCGGTGCAGAAGAACAGCACCGACAGGGTGATGCTGAACGTGGCACTGCCGAAGGGCCGTCTGGGCGATAAGGTCTATAACCTTTTGGCGGGCATCGGCTACGGCTGCCCGGAGGATTACAACGCCACCCGCAAACTGGTGGTGGAAAACCCGGAGGCGGGCATCCGCTACTTCCTCGTCAAGCCCAGCGATGTGGCCATTTACGTCGAGCACGGCGCGGCGGATGTGGGCATCGTGGGCAAGGACATCCTCACCGAAGCTTCCGCCGATGTGTACGAGCTTTTGGATACCGGCCTTGGCAAGTGCCGCATGTGCGTGGCGGCTCCGGCGGACTACAAAGACGACCCCAGCCGCCCGGTGCGGGTGGCCACCAAATTCGTCAACATCGCCAAGAGCTACTACGCATCCATGGGGCGGGATATCGATATCATCAAGCTGAACGGTTCCATCGAACTGGCACCCATTCTGGGGCTGTCGGACGTCATCGTGGATATCGTGGAGACCGGAACCACCCTGCGGGAAAACGGCCTGAAGGTCGTCACCGAGTTCATGCCCATCTCGGCCCGGTTCATTGCCAACAAGGCAAGCTACCAGTTCAAGCACAAGGAAATGGATACCATGCTGGAAAAGCTGCGGGCAGAGCTGCAGAAAAAGGAGGAAGCAAAATGATCAAGCTGTACAACTTCGACGAGCTGAAGCCCGAAGAGATTTTGAACCGCGACATCCGTGCGGAAAAGAATGTGGAGGACGTGGTGGACGCCATCATCGCTGACGTCCGCGCCCGGGGCGACGAAGCCCTGAAGGACTACGCCCTGAAATTTGACGGGGCAACGATCGAAAACCTGCAGGTGACGCAGGAAGAGATCGACGAAGCCTTTGCCAATATGGATCCCTACTTTCTCGAGACCCTGTGCCAAGCGGCAGCTAACATTGAAGCCTTCCACCGCCAGCAGGTGCACAAGAATTTTGTGGTGAACGACAAGCCCGGCATCGTGCTGGGACAGAAATATACCCCCATTGAAAAGGCGGGCGTGTATGTGCCCGGCGGCACGGCGGCTTACCCCTCCACCGTGCTCATGGACGTCATCCCCGCCAAGGTGGCAGGCGTGTCCGAGATCGTCATGACCACCCCCGCCGGCAAGGACGGCAAGGTGAACCCGGTCATTCTGGCCGCCGCCGCAACCGCTGGCGTGACCAAAATTTTCAAGACCGGCGGCGCACAGGCTGTGGCCGCGCTGGCCTACGGCACCCAGAGCATCCCTGCCGTGGATAAGATCGTCGGCCCGGGCAACATCTATGTTGCCACGGCCAAGCGCAAGGTGTTCGGCAAGGTGGGCATCGATATGATCGCAGGTCCCAGCGAAATTCTGGTGCTGGCCGACGGCGGCTGCAACCCCGCGTGGGTGGCCGCCGACCTGCTGAGTCAGGCCGAGCACGACAAGCTGGCAAGCCCGGTGCTGGTCACCGACAGCGAAGAGCTGGCAAAGGCCGTGCAGGCCGAGCTGGAAGTGCAGATCCCCCAGCTGCCCCGCGCCGCCATCGCCCGCGCCAGTGTGGACGACAACGGCAAGATCATCGTCTGTACCGACCTGCACAAGGCCATCGAAGCCTGCAACATCATCGCTCCGGAACATCTGGAAGTGTGCGTGGAGGATCCCTTCGGCGTGCTGAACGAGATCAAAAACGCGGGCAGCATCTTCCTCGGCCGCAATGTGCCGGAAGCGCTGGGCGACTACTTTGCAGGCCCCAACCACACCCTGCCCACCAGCGGCACGGCGCGTTTTTCCAGCCCGCTGGGTGTGGATGACTTCGTCAAGAAGTCCAGCTTCATTTACTATACCCGCGAAGCACTGGGTGAGGTGGCACCCCGCATCGCCGATTTTGCCGAACGCGAGGGCCTGCACGCCCACGCAAAGAGCGTGACCATCCGGTATGAAAAGTGAGGATTTGAACCATGAGTAAATTCCTTTCTCCCACGCTGGCCGCTGTCACCCCCTATACGCCGGGCGAACAGCCGCAGGATCAGCAGTACATCAAACTGAACACCAACGAAAGCCCCTATCTGCCGTCCCCGGCGGTGGTAGCGGCGGTGAGTGAAGCCGAGGTGGAAAAGCTCCGCCTTTACTCCGACCCTGCCTGCGCCGATCTGCTGCGCAGCGCGGCGGTGCACTTCGGCCTGCAGCCGGATCAGATCATGCCCGGCAACGGCAGCGACGAGAACCTGTTCTTTGCGCTGCGGGCTTTCTGCGACGAAGACCACCCACTGGCCTATGCCGACATTACTTACGGCTGCTACGGCGTGTGGTGCGGGCTGATGCACATCCCCAGCCACATCATCCCGCTGAAAGAGGATTTCACCCTCGACCCGAAGGACTACTACGGCCTGAACCAGACCATCGTCATCGCCAACCCCAACGCCCCCACCGGCATTGCACTGCCCCGGGCGGAGATCGAGGGCATCCTGAAGGCGAACCCCAACAACGTGGTCATCGTGGACGAGGCCTATGTGGATTTCGGCGGCGAGAGCTGTGTGCCCCTCATCGACCGGTACGAGAACCTGCTGGTGGTGCAGACCTTCTCCAAATCCCGCCAGCTGGCCGGTGCACGTCTGGGGCTTGCCATGGGCAATGCAAAGCTCATTGCTGATCTGAACCGGGTCAAGTTCAGCCTGAACCCCTACAACATCAACCGCCTGACCCTGAAAGCCGGGCAGGCTGCGCTGGAAGACACGGCCTATTTCGATAAGACCCGCGCCGCCATCATGGACACCCGCGCATGGACAAAACGGCAGCTGGAAGCCCGGGGCTTTGCGGTGCTGGACAGCCGGTCGAATTTCCTGTTTGCAAGTACGAACCGGAAAGATGGCGGAACACTCTACAAAAAGTTGAAGAAAAACGGCATTCTGGTGCGGCATTTCGATGCGCCGCGCATTGCCAACTGGCTGCGCATCACCATCGGCACGCCGGAACAGATGCAGACGCTGGTGGAAACACTGGATAAGATCATGGAGGAATGAATCATGCCGAACCGAATGATCTCGCTGGAACGCAACACCAATGAGACCCAGATCGACCTTACCCTTGATCTGGACGGCACCGGCCGCTACGAGGTGGACACCGGGTGCGGTTTTTTGAACCATATGCTGGAGCTGTTCGCCCGGCATGGCCGGTTCGATCTGGTGCTTACCTGCCACGGTGACGTGGAGGTGGATTACCACCACACCACCGAGGATGTGGGCATTGCACTGGGACAAGCCTTTGCAAAGGCGCTGGGCGATATGCGCGGCATCCAGCGCTACGGCAGCTTTTATCTGCCCATGGATGAGGCACTCATCCTGTGCGCGGTGGATCTCTCCGGCCGGTGCACCCTGAACTGGGACATCCACTGCCAGACCGAAAAGGTGGGTGATTTTGATGTGGAGTGCGTCAAGGAGTTCTGGTACGGCTTTGCCCGCAGCGTGCCGGCCACTGTCCACTTTGTACAGTTCGCGGGCGAAAATACGCATCACATCCTCGAAGCCTGCTTCAAGGGCGCCGGCCATGCGCTGGGCACGGCGGTGAAGATCGACGAAGCCCACAAGGACGAAATTCCCTCCACGAAAGGACTGCTGGTATGATCGCAATTATCGATTACGGTGTGGGCAACCTGTTCAGCCTGAAATCCAGCCTGAAGCAGCTGGGGCTGGAAGCAGTCGTCACCGCCGATGCGGACACCGTCTGCAAGGCTGACCGGCTCATCCTGCCCGGCGTAGGTGCCTTTGCCGACGCGATGAACAAGCTGGAAGCCACCGGCCTTGTGCCCGTTATCAAGGAAGAAGCCGAAAAGAAACCGCTGCTGGGCATCTGCCTTGGGATGCAGCTGCTGTTTGAAAAGAGCTACGAATACGGCGAGCACACCGGCCTTGGCTTTGTCAAAGGCGAGGTGTGCCCGCTGGAGCCGGACCTGACGGACAAGAGCCTGAAGGTGCCGCAGATCGGCTGGAACGCCCTGCACATCGTGAAGGATGACCCGCTGTTCCAGTACATCCGCGAGGGCGAGTATGTGTATTACGTCCACAGCTATTACGGCAAGAACTGTACCGAGAGTACACTGGCGACCAGTGATTATTCCATCCCGGTCACCGGCGCGGTGCGGGCGGGCAAGGTGTACGGCACCCAGTTCCACCCGGAAAAGAGCGGCGACACCGGCCTCAGAATTCTGAAAGCATTTGCGGAGCTGTAAGGTGATTTGTTCGCTTTCCGTGCAGAGTGCAGTCGCGTGTGTCAGGCTTGATGCTTTCTGCAAGCGGCATTACCGCCGGAGACGTTCTCTTTTGCGTGCCAAAAGAGAACCAGAAAAGCACCCGCTACTTTCGAAGCGCGGG
Organism: uncultured Faecalibacterium sp.; assembly: GCA_934525735.1. Classification (GTDB taxonomy): domain Bacteria; phylum Bacillota; class Clostridia; order Oscillospirales; family Ruminococcaceae; genus Faecalibacterium. The sequence continues at coordinate 2,314 of CAKSZM010000052.1, read as the reverse complement.
AGGCACGAATCAAGGGCTGCTCGCCCTTGATAATCCCAAAGAGGTAGGCTCCAGCCGAAAATACTGGAGATTCACGCCGTTCGGCGTGAAGATCTCTTCACCGTATTTTCGGCTTCCGCCGATTGAAAGTCGCTGCGCGACGGACGCAAGTCCGGCAGCAGCTGATGCCGTTTGCCGATGTGTCCCCATTCCGTGAAAAGGCGATTCCAGAAAATCCGCAGATTTTCTGGAATCGCAAATTATAAAAAATTCATTCCGCTGAAAATGGCCAGAGCGAAGCGGAGGCCATTTCAAATGGTAAAAGGAGTTTTTCGATGCAACTGTTTCCAGCCATTGACCTGCGCGGCGGCAAGGTGGTGCGCCTGACCCAGGGCGACTACGACCGCATGACCGTCTACGGCGAGGATCCCTGCGCACAGTCGCGGGAGTTCCTGGCTGCGGGGGCAAAGAACCTGCACGTCGTCGATCTGGACGGCGCAAAGGACGGCACCCTTTCCAATTACGACACCATTGCCGCGCTGGCAAAGCAGGGCGGCTTATACATTGAGGTGGGCGGTGGCATCCGCACCGAGGAGCGTATCGAGAAGTATCTTTCCCTCGGCGTGGGGCGCTGCATCCTCGGCAGTGTGGCGGTGACGGATTTCGGCTTCACCGCCCGGATGCTGCAAAAGTACGGAGACAGGATCGCTGTGGGCGTGGATGCCAAGGACGGCTATGTGGCCATCCACGGCTGGAAGGAGGTCAGCGCCGAGCCGGGCGTGAACTTCTGCAAGCGTCTGGCCGGCGCCGGATGCACCGCCATCATCTACACGGATATCGCCTGCGACGGCGCCATGAGGGGCACGAATCTCGGCCTGTACCGCCAGCTTGCCGCCGAGGTGCCGGGCGTGGCCTTTACGGCCAGCGGCGGCATCTCATCCGAAGCCGAACTGCTGGAACTGCAGCAGATGGGCACCGCGGCGGCCATTCTGGGCAAGAGCCTGTACACTGGCGCATTGGATCTGAAACACTGCGTACAGCTGGTACAGAATTAAACGGGGAGGAATGTCGGATGATCACAAAACGCATTATCCCCTGCCTTGACGTGCGCAACGGGCGGGTGGTCAAAGGCACGAACTTTGAGGGCATCAGGGATGTGGCCGACCCGGTGGAGATGGCGCGGATGTACAACGCGGCCGGAGCGGATGAGCTGGTGTTCTACGATATCACCGCCAGCTTCGAGGGCCGGGCACTGTTCACGGATATCCTGACCCGCGTCGCCAGCGAGATCTTCATCCCGCTGACGGTGGGCGGCGGCATCAACACACTGGAGGACTTCGACCGGGTGCTGAAATGCGGCGCCGACAAGGTCAGTGTCAACTCCGGTGCGCTGAAAAACCCGGATCTTATCCCGGCGGCAGCCCAGCGCTACGGCAATCAGTGTGTGGTGCTCTCGGCGGACGTCAAGCGGGTGGACGGGCAGTTCCGGGTGTTCGCCAAGGGCGGGCGCGAGGACACCGGCCGGGACGCGCTGGACTGGATCACGTGGAGCGTGGAGCACGGCGCGGGCGAGATCTGTCTGAACAGCATCGACACCGACGGTGTGCGCAGCGGCTTTGATCTGGAAATGCTGGACGCCGTGGCGGCGCGGGTGAATGTGCCCATCATCGCCAGCGGCGGCGCGGGCAAAAAGGAAGACTTTCTCGAGCTGTTTCACCACAAGGGCATCGACGCGGGCCTTGCGGCTGGCATCTTCCACCAGAAGCTGCTGAGCATCCATGACCTGAAAACTTACCTGAACGAAAACGGCGTGGAGATGCGCCTGTGAAAATCAACGGCAAACCTCTTGCGTTTGCAGGCGGAATACGTTAAACTAGGGATATCCCCTTTTGGGGAGGGAGAACTGTTATGGAACTGAAATTTGATGAAAAGGGCCTGATCCCCGCCATCGTGCAGGATCACTACACCAAAGAGGTGCTCACCCTCGCGTACATGAACGCCGAGACGCTGGCGCTGACCATTGCGGAAGGCCGCACCGTGTTCTGGAGCCGCAGCCGTCAGGAGATCTGGCGCAAGGGCGAGACCAGCGGCAACGTGCAGCGGGTGGTGTCCATCACCGCCGACTGCGATGCCGATGCTCTGGTGGTGGAAGTGGTCAAGTCCGGCCCCGCCTGCCACACCGGTGCCGAGAGCTGCTTCTTCAACGAAGTATACGTCTCGCCGGAGCTGAAGCAGTTCAGCTGGCAGGGCCTGTACGAGCTCATCAAGGGCCGCAAGACCGATCCGCAGGAGGGCAGCTACACCACCTACCTGTTCGAGAAGGGCAAGGAGAAGA
>CAKSZM010000051.1 GCA_934525735.1 uncultured Faecalibacterium sp. | reverse complement strand
TTCAGCGGGCAGCCGGAGGCCATGCCGCCGATCATCATGCCCGCCTGGCAGAAGGGGACGCCGCAGTCCATGCAGCGCGCCGCCTGGGTCTGCTGCTCCTCGCGGGAGAGCCAGACGTGAAATTCGTTGAAGTTTTCCATGCGCTCCAGCGGCGGCACATCCGTGCTGGTCTTACGCGCATAATCGATAAATCCTGTTGTCTTACCCATAACGCTGCCCTCCTTACTTGTTCTTCTGCACGGCGTAGAATGCTTCGATCTGGGCCTGTTCGCCGTCCAGACCGCGCTCTTCCACGGATGCGATCACCCGCAGCATACGGTCGTAATCGTAGGGCAGAACTTTCTTGAACTTGGGCAGGAAGTCGCTGAAGTTATCCAGAATTTCCTTGCCGCGGGGCGAGCCGGTGGCTTCCACATGCTCGCGGATCAGCTCTTTCAGGGTGGCAACATCGTACTTGTGCTCCACCGGTTCCAGACTGACCGTCTCCTTGTTCACCCGCTGGTAGAAGTCCCAGTTTTCGTCCAGCACATAGGCGATGCCGCCGGTCATACCGGCTGCAAAGTTCTTGCCGGTCTGGCCAAGCACCACCACCGTGCCGCCGGTCATATACTCGCAGCCGTGGTCGCCCACGCCCTCCACAACGGCGGTCGCGCCGGAGTTGCGCACGGCAAAGCGCTCGCCGGCCACACCGGAGATAAAGGCCTTGCCGCTGGTGGCACCGTACAGCGCCACGTTGCCGGTGATGATGTTTTCTTCGGGCTTGAAGGGGATGCCCTCGGGCGGGCGCACGACGATCTTGCCGCCGGACAGGCCCTTGCCCATGTAGTCGTTGCAGTCGCCCACAAGGTCGAGGGTCAGGCCGTTCGGGATGAATGCGCCGAAGCTCTGGCCGCCTGCACCCACACAGTGGGCAGTGTACACGTCGTCCGGCAGGGTGTTGCCGTACTTGCGGGTGATCTCACTGCCGAAGATGGCGCCGAAGGCGCGGTCGGTGTTGGAGACATCCAGCGTCACGCTCTGGGCGCTCTTGCTGTTCAGCTTGAACTTCTTCATCAGCACCTTCATGTCGAGGGTGTTTTCCAGATGGAAGTCGTAGGTGTCCTCCTTCACGAAGTGGACATTGCTGTTCTCGATGGCGGGGTTGTGCAGGATGCAGTCGAGGTTCATCTTGGAAGCGCGGCTGCCGGGGGCGGCGGGCTTGACCTTGAGCAGGTCGGTGCGGCCCACCAGCTCATCGATAGTGCGCACGCCCAGCTTTGCCATGTACTCGCGCAGCTCTTCGGCCACGAAGGTCAGATAGTTGATGATGTACTCGGGCTTGCCCTTGAAGTGTTTGCGCAGCTCAGGGTTCTGGGTGCAGATGCCCATGGGGCAGGTGTCGAGGTTGCATACACGCATCATCACGCAGCCCTCGGCCATCAGCAGGGTGGTGCCGAAGCCGAATTCCTCCGCGCCCAGCATACAGCTGATGGCGACATCGCGGCCGGAGAGCAGCTTGGAGTCGCTCTCGATGCGCACGCGGGTGCGCAGGCCGTTCAGGATCAGGGTCTGGTGGGTCTCGGCGATGCCCAGCTCCCACGGCAGGCCGGCGTTCTTGATGGAGGTGCGGGGGGCCGCGCCGGTGCCGCCGTCGTAGCCGGACACCAGAATGACCTGTGCACCGCCCTTGGCCACGCCGGCCGCGATGGTGCCCACACCGGCCTCGCTGACCAGCTTGACGTTGATGTTGGCGCTGCGGTTGGCGTTCTTCAGGTCATAGATCAGCTCGGCAAGATCCTCGATGGAGTAGATATCGTGGTGCGGCGGGGGAGAGATGAGGCCCACACCGGTGGTGCTGTGGCGGGTCTTGGCGATCCACGGGTACACCTTGGCACCGGGCAGGTTGCCGCCCTCGCCGGGCTTTGCACCCTGCGCCAGCTTGATCTGAATTTCTTCTGCGGACACCAGATATTTGCTGGTCACGCCGAAGCGTGCGGAAGCCACCTGCTTGATCTTGGAATTGCTCTCGCTGTGGTAGCGCTCTTCGGGTTCGCCGCCCTCGCCGGTGTTGCTGCGGCCGCCCAGACGGTTCAGCGCAACGGCAATGGTCTCGTGGGCTTCGCTGCTCAGAGCGCCGTAGCTCATGGCTGCACCCTTGAACCGCTTGACGATAGAGGAGACCGGCTCCACTTCTTCCAGCGGGATGCCGCCGTCCGGGGCGTAGTTGAAGTCCAGCAGACTGCGCAGATGCACGCCGTCGGTGCCCATGTTGTCCACGGTGCTCGTGAACTGCTTGAAGGCGTTGTAGTCGTTGGTCCAGCAGGCTTTCTGGAACAGGTGGATGGTCTGGGGATTGAACAGGTGTTCTTCCTTGCCGCTGCGGAACTTGTGGGCGCCGCCGTCGGCCAGCTCCATGTTGATGTCCAGACCCAGCGGGTCAAAGGCTGCGTTGTGCTGGGCTTCCACATCGGCCTGAATGTCCTCGATGCCGATGCCGCCCACGCGGCTCACCGTGCCGGTAAAGTATTTGTCGATGACCTCCTTGGAGATGCCGACCGCCTCGAAGATCTGGCTGCTCTGGTAGCTCTGGATGGTGGAAATGCCCATCTTGGAGGCGATCTTCACGATGCCGCTCAGGATGGCGTTGTCGTAATCCTCCACGGCGGCGTAATAGTCCTTGTCCAGCAGACCTTCATCGATCAGCTGGCCGATGGTCTCATGAGCCAGATAGGGGTTGACGGCGCAGGCACCGTAGCCCAGCAATGTAGCAAAGTGGTGCACCTCGCGCGGCTCGGCGCTTTCCAGAATGAGCGCCAGTGCGGTGCTCTTTTTGGTGCGGATGAGGTATTGGGACACGGCGGAAACCGCCAGCAGGCTGGGGATGGTGACATGGTACTCATCCACGTCGCGGTCGGACAGGATGATGATGTTGGCACCCTCTTTGTAGGCACGGTCCACTTCCAGGAACACCCGGTCGATGGCCTTTTCCAGACTGGTGTTCTTGTAGTAGTTGATGGACACCGTGGCCACCTTGAAGCCCGGCACGTTCATGTACTTGATCTTGAGCAGATCGGTGTTGGTCAAAATCGGGTTGTGGACTTTCAGCACCTTGCAGTTTTCGGGCTTGTCTTCCAGCAGGTTGCCGTGGGCACCGATGTACACGCTGGTGGAAGTGACCACCTTTTCGCGGATGGCATCGATGGGCGGGTTCGTCACCTGTGCGAACCGCTGCTTGAAGTAGTTGAACAGCGGGGGATGCTGGTTGCTCAGCACGGCCAACGGGGTGTCGGTGCCCATCGCGCCGGAAGGCTCTGCGCCTGCCCGCGCCATGGAGAGGATCATGGTGTTCACATCCTCGTACTTGTAGCCGAACACCTTCTGCAGGCGGGTCAGCTGGTCGCCGGTGTAGCTCTCCACCTTCACGTTGGGGATCTTGAGCTTGCTCAGCTGCACCAGATTGCGGTCGATCCACTCGCCGTAGGGTTCGCGGCTGGCGTAGAACTCTTTCAGCTTTTCGTCATCCACCACTTCGCCCTTGACGGTGTCCACCAGCAGCATCTTGCCGGGGCGCAGACGATCCTTGACGAGGATGTTCTCCGGGGCGCATTCCAGCACGCCTACCTCGGAGGACAGGATCATCCGGCCGTCCTTGGTGATGTAGTAGCGGCTGGGGCGCAGGCCGTTGCGGTCCAGCACCGCACCCATGACGTCGCCGTCCGAGAAGAGGATGGCGGCGGGGCCGTCCCACGGCTCCAGCATGGTGGCGTAATACTGGTAGAAATCGCGCTTTTTCTGGCTGATGTTCTTGTTGTTCTCCCACGGCTCCGGGATGGTGATCATCACGGCCAGCGGCAGATCCATGCCGTTCATCACCATGAACTCCAGCGCGTTGTCCAGCATGGCGGAGTCCGAGCCGGAGGTGTTGATGATGGGCAGGATCTTGTTCATGTCATCCTGCATGATGGAGCTGGAAATGCTCTCTTCGCGCGCCAGCATGGCGTCGGTGTTGCCCTTGATGGTGTTGATCTCGCCGTTGTGCAGGATAAAGCGGTTGGGGTGGGCGCGCATCCAGCTGGGGTTGGTGTTGGTGGAGAAGCGGCTGTGCACCATGCCGATGGCGGATTCATAATCCGGGTCCTGCAGGTCGGTGTAGAACAGGCGCAGGTCGTGCACAAGGAACATGCCCTTGTACACGATGGTGCGGCTGGACAGGCTGGGCACATAGGTGCCGCTGCTGGCCTGCTCGAACACGCGGCGCACGATGTACAGCTTGCGGTCAAAATCGATGCCCTTGCTCACCTTGGCGGGCTTTTTGATAAAGCACTGCCAGATGGCGGGCATACAGTCGCGGGCTTTCTGCCCCACGGCGTCCGGGTTCACCGGCACTTTGCGCCATGCCAGAAACTCCAGCCCTTCCTTGCGGGTGACCACCTCAAACAGCTTCATGGCCTGTGCGCGCATGTGCTCGCTCTGGGGGAAGAAGAACATACCCACGCCGTATTCCCGCTCGTTGCCCAGGCTGATGTTCAGCTCGTCGGCCACCTTGGAGAAGAACTTGTGGCTGATCTGCAGCAGGATGCCCACGCCGTCGCCGGTCTTGCCTTCGGCGTCCTTGCCGGCGCGGTGCTCCAGCCGCTCCACGATGCTCAAGGCGTCGTCCACGGTCTGGTGGCTCTTGCGGCCCTTGATGTCCACAACAGCGCCGATGCCGCAGGCGTCGTGCTCAAACTGTGGATCGTACAGACCAAGGGTGTTTTTCTGCTCTGTAAAGTTTTCCATAGACTTTCCCATCCTTTTGACTCATTTCCTTGCCCGGATGCGGCACCCTCCGCATTTGCAAAAAAGAAAAAGCGCCCCGCAGGGGCAGACTCTGCCCTTGCGGAACGCCTTTGTTCCGGTACTTTCTATTATACTTTCCCGTGAAAAATCTTCAAGTGACAGCTGCACCAAATCTGACAGCCGCTTTGCACAGCTTCTTGTGCGAAACGCCGCGAACCGGCAGCTCTGTTCTCCGCTCAAAAACAAAACTGCCGTATCCGGCTGCTCTTGCGGGGCAGGGGATACAGCAGTTTTCGTGCAGGGGTGTGGCTTTTGCCGGGCCTTATTTCTCGCGGCGCTGTTTGCGGGTGAGGAACCATCCGCAGGCCAGCAGCACACAGCCGAAGCTCAGCAGAGCCATTGCCATCCAGCCGGGCGTGCCGGTCTGGGGCAGGGTGCTCACCGAAGCATCTGCCTTTGCAGGAGCTTCAGGAGTCTGGGAAGGCACGGGTGCTTTGTCCTGTGCCGGAGTCTCCGGAACTTCGGGGGTCACAGGCTCAGCAGGGGTCTCCGTCTCTGCGGGCATGTCGGGCTCGACAGGCTCCGCAGGCTCGACGGGGAGCACAGGCTCGATGGGGTCGACCGGGTCGACCGGAATGAAACCGTCATTCTTCTGGTTGACGAAGGCGATCTCGACGGTGCCGTTCTGCGGGATGACACCGGTGGTTTCGCCGCTGACGCTTTGCAGCGTCCAGCCATTCTGGCGGGTCTCGGCGATGGTATAGCCAACACCGGCGGGCAGGCCGCTGATGGTGATGCTCTCGCCGCCCTTCAGGGTGAAGGACGCCCAGCCGCTCTCAAACGCCACACCGTATTCCTCGGCGTCTGCGGTGGTGAGAGTGTTATCGTCCAGCGTAAGCACAAAGTGGAACACCGTGTCGGCATCCTCGGGATTCAGATCACCGGTGACCTGCTTCGAGATCACCAGACTTCCGGTAGTCGGCAGCTTTTCATTGATAAAGGTGATCGCTGCGGCTTTATGCCGGGACACAACGCCTTCTGCATCGCCATCGACCCATGCGAGACGCCAGCCGCCTTTGGACTGCTCAGCAAGGGTGTAGCTCATGCCGTCAGGCAGGTTTGCGATGGTAATGCTTTCGCTGTCCTTCAGGGTGAAGGCTGCCTTGCCATCTTCAAACACAACACCGTACTTTTCGGCATCCGTGGTGGTGATAGAGGAATCAGCCAGAGTGAGCACAAAATTGAAATCGGTGCCGCAGTCGTCCGGCTCCAGTGCACCGGCGATCGCCTTGGAGATGATCAGTGTGCCGATGGTGGGGTGAGCAGCCTTGAGCGCAAGAACGCTGTTGAAGGTGCCGGGTTTGACCTGAACAGTGTGCAGGTCGGCTTCGTTCTCTGCGTGGGCATTCCAGCGGGAGTTTGCACTGTCATCGTACCAGCCGTCAATGTCATCGTAGCAGTCCGGTCCACCGTCCAGCGCCCAGCCTTTGCCGGTATCGCCAAAGGTGATGGTGGCACCGTCTGCGTTGTAGATGTCGTCACCAGAAAGCCTTGCGTGATTGTTGTACAGCTCTACATCGTCCGAAAGGATTGCGGTGCCCAAGTTCTGGATACCACCGCCTTGGGCAGGGAAGTCGACATCGCCTTCCGGATAAAACGTGAACGTAATCTTATAGAGTGCGTTGTTGCGTTGTACGATACCAGCACCCAAATTCAAAGTCGCCTTTGGACCGTTGGCAATACCGCTACCGGTGTTTTCTTCTACCTTAAGGGTTGCGCCGCTTTCCACAGTCAGATTTGCACGGGCATAATTAAAAATGCCGGACAAAGTATTCTGACATACCGAGACGTCTGCGGTGCTGGTAATGATAAGCTCATCACCAGCGTCATTGGTGATGCCAAACACTTTGTTAGAGTCCGCAATAACAGTGCCTTCGATTTTCAGCTTATAGGCATTGTGGACGCCAGAGAATTTGTTGTCGCAGGCGGTGACTGTTGCACCGTGTTCAATCACTACGTCACCGAGCCAATTTCCACCATCGGTGAAGACGTACAGACCGATGTAAGCGTTGTTATTGCAGTTGAGTACCGCACCGCTTCGGATCACGCCGCCGTCACCAATAAGAAGACCGGCAATGCCGTTGTTATTGTTGGCGTTCAGAACGGAATAACCGTCCATGTCCAGTTCGTCAACAAAAGAACCACGGGTTCCAAATTCTATGCCGCCTTTTTTGCCATTGTTGTTTGCATCCAAGATGGAGTTTTCCATTTTCAGCTTGCCATAGTAGCAGCCGAGACCGCCTTTGCCGTTGTCGTACAGGGTAACGTGGGAATCGATCAGATTGAAATTGACCGGATTTATGGTCATGCCATTCCAACCGGAATCCGTGACTGTCAGAGTAGAGGAACTGACCCGGACTTCATGAGTCACGTCTTCGCTGTAACTGTCTGCGTCCGCATAGATACCGCTGGCTAAATCGGCAGAAAAGCCATCAATCACAGCATTTGTATTATCTTCAAAATACAAATCGCTGTCATTATACAGACAAATGCCACTGCCTAAGAGTTCGTCTGGTGTCAACGTGAATTCAACATGGCTCAAACGGAGCTTGGAGTGATAAATTAGGTTGGCCGTTGCGCCTGAGTCAGAGGGGTTTGTGTGCGCTTTGATTATCAGCGTGAGATCCTTGAACGTGATTTCACTGAGATTCGTTGCGTGCATGCCCAGCTTCTTCAGCGTCAGCGTGCGAATGCCGCCGCCATCGATGGTCAGTGTCTTGCTGTTAAAAGTAAGACCTGTTTCCAGCGTGATGTCCTGCAGCAGGTCGATCTGATCGTTGGGACTCGCCTTATCGATCGCTTCCTGCAGAGATTTGTAGGTCGTGTCGCCGATCTTGCACACATCCGGTTCTGTGGTGCTGGCTGAATCATCCACAGCAGAGACTGCGTACAGCTCGTCCGGGTACAACTCGTCCGCGTACAGTTCGTCCGTATTGAATTCTGACTCCGCAGAAGTCATCTGCACTTCAGAGCTGTCCGCAGCCGCCGAGTTCTGCACATCATTCGTTTCCGCAGGCGGGTGCGGTTGCGTAGGTGTGCCTGAAGCGGTGGACCTTGGCGCGGGAGCTTGTTCCCAGACCATGTCGACCGGATCCGAATCGGTCGGATCCGAATCGGTCAGATCTTCCCAGCCGAGAATGTTGCCGTCCGAGTCCGTGATGCAGTCGCCATTCAGTGCAAAAGCACTCAACGGCACAAGGCACAGCAACAATCCGACGGTCAGGATCACTGCAAACCATCTTTTGTTCATGATTTATTACCTCCTTCTTTTATTTTTTAGCACAGAGTTCTGTGCCGGTTCTATCTTATCACCTGCCCTTGGCAAAAACAAGAGTTTTATGGCACTTTAGAACAATAAAAATAGAATTTGTATGAAAAAACTATGCTGAGTGAATCTGAAAATGATAGAGATGAATGACAAAATAATAAATGATTTCCGGGAATTATGGCTGCGTTTCGGAAATGCCGGACGTTCGAAATGAAAAACGTGCTCCCTGAAAGTTTCCGGGAACACATTGAAAAGTGAACAGGAGCGCTGCACGACGCTTCCGGCCTGCAATGCCGGCACTGCGGAGACGTCAGCGCAAAATGAGAGCATTTCGGAAGAAACAATGGAACGACAAATCGCGCCGTGATTTGTCGAAAGGACGGCTGGCGTATTCTTGAAGAACAGGAAAATGCAAGCTAAAAGCATCCCATTCGTTGAGAGCTGTTCGGTCTGACAGACCATTCGCCCTCTGATACCAAAAGGACGCTGCAACCTCTCACCCAGAGGCGGCAGCGTCCTTGTACAAGATGCACATAAAAACTGCAGATAATTTGTAAAAAATGCTCTTGCGCACATGGGGGGGGAGGGTATAATGAGAAAAAGCGGGCAACCCGCAAAACGATTGGAGGAAAAAATTTATGCGGTTACGAAAAAACATGAAGCGGACGGCGGCGGCCGCTCTGGCCTTGAGTATGGCAGTCTCTACAGCAGCGGTACCTGCATCGGCTGGCTATTCCATTGATATGTCCGATGCAAGGATCACCGGCGATGTGGAGATCAAGCAGGAGGCGGACAGCACCGGTAAGGCTACCATCACCATCAGCGTGGGCGGTGAAAATAAAACAACCGAATTCTCAGACGGTAAAGAGGACGACAAGATCACCATTACCGGCGACAACACAAAGTCTGCCGCCACCACAACGGCCGCTGCAGATGCTGCGAAGGACAATACCAAGGCCCCGGAGACCACGGTAACGGAGAACAAGGACGGCACCGTGATCAGCTATACCGGGGAGCTGGACGCTCAGCCGGATCAGGAGGTCTCCCGCCCGGACAGCCAGAATGACCAGAACGACCCGGAAGCCGACCAGAAGAATCAGGGCGACCAGGCCGACCAGGACGACCCGGAAGCCGACCAGAAGAACCAGAACGACCAGAAGAACCAGGGCGACCCGGAAGCCGACCAGAGCGGCCAGAAGAACCAGAACAAGGACTCTGAGGATGCAGATGCGGGCATCATGACCTATGAGGCCCCGGCCCCAACGACCATTACCAACCCAGTGGCCGCCGCCATCCGCAACGTCATCAAGATCATCAATAAGGTCGCCGGAGCGGAAAATGCCCTCAATATCACGCTGAACAATGCAACGATCAAATCCGACAGCGACGATTGGGACGACGCTGTCATGAAAATTGCGGGTGAGGGCGATGTCAACATTGAGTTGAACGGCAGCAATGTCCTGACCAGCGGCCTGTGGAGTGCAGGTCTGGGAAAAAATGACAAGGACTCTACCGGCAGACTGACCATCCGGGATGACCTCAAGAACGATGGCACAGCGAAGACGGATGAGGAGAAAAAGGCCGAGGAAGATGCCGTTGCAGCAGGTAAGAAGGGCAGCGAGGTCGAGAACGTTGGCAGCCTGACGGCTACCGGTGGTAAATATGGCGCTGGTATAGGCGCAAGCTTCACTGGCGGTGATCAAAGTACCAGCAATATCGTTATCGAAGGCGGAACGATCAAGGCAACGGGCGGCATGGATGGTGCCGGCATCGGCGGCTCCGGTTATGGCGCTGGCGGCAAGCTCAATAAGGACGACCCGGATGACCGCAGCCAAACGATCACCATCAACGGCGGAAATATCGTTGCCAACGGCATTGGCGGCGGCGGTAGAGGCTCGAATGGTAGAGGCGGCTTCGGAGCAGTGACCATCAACGGCGGTCATATCCAGTCGGTGAATGACAAGGGCGCTGGTATAGGCGGAGGCTGGGGCAGCCAGTATGCCGGCGGTGCAGATGTGCTGATCACCGGAGGCGAGATCGAGGCGGAGGGCCTTGGTGGTGCCGGTATTGGCGGCGGTGGCAGTCACAGTGACGGTGGCGTTAACGAGGGCATTATGGGTGGAGATGCTAAGGTCAAAATCCGCGGCAAAAACACCATCATCAAAAAGGCCGTGGGCAGCATTGGTGCTGGCATTGGTGGTGGAAGCGCTTCCAATAGTCGACCCCCTTACTACCTCTATAATGGCGGCTCCGCAGAGATAGAAATTACCGACGGAGCCACGGTGAAAGAGGCTGTTGGCGGCAGCGGCGGAGCCGGCATTGGTTCTGGTGCTGGTGACGGTTACCAAAACGATGGATACGAAACGCATGCGCATGTGACGATCAAAAATGCTACGGTCGAGGTTGCCAAATCAGCTTCTCCTTCGAAGAGTAATACCTACGGTGCCGGTATTGGCGGCGGCGGAACCAGAGGTGCTTACTGGAATGGCGAGAACGTGATAAGGATCATCAACTCGGTCATTGGTCGGTTCAAACTGGATGCGAACGGCAACTGCGAAAAAGATGCGAACGGAAACTATCTTCTGGAAACTGGGACAGGGGCTTTAGGCAACCACGGATCAGAGGGCATCGGAAGAGGCGCAAATGAATCCGGAAATCCGTCTGATGAACGGTATGGCAAAAACGACGTAATTATTGATAACTCCTGGGTCCCCGACGGAGACACCACGATGAAACAGGAGTTTAATCACGATTGGAGCGACACGGAAACGCTTCCTACCTGTACGGAAGATGGAGAAAAGGGCAAGGTGTGCAGCCGCTGTGGCATGAAGAAGGAAACGGAAAAGATCCCCGCCCTTGGCCACAGTTGGACGGACAACGGGGACGGCACCCATATCTGCGTCAGGGGCGATGCGACCGAGGCCCATGCCTACGGCGAGTGGACTACGGTTACGGCGGCCACCTGCACCACCCCGGGCGTAGAAAAGCGCACCTGCACGGAGTGCGGCCATGAAGAGACCAGAGAGATCCCCGCCACCGGCCACAACTGGGTGGACAACGGCAACGGCACCCACACCTGCACCAACTGCGGTGCCACCGAAGCCGTCGGCGCCCTTGAGCTGCGGGTGGTGGACGCCGAGGGCATGAATAAGCCCTTTACCGTGAGCCAGAACGGCACCCTGCGCACCTACACCGGTGCCTACGACACGGCCACCCTTACCGGCAACCTGAACACCCTGCGCTACCTGCAGGACCACGGCGCGCAGACCATCCAGTTCGTCACCAATGGCCAGACCAGCAGCTTTGACATCAACGACCTGCTGGCACAGGGCAGCGGCAGCGAGGTGTTCTACCTCACCCACCGCGGGGCCGAAGAGCCCACCCTGCTGCTGGTGGAGGCAGACCACAGCGAACTGGTGAAAGACTAACCAACCCCGGAGGTGGAGTTTACCGCAAAGCTCCGCTTTCCCCTTATTGCAAAAGCAGGCCCCCCGGCACTTCCGCATGGTGCCGGGGGGCCTGCTTTGTCTTTGTTTGGGGCGGAGGGGCAGGTCAGCTTTTTCCGGATAGGATCGCGGCAAGGTCTTCTTCCGGTGTGGTGACAGCCTTCAGATCATAGGTGTCCTGCAGCAGCTTCACGACGCCGGGCGAAAGGAAGGCCGGCAGGGTCGGCCCCAGCCGGATGCCGCGCAGCCCCAGCGCCAACAGCGCCGCCAGAATGCACACGGCCTTCTGCTCGAACCAGCACAGCACCAGCGAGAGCGGCAGCTCGTTGACGCTGCACCCGAAGGCTTCGGCCAGCGCCAGCGCAATGCGGATGGCGCTGTAGGCGTCGTTGCACTGGCCTACGTCCAGAATGCGGGGCAGCCCGGTGCCGGGCACGTTGCCCAGAGGCAGGTCGTTGAGCCGGAACTTTCCGCAGGCCAGCGTTAGAATAACGGTATCCTGCGGTGTGAGCTTTGCAAACTCGGTGTAGTACCGGCGGGAGGGGCGGGTGCCGTCGCAGCCGCCCACAAGGAAGAAATGCCGGATCTTGCCGTCCTTCACCGCCTGCACGATCTCGTCCGCATGGCTCAGAACCGCATGGCGGGCAAACCCGGTGGTGACGGTGCTGCCGCCGTTCATGCCGGGCACAAGTGTGTCCTGCGCGTAGCCGCCCAGCTCCAGAGCTTTTTGAATGACAGGGGCAAAATCCCGCCCTTCGTCGATGTGCACGATGCCGGGGTAGCTCACCACTGAGGTGGTAAATACCCGGTCGGCATAGCTCGCCCGCACCGGCATGATGCAGTTCGTGGTGAACAGGATGGGCGCGGGAATGTCCTCGAACTCGGTCTGCTGGTTCTGCCACGCGGTGCCGAAGTTGCCCTTCAGGTGCGGATATTTCCGCTTCAGCTCCGGGTAGCCGTGGGCGGGCAGCATTTCGGAGTGGGTGTACACGTTGATGCCCTTCCCGGCGGTCTGCTCCAGAAGGCGGCTGCAGTCGTACAGATCGTGGCCTGAGATCACGATGAACGGCCCTTTTTCAATGGTCAGCGGCACCTGCACCGGTTCCGGCTGGCCGAAGGCACCGGTATTGGCGGCGTCCAGCAGTTCCATGCAGCGGTAGCTGGCTTCACCGGTCTTCTGCACCAGCTCCTGCAGCTGGGGCAGGGAAAGCCCCTCGGCGCTGAGTGCGTCCAGCGCTGTACAGAAAAAGCGGTCCAGTTCCGGATCGATGTGCCCCAGCACCCGGGCGTGATAGTTGTAAGCTGCCATGCCCCGCAGGCTGAACAGCACAAAACTCTTCAGGCTGCGCACATCCTCGTCCGGCTCGTGCCACAGCCGCTGCATCTCGTAGTCCGGCGCAATGGCCGGGCAGGCATCATGGACCTTCCCGGTCAGGGCGTCCACCGTTCCGGTGTCAAAGTTGACATTGGTAATGGTGGTGAACAGCCCCTGCATCAGCAGCATGGCCTGCTCCGGGGCAGGGGAGCGCCCGTCGGCGATGAGCTGCCCGGCAAAGGTGATCAGCGCCCCGGTCAGCCGGTCCTGCGCGGCGGCAGTGTCGGCCGATTTTCCGCATACCCCCGCCCTGCCGGTGCAGGCCGTGCAGTTCGCCGCCTGCTCACACTGGTAACAGAACATGAGTTCGTCCATAAAATACTCCCTTTCTGTCATAAGATACAGGGAGTGTGGGCAGAAAAGCGGGAAAGTATGCGGCAAACTTTGCTCCGCATTGTGGTCAGAATTGTGGTCAAAACCAAATGAGGTCAGCCCACAAACAAAAAAATCCAACGATTTCTAACGTGAAATCGTTGGATTT
>CAKSZM010000050.1 GCA_934525735.1 uncultured Faecalibacterium sp. | reverse complement strand
CGATAAAGATGGCGATGGTGGGGATCTTTGCAAAATAATGTTTTCTCGGCTCCATGAAACAGAATTCCTTTCACAGACAGATAAAAATAAACGACCACGTTCCACTCTATTATAGCGGAACGCGGTCGTTTTGTTAAGGGGTAATTCAGAGCACACGGCAGGGGAGTAAGACCGCCGTTTTGCGGGAAACGTTACTTCATCAGGCTGCAGACGGCCTCGGCGTAAGCGGTGGGGTCATCCACGGGCAGACCCTCGATGAGCTGTGCCTGTGCATACAGCAGATCGCTGTATTTCTTCACCTTGTCGGTGTCGCCAGCCTCCTGCGCAGCTTTCAGCACGGCGAACACGGGGTGGTTGGCATTCAGTTCCAGAACCTTGTCGCTCTTCACGCCCTCGCTGCCGGGCTGCTTGGACAGCACCTTTTCCATCTCAATGGACAGCGGGCCGTCCGCCGACAGGCACACAGGGTGATCCTTCAGGCGGGTGGAGACCTTGACTTCCTTCACCTTGCCGCCCAGCGCATCCTTCATGGCGTCGAACAGAGCCTTGTTCTCGGCAGTGGCATCTTCGGCAGCCTTCTTCTCTTCCTCGGTCTCAAGACCCAGGTCGCCGCTGTTGACGTTCTTGAACTCAACGGTGCCGTCCTTGCCCTCGGCGTCCTTACGGGGATAGGTGCGCAGGATCTGCAGGCAGAACTCGTCCACATCCTCGGTCAGCAGCAGGACATCATAGCCCTTGTCCATGACAAGCTCGGCAGAGGGCAGCTTTGCCAGACGGTCGGTGGAGTCGCCGGCAGCAAAGTAGATATACTTCTGCTCGGCGGGCATCTTGTCCACATATTCCTGCAGGGTGACCATCTTCTGCTCCTTGGCAGACCAGAACAGCAGCAGGTCGCGCAGCAGCTCGGCGTGCATGCCGTAGTCGGAGTAGGCGCCGAACTTGATCTGACGGCCGAACTCCTTCCAGAATTCCTCGTACTTTGCGCGGTCGTTGGCCAGCATGGCGTGCAGCTCGTTCTTGATCTTCTTTTCCAGAGCGTTGTGGATCAGCTTGAGCTGGTTGTCCTTCTGCAGCATCTCGCGGCTGATGTTCAGGCTCAGATCCTGGCTGTCCACGATGCCCTTGACGAAGCTGAAGTAATCGGGCAGCAGATCAGCGCACTTTTCCATGATCAGCACGCCGGAAGCGTACAGAGCCAGACCCTTCTCATAGTCCTTGGTGTAGAAGTCGTAGGGGCGGTGGCTGGGCACGAACAGCAGGGCATTGTAGTTGGCAGTGCCCTCGGTGCGGCTGACGATGACGCGGGCGGGATCGGCGTAATCGCCGAACTTGTCCTTATAGAAAGTGTTGTATTCCTCGTCGGTCACTTCGCTCTTCTGCTTCTTCCAGATGGGCACCATGCTGTTCAGGGTCTCCAGCTCGGTGTAGGTCTCCCACTCGGGCTTGTAGTCCTCCGGCTTGGGATCCGGTTCCGGTTTCTGGCGGCTCTTTTCGCGCTCCATCTGGATGGGATAGCGCACATAGTCGCTGTATTTCTTCACGATGGCTACGATGCCGTACTCATCGAGGAAGTTGTCATAGTTGTCGGTCTCGGTGTCGGGCTTGATGTGCAGGATGATCTGGGTACCAGCAGTGTCCTTCTCGGCGGGGGTGATCTCGTAGCCGTCCGCACCGGAGGACTCCCACTGCCATGCCTCGTCCGAGCCGTAGGCCTTGGAAATGACGGTGACTTTATCGGCTACCATGAAGGAGGAGTAGAAGCCGACGCCGAACTGGCCGATGATGTCGATGTTCTCGTCCTTGTTGTCCTTCTTGAAGTCCAGAGAGCCGGAGTGAGCGATGGTGCCCAGATTCTTCTCCAGCTCATCTTTGGTCATGCCGATGCCGTTATCCTCAATGGTCAGGATGCGGTTTTCTTTATCGCGGGTGATGAGGATGTGGAAATCGCCCTTGTTCATGCCCACAGAAGTGTCGGTCAGGCTCTTATAATAAAGCTTGTCGATGGCGTCCGATGCGTTGGAGATCAGCTCACGCAGGAAAATTTCCTTGTTGGTATAGATGGAGTTGATCATCATGTCCATCAATTTTTTGCTTTCAGCCTGAAATTCTTTCTTCGCCATAATGCAAAACCTCTTTTTATCTGTATTCAGTGCCAGCACTCGGGCAAACTGACTGCTTCCGAGAACTTAGCACTCATAACTTTCGAGTGCTAATATACACCGCTTCGGAGCAAAAATCAAGGGCTTTCATAAAAAGTTTAAAAATGCTATAATAAACCGCAAAGGATGCAGCCGGTACACGCCGACTTTGTCCTTATTAAAAGAAGAGGGAGGAAAACCATGCAGCTGAAACAACTGGAACTGACCGGCGGCGGGACCCTGACGGTGTATCTGCGTGCATCCGACAGCCGGATGCCGAATGTGCTGGAACGGCCTTTGGTGCTGGTGGTGCCCGGCGGGGGCTACAACCATGTCAGCCCGCGGGAGGGCGACCCGGTGGCGCTGCAGTTTGCCGCAGCAGGGTACCACGCTGCCGTACTGGATTATGCCGTCGGCGAAAAGGCGCAGAACTGGCTGCCCATGCGTCAGCTGGCACAGGCCATCGGCCTTGTGCGGGCGCACGCCGCCGCGTGGCATGTGCTGCCGCACAAAATCGCAGTGTGCGGCTTTTCGGCGGGCGGGCATCTGGCTCTGTCCGGCGCGGTGCTGGATATCCCCGGCGAGAGCACCCAGCCCCGGCCGGATGCGGTGATTCTGGGCTACC
The DNA here is from genome assembly GCA_934525735.1 of uncultured Faecalibacterium sp. Taxonomy (GTDB): domain Bacteria; phylum Bacillota; class Clostridia; order Oscillospirales; family Ruminococcaceae; genus Faecalibacterium. The sequence continues at coordinate 10,966 of CAKSZM010000050.1, read as the reverse complement.
CGGTCATCACGGCCGGGGAGCACGCCCACCGCGGCAGTTTTGCACAGCTGGCAGGCAGCGCAGACCCTGCCGCGCAGCAGCAGTTCACGCTGGAAGATAAGATCACGCCCCGCACGCCGCCGGTGTTCGTCTGGCATACCATGGAGGATGAGACCGTTCCGGTGGAGAACACCCTGATGCTTTTGCAGGCGCTGCACAAAGCGGGCGTCCCGTGCGAAGCGCATCTTTTTGAAAAAGGCGTCCATGGAACCAGCATCAGCACGGCGGAGGTGGATGCACAGAGCGTCCATCGGCACCACTGGGTGAAACTGGCGGTGGAATGGCTGAACGGCACTTTCGATTTTTCCGTCGATTAACTCCGGGATATTTGAACGAACCTACAAAAAATTCACAATTGAACTGTTGACTTGCACAGTACACAGGCGTATACTGGTCAGCAGGGACAAACTGATGAGACAGATTTGTCTCCTATGGAAGAAGGAACTTACAATGGTTATGGATCCGACGTTGCCGCGCATCTCGGTGCGCGATCTGCTCATGCAGGCATTTCTCACCGGCTGGGAGCTTTCCGACAAGGCCGTTTCGCAGGATGAATATCTGCAAAGCTCCATTCAGGTCATCGAGATGCTGCAGGTGGAGCCGGAGAACCTTTACGCAGAGGAAGGTCTCGGCCTGCCGGACGGCGAAGAAGTGGACCATCTGGACGATCTGCTCCGCGCAGACGGCCAGTGGCTGTACTACGGGGTGGAAGAGGAGAATTTCTTCCTCATCCAGTGGTACCCGGACGAAGCCTCGGCAAAGGCAAAGCTGGCTCAGCTGGAAGAGCTGGGCGACGGCAAACAGTATCTGGTGGATCTGGGTCTCAAGCGGGAAAACCCCTCGGATGCCGAGAATTTCGGCAATTCCAACCCGGTACAGCTCCGTTCCTGACCATGTTATTTTGAACCCCCGATTCGGGCGAAAGGGACCTTTGCAGAATGCATCTTTCTGAAACAGAACACGAACAGCTTTATGCCATCGTAGAAAAATACGATCAGCATCCGGATGTGCAGCGGATGCGGGAATATATCCAGCACGGCTCGGTGACTACCTACCAGCACTGCAAGAATGTGGCGCTGGTCAGCTTCTGGCTCAACCGCCGCCTGCATCTCCACGCCGACGAAACTTCGCTGGCAGTGGGTGCGCTGCTGCATGATTTTTATCTGTACGACTGGCACACCACCGGCACTTTCCACGGCCTGCGCCGTCTGTTTGAGATGCACGGCTTCTCCCACCCGGGGTGCGCCTGCGTCAATGCCAAAAAGGTGTTCGGCATTACAAAGAAAGAGCAGGGCATCATTGCAAGCCACATGTGGCCGCTGACTTTCCGCCATGTGCCCACCTGCCGCGAGGCGGTCATTGTCTGCCTTGCAGACAAATACTGCGCGGTGGTGGAGAGCATGTTCCAGCGCTCCCGCGCAGGGGCTGTTGTGGACGGCGTATCTGACCCGGACGGGGAAGAGTGGTAAATAGAAATGAAAATGGGCAGAGTGCGTTGTTTTGCACTCTGCCCATTTTTTGTTACAGTTTTTTATATCCGGCCGGTTCATCGTCCTTTGCACGGCGCTCCATGAGGAAAGTGTCCAGCCAGCGGCCGTGACAGTCCCGGGCGATGCGCTCCCGGCGGCCCACCAGACGGAACCCGCATTTGGTGTGCAGGGCACGGCTGGCGGCGTTGTCCTGCAGGACGGTGGACTGCAGCGTCCAGTAACCGGCCTGTTCGGCCTGGCGGCACAGTTCGGTGAGCAGGTGATACCCCAGTCCGCGACCGCGGAACTTTTCGCCAACGTAGATGCTCACTTCGGCAACGCCTCGGTAACACCACCGGGGATCCACCCGGTGCAGGGCGGTCCAGCCTGCGATCACGCCGTCCAGCTCCAAAACAAGGCGGCATTCTTTTGTGTGAGAAGCATCCCACGCAGGATAGGGCGGACAGTCGGTCTGGAATGTTGCATATTCCGTGGCGATGCCCTCCAGATAGATCCGGGAGACCTGCTCCCAGTCTTCCGGCTCCATGGGCCGGATGGTCATTTTACTCATACTTTCTGATCCCGGCGGGCAGCCCCAAAACCGCCCGCGCCCTCTTATTTTTCAAACTATTTCCAGTATAGCAGAATTTGCGGTGCGGTACAAGCACCGGACTGCACAGAATTGTTTTGACAACCGGGGAGAATGTGATACAATTATTTCATAAAAGACGTGCTGTAAAAAGGCGCGGAACAAAAGATGAGGAAAATCAATGAACTGGAAAACGAAACTGGTATGCACGGCGCTGTGTGCGGCACAGCTTCTCTGCGCAATTCCGTCCGTCTGTGCGGCAGAGGCGGCGGCGATCACGCCGGACATGACGATGCAGCAGATCCGCAATGACCCTGTGATGCAGCAGAGCGGACTGTTTCTGTACGGCTCTTTCGGCGAGGGAACGCAGTGGACCCGCAGCCGGCTGGAAGACCAGACCCTGCAGGAGTACGCCTGGGGACAGGCAGCAGAAGAAACGGCTGCAGCACTGAACCTTGCGGCGCAGAATACGGAAGACGGGGTACAAATGACCTGGCAGGTCTACCGCCCGGAGGAGATCGAGGCGGATCCTTCGCTCGGATGTGTGCAGCTGTTTTATTTTCCGGGCAAGGAACCCGGCGGCAAATATGCGGTCGTGATGGGCGGCAATGCGCTGACCATCAACGGCACCTTCGGCGAGGGCCTGCCGACCGCATGGGAGCTGCACGAAAAAGGCTATACCGTGTTTGTTCTGCGCTACCGTGCGTGGACGGATCTTGGCGACAACGCTCCGCTGCAGGATCTGGGCAATGCGGTGAACTTTATCTCGGCTCATGCGGAACAGCTCCGTGTGCAACCGGAAGATTATGCGGTCGTTGCTTACTCGTCCGGCGCACAGGTTGCAGGAGTGTTTGCCAATCGGAAGTGCGGCTACGGAGCTTTTGGCGCGCAGAAACCGGGTGCGCTGCTTCTGGGATATCCGATCGTCGATTTCTCCATCCTCAAACCGGTGTATCATACGCTGTATGACCCGACTTCCTGCGGCTGGCGCTATTATCTGGAAAAACTGGATCATGCCGTGGACGACGATTATCCGCCGGTATATTTCTGGCGGGGCGATAACGATACGATCCTTGGACCGGACAAAAGCGCTTATGATGCCTTTGAGCAGGCCCTGCAGGTGCACCATGTGACCTATCAGCGGGCGGCATTTGCGGATGCGCCCCATGCGATCTCGATCGGCCGCGGGACCGATGCGGACGGTTGGCTGGACGCTGCGGTAAAATTCTGGGAGGAGCAGGAACGAAGATGAAAAAGGAGTGGAAACAGTACCTTACGGCGGGCGTCTGCGGCTGTCTGCTTCTGGCAGCGGCGGCTCTGCCGGCATCGGCTGCGGACTTTGCAGCCGATATCACCCCGGACATGACCATGAAGCAGGTGCGCAGTGACCCGGGGGTCATCGCGACCGGCGTTTCGACCTATGACTGTACAGATGCGACAAGTGCACTGCTCCGGAAGGCATACGAAAACAGGACGGTGGAGGAATATGTCGGTGCGGAAAAAGCGGCGGATGCGGCGGAGAGCCTGAACCTTGCCATCAAAAATTATGACCGCGGCGTTCAGGTAACATGGCAGGTCTACACTCCGGAGGAGATCGCGGCAGATCCGGAGCTTGGCATGGTGCAGCTGTTTTATTTCCCGGCAGAGCAGCCGAACGCAAAATATGTGCTGGTCGTAGGCGGAAACGCTCATATCAAGACCGGTGAGTTCGGCGAGGCGCTTGCCTCGGCGTCGGAGCTGCACGAAAAAGGCTATGCGGTGTTCGTGCTGCGCTACCGTACCTTTATGGATGCGGGGGAGGATGCTCCCCTGCAGGACATCCTGCGGGCAATGAAGTTCATCGATGAGCATACTGCGCAGTTCAACGTGCAGCGGGAAGATTACGCCCTGCTTGGCTATTCCTCCGGCGGGCATATCGTGGGCCTTGCCGCTTCGGAAAACAAAAAGTACGGTTACCGGCAGCTTGGCATCCCTGCCCCGGCGGCGGTGATCCTGGGCTACCCGGTCAACGATTTCTTTGAGCTCAAGCCGGTCTACTCGGTTCTGATGGACCCCAGCAAACCGTGCGGCCATTACTATTGGCACACGGTTTCGGGGGAGATTACATCAAATTACCCGCCGACCTATGTCTGGTGCGGGCGGAACGATGGCACGCTGGCGAGCATGGGCTGGAACCGGCAGGTCCCGGAAATTGAAAAGGCACTGCAGGATGCAGGCGTGACGCATCAGGCAGTTTACTACGACAATGCGGGGCACGCGGTGGGCGTGGGCCGCGGCACAGAAGCCGAAGGCTGGATCGCGGATGCCGTTGCCTTCTGGGAAGAACAGTGCAGATAATACGAGGAGATGCGGACATTGAAAAAATGGATTGCGGCAATCATTGGAATCGGACTTTGTCTGACGCTGCTCCCGGCTGCCTTTGCGGCGGAGTACGGCCAGCCGGATATCACGGCGGATACGACGCTGAAACAGCTGAGAGAAAACCCGTCTGTTGCAGCCAGCGGCATTCTGACATACGGCCGGTTCGGCGATTCCTACAGAGAAATGACCCGGCGGATGTTTGAGAATGAAACGATCTCTCAGTACATTGCCGGAAACGGCGAGGACAGTGCCGAGGGGCTGGACCTCGCCATTGAAAACTACAATCGGGGTGTTCAGGTGACCTGGCAGGTCTACACCCCGGAGGAAATCGAGCAGACGCCTGCCCGGGCGGCAGTGCAGCTGTTCTGGTTCCCGGCAGAGCAGTCCGGCTCCCGCTATGCCATCGTGCTGGGCGGCAATGCGCTGGGGACCAGCGGCGAACTGAGCGAGGGCTGCTCCGCTGCTGCACAGCTGCATCAGCTTGGCTATACGGTGTTCGTGCTGCGGTACAGCATCGAAGAGAACCGTGCCGACAATGCCCCGCTGAACGATCTTGCCCGCGCGGTGCAGCTCATCACGGAACATGCCGGACAGTTTGATGTGCAGACCGAAAATTACGCTCTTGTGGGCTTTTCGTCCGGCGCGCAGATCGCCGGTGTGTTTGCGAACAGGGAGTGCGGCTACGGCCGCTATGGAGTGCAGAAACCGGGCGTCCTGCTGTTTGCATACCCGATCGTGGATCTGAGCGCAGCAAAGATCGCCTGCCATATCAGCTGCGACCCGGCGAGCTGCAGCTGGAAATACTACTGGACAAACCTCAAAGATGCGGTGGATGATGATTATCCGCCGGTGTACTTCTGGCGCGGCGACAATGACATGTCGGTCAGCCCTGCGTGGATGCCGGGCCAGCACGATGACTTTGTCAGGGCGCTGGCGGCGCACGGCATTCCGTATCAGAAAACCTACTATAAAAATGCCCCGCACGGCATCGGCACCGGCCGGGGCACCGATGCAGAGGGCTGGCTTGTAAAGGCTGCTGCCTTCTGGGAAGAACAATGCAAGGGAGAAACAAATTGACGAAACGAAATCTTTTTGCTGGGGCTTTAAGCATCGGCCTGTGCCTGCTGATGCTCCCGGCGGCGTTTGCAGCAGAGTACGGTCAGCCGGATATCACGGTGCAGACCACCATAAAACAGATCCGGGAAAACCCCAGCATTGCCGGATCCGGCATTTATGTCTACGGCAATTCGGACGAGCACTGCCGGCTGCTGCAGGCCTGCTTTGAAAACGAGACCGTGGCTCAGTACCTCGGAGAACCGCAGGCAGAGGACAGCGCAAAAGGGCTGAACATGGTCATCCGCAATTATAACGCCGGGGTGCAGGTCACATGGCCGGTGTATACGGCAGAAGAGATCGCGGCAGTGCCGGCCCGGGGCGATGCGGAGCTTTACTATTTCCCGGCGGAACAGCCGGGCGCAAAATACGCCATCGTGATGGGCGGCAACGTTGCCACCACAAGCGGCGAGCTGCGGGAGGGCGTGACCTCGGTGCCGCAGCTGCATGAGCGGGGATACGCGGTATTTGTACTGCGCTACCGCACGTTTCTGGATGCTTCCGACAATGCCCCGCTGGAAGACCTTGGCCGGGCGGTACAGTTCATCACGGAACATGCCGGACAGTTCGGGGTGCAGACCGAGGACTACGCCCTGATCGGCTACTCCTCCGGCGGGCAGATGGCCGGACTGTTCGGCAGCAGCAAGATCGGCTATGCGCGGTACGGTGTGCCGAAGCCGGGAGCACTGATTCTGGCGTATCCGGTCATTGACTTCAACGAGGTGAAGCCGGTGTATCATGTCCTGATGGACCCGGCGGTTTATGACTGGCGCTTTTACTGGTCCAGCGTGGCGGACGCTGTGACGGACGACTATCCGCCCACGTACTTCTGGTACGGAAAAAATGACTTCGTGCTTCCGCTGATGGACGGCCGCAAACAGGGGCCGGCTTTTGCACAGGCATTGGAAGCCCACGGCGTGCCGTACAAAAAGACCGTTTACCAGAACGCTCCGCACGGCTGCGGTACCGGCTGCGGCACCGATGCCGAGGGCTGGCTGAATAACGCGGTGACCTTCTGGGAAGAACAGACAAAATAAAAAAGACGCAGATCCGGGCTTTGCGGGTGCAAGGCCCGGATTTTGCAATGGGAGAGAGAACATATGGAATTTTTAGCATTTCTGTACACCTTTCTGTTGGTGGCTATCTGCCTGATGATGGCTTTGCTGCTGTACCGCTCGGCAAAACCGGCGGCAAGCCGGGATGACGCCGCACTGAAAGAATGGCTGCGCCAGCAGCTGGAAGCCCAGAACCGGCAGACCGAGGCAAAGCTTGCCGAAATGAATCAGCAGAATCTCGCCGCAATGGGGCAGATCAGCGAGACACTGCAGGCTTCCGTGCAGAGCCTGAGTGCGGCGCTCACCGCCGGGCAGGGCACCCAGCAGCAGACCATGGAACAGCGCCTGCAGGGATTGGAAGCTTCCAACGCCCGCAAGCTGGAAGAAATGCGCAAAACGCTGGCCGACAGCATGACCGCTCTGCAGACACAGAACGCTCAGAAGCTGGACGAGATCCGCCATACGGTGGACGAACAGCTGCAGGACGCTTTGCAGAAGCGTGTGACCGAGAGCTTCAAGGCCGTGAATGACCAGCTGGAACAGGTGTACAAAGGTCTGGGCGAAATGCAGAATCTTGCTGCCGATGTGGGCGGACTGAAGCAGGTGCTTTCCGGCGTCAAGACCCGCGGCATTCTGGGCGAGATCCAGCTGGGTGCCATTCTGGAAGAAATTCTGGCACCGGAGCAGTACGACACCAATGTAGCCACCATCCCGGGCAGCACCCAGCGGGTGGAGTACGCCATCAAGATGCCGGGCGCGGATGGCGGCACCGTGTGGCTGCCCATCGATTCCAAGTTCCCCGGCGACACCTATGCCCACCTGCAGGACGCGCAGGCTTCCGGTGACGCGCAGGCTGTGGAGAACGCCCGCCATGCTCTGGAGCTGGTGCTGCGCAGCGAAGCAAAGGACATCCGCGAAAAGTATGTGGAGCCGCCCTATACCACGGCCTTCGGCATCCTGTTTCTGCCCTTTGAGGGTCTGTACGCCGAGGTGGTGAATGCAGGCCTGCTGGAAGTGCTGCAGCGAGACTATCAGGTGAACATTGCCGGCCCCAGCACCATGGCGGCGCTGCTCAACAGCCTGCAGATGGGCTTCAAGACCCTTGCCATCCAGAAGCGTTCGGGTGAGGTATGGCAGCTGCTGGGTGCGGTCAAGACCGAGTTCGACAAGTTCGGGCAGGGGCTTTCCAAGATGCAGCAGCGTCTGCGCCAGACCGATGAAGAACTGGACAACCTCATCGGCGTGCGCAGCCGCGCCATCAGCCGCAAGCTGCGGGCGGTGCAGACCATGGACGAGAATGCCGCTGCCGCCCTGCTGGAACTGGACAACGAACCGGGCAGGCCGGTGTCTGCCCGCCTGCCGGAGAGCGGGGAGCAGTAAAGGACGCGGATTCTTTCCCTCTTGCCAAACTTCTGACAATGTGCTATACTGAGAAATGTTCCTAGAAACAAAACCGCTCCGCGCGGTACAGCATAAAAATAAAAGGAGACCGGACATTATGAGCGTGAAAAAGATCAGCGAAGCCATTCTGGGTGTGGGTGTGGATGATACCACCATCGACCTGTTCGAGAGCCAGTACCCGGTGCCTACCGGCGTGAGCTATAACTCCTATGTCATTCTGGACGAAAAGACCGCCGTTCTGGATACGGTGGACAGCCGCGCCACCGATGCATGGCTGGAAAATCTGACCGAAGCACTGGCAGGCCGCAAGCCGGATTATCTGGTCGTCTCCCACATGGAGCCGGATCACGGTGCCAACATCGCAAAGCTGGCGGCGCTCTACCCGGAAATGCAGGTGGTTGGCAACGCCAAGACTTTTCTGTACATGGATCAGTTCTTCGGCGCGGATGCCATTGCAAAAGAACGCCGCGTCACCGTGAAGGACGGCGAGAGCCTGACGCTGGGCGCCCACACCCTGACCTTTGTATTTGCACCCATGGTGCACTGGCCGGAGGTCATGGTCAGCTACGAGAGCAGCGAGAAAGTGCTGTTCTCGGCGGATGGCTTCGGCCGCTTCGGGGCAGTGGCAAAGTTTGACGAAAAGGCCGACTGGGCCAGCGAAGCCCGCCGCTACTACCTGAATATCGTGGGCAAGTACGGCCCGCAGGTGCAGGCCCTGCTCAAAAAGGCCGCTGCGCTGGACATTGCCACCATCTGCCCGCTGCACGGCCCGGTGCTTACCGGAGACCTGAGCAAGTACCTGAACTACTACGACATGTGGTCGAGCTACAAGCCGGAAGAGCCGGAAAAGATCCTTGTGGCCAGCGCTTCCATCCACGGCCACACCCGCGCCGCCGCTCACACCATGGCCGAAAAGCTGCGTGCCAAGGGTGCAAAAGTGGTGGAGATGGATCTGACCCGCACCGATGTATCCTATGCTGTCACCGAAGCGTTCCGCTGCGGCAAGATCGTTCTGGCCTGCGCTACCTATGACGGCTTCCTCTTCCCGCCGATGGAAAATCTGCTGGCGCACCTCAAGACCAAGGCGTTCCAGAGCCGCACCGTCGGCCTGATGGAAAACGGCACCTGGGCACCCATGGCGGCAAAGCTCATGCGCGCCGAACTGGAAGGCATGAAGAACATCACCGTCTGCGACAATGTGGTCACCATCCGCTCGGCTGCCAATGCCGCCGCCGAAGCACAGATGGATGCTCTGGCTGACGAGATCGTGGCAAAGTAAGGATATTACAGAAAAAGGCTATCGCACAAAGTACGGTGCGATAGCCTTTTTTATTATTCAGAATGCCTTGGATAAGGCGAAGGATCATCGGTCAGGCCGAGAAGATAGTCGGTGCTTGTACCATAGTAAAGGGCAAGAGCGATCAGTACGTCCGTGGGAACATCGCGTTTGCCCATCTCATAATTGGAGTAACAGACCTGTGTGCATTTGAGATACGCGGCAAGATCTTTCTGAAACAGGTCATGGTCTTCCCGCAGATTCCGGATCCGTTCGTACATATACTACCTCTGAAAGTCAGATGCTTATAGAAGAAAGTATATGAATAACGAATTGTTATATTGAAATATAAAACAAAATGTTATACAATAAAACAAACGCCATCGAAATGTGTCGCATCGGGCTGAAAAACAACACATCCTGAGAATTGCTGCACAAAACGCCAAGGGATACTATCAAAACATAAAATAGCCGGTTTATCGGCAAACAGGAGGATGAACTTTATGAAAAAGCGTTTTCGTGTTCTGGCGGCGGCTCTTGCCCTGTGCATGAGTTTGCTGTGCTGCCCGGCAGCTCTTGCGGCAACGGACACCAGCACATTCCAGACGGTGCCGTATTCGCAGGCAACGGCGCAGCCGTCCGGCCAGAGGATCACTATTACCGGCAAGCCGAACTACAGTGCGGCTACCAGCAATGATACCGCCTTCATTTTTGGCTTTGATACCGCTGACGGTGTGTGGTATGTCGCTGTCAAAAAGTCGAAGTTCGAAGCGTTCAAAGCGGCGGCTCCTGCCCAGCAGATGACTCTTTACGGTGTCTATGCCGGTACGCTGGATGTGAACGGGATGCCGATTCTGGACATCCAGAACGGCGCGGTGACACTGGGCGATAAGACCAGCGAGATCGCCGACCTGTACGCAGCAGGGCAGAAAACGCTGGACGCGCAGAAAGCGGCTTCTCAGGCAGCGGCCAAGGCTTCCTCCGGTGCATCCCGCACCGCCGCAGGCAGTGCCCCCGCAAAGAAGAATACAGGCGCCGCTTCTTCCGGCAAAAAGACCGGACAGATGGTCTGGATCCCGACCATCAGCGGGCACAAGTACCACAGCAATCCCCGTTGCAGCGGTATGAAAGGCCCGGAGAAAGTGGATATTTCCACGGCAAAAGCCCGCGGCTTCACCGCCTGCAAAAAGTGCTACCGCTGAAATACGGCTTCTGCCCCTTGCAAACCGGCGCGAAATGTGGTAACATAACAACGGTTATGAACCTGAATACTCCCAAACGCAGCGACGGAGAGAGTAGGCATGGCGTGCACGGCAAAGAGAGAAGCTTCACCGGCTGAAAGGGCTTCCGGCTGTACCTGTGCTGAAGTTCGCTCCTGAGCGGCCTGTGCGAACGGCAAGCCCTATTAGCGCAGGACGGTTGCGCCCCGTTACGGCGTTCTGAGAGCTGCCCGGCACCTGTGCGCGGGCGGAAACCGGGTGGTACCGCGGAGCAGAATTTTTCAAAGCTTCGTCCCTTTTGTCTGGCCTTCGGCCGGGCAGGGGACGGGGCTTTTTTGTTTGCCTCCGCTCAGAAACACGAAGAGATAAAGGAGAGAACATCCATGCAAGCAATGATCGACGAGCTGGCCAAGCAGGCCGCTGAAAGCCTTGGTCAGGTGTCC
>CAKSZM010000049.1 GCA_934525735.1 uncultured Faecalibacterium sp. | reverse complement strand
ACAAAAGCAAAAGCACCCGCAGCAGGCTTCGCAGAGGCTCTTGACCTCAGGAAGCGAATGCTGCGGGTGCTTTATTTATTTTGCCTGATCGGCGGTTGGCTCACAGGATCTTGCGCAGCTCATGCACAAGATCGCCGATCACGATGGGCTTGGACAAAAAGCCGTCCATGCCGCTTTCCAGCGCGTTGCGGCGATCCTCGTCGAATGCGTTGGCGGTCATGGCAAGGATCGGGATCTTTGCCCGGGCCGGGTCGTCCAGTGCACGGATCTTCCGGGTGGCAGTATAGCCATCCATCACCGGCATCTGTACATCCATCAGCACCAGATCATAGCTGCCCGGCGCTGCCGTGCAGACCTTTTCCACCGCCACTGCACCGTTTTCTGCCGTATCAACCCGGAAGCCGTACTCGCGCAGAATTTCCTGCGCGATCTCGAGGTTCAGCTCGTTATCCTCCACCAGCAGGATATGCCTGCCCTTGAAGTCGGCATCTTTTTCGGGCAGAAGCTCCTGCGCCGCATCCGTCTGTTTCTGCCCAAGGGCGCTCATCAGGGTCTCGCGCAGATCGGACATGAACATGGGCTTGGAGCAGAAGGCGGTTACGCCGGCGGCCTTTGCCTCCACCTCAATATCCGACCAGTCGTAGGCGGTCAGGATGATAATAGGCGTATCATCGTGCAGGCTGCGGATCTGGCGGGTGACCTCAATGCCGTTCATATCCGGCAAGCGCCAGTCGATGATATAGGCGTGGTAAACGTCACTCATCTCGATGGACTGCCGCGCACGCAGCACCGCCTCCTTGCCGGAAAGGGTCCACTCGGCGCGCATCCCCACTTTGACCAGCATCTTTGTCACGCTGTCGCAGGTGTTGAAGTCGTCATCCACCACCAGTGCCTTCAGGCCTTCCAGCTCGGTGATCTTTTCCACCGGACGCTGCTCGGCCTGTGTGCGCATGGGCAGGCAGATGATAAACTCGGTGCCCTTGCCCTGCGCGGTCTGCACCTCGATGGTGCCGCCCATCATATCCACGATGTTTTTGGTAATGGCCATGCCAAGGCCGGTACCCTGTATCCGGCTTACCGTGGAGGTGCGCTCCCGCTCGAAGGGTTCAAAGATCTTTTTCGCAAACTCCCGGCTCATGCCAATGCCGTTGTCCTTGATGCGGAACTCGTACTGCCCGCAGCCGCGCACCTTACCGGCAAGCTGCCGCACCCGCACCGAGACCGTGCCGCCCGCCGGGGTAAACTTGATGGCGTTGGACAGCAGGTTCAGCAGGATCTGGTTCAGCCGGGTCTTGTCGCAATAAACATCCTCGTCGGTCACATCCATCGCGTCCATATAGAACTCCAGCTGCTTTGCGTAGATCTGCCCGCTGACGATGGTTTTCAGATCGTGCAGCACATCCGAAAGGTTGACCTCCACTTCCTCCAGATGGATCTTTCCGCTTTCAATGCGGCTCATATCCAGCACATCGTTGATGAGGGAGAGCAGATGGTTGCTGGATGCAAGGGTCTTGGTAAGATAATCCTTCACCCGGTCCTTATCGTCGATATTGCTGATCGCCAGCGTGGTAAAGCCGATGATGGCGTTCATAGGGGTGCGGATATCGTGGGACATATTGGAAAGAAAGGTGCTCTTGGCGCGGTTGGCGGTCTCGGCGGCAGCAACGGCATCGGAAAGCGCCTGATTTACCTGCTTGTCGGCGGTGCGGTCGGACATGACAAGGATGTGCTTGGTTCTGCCCTCCACCTCGCTGCCTATGGCGATGATGTGGAACCAGCGGCGCTCTTTTGTTTCCAGATGCTCAAACTCGAGATCCCATTCCCGCTGCTGTCCGCTGAGAAGCCCATCCAGAAAGTTTTCGCCTTGCTCCGGGGCGCCCAGCTTGTCCAGAGCGAAGGCATTTTGCCGGACTTCTCTCCACGGGATGCCCAGCAGCCGCTCGATGTTCGGGCTGACATAATCCACCTTGTGGGTTTTTGCGTCCAGCATCAGAAAGGCGTCGTCCACGTTCAGCGAGAGCTTTTGGAACAGCTCGTCCCGGTACGAGATCTCGGTATTCTTCCGGCGTAGGTTCGCATGGCCTCTGCGCACAATCAGCAGAATGACCAGCACGGCAATGCCTATGGTGATGCCTGCCACAATCTGTATTGTATAGAACCATAGCTTATCCAGACTGGCATTGACGATGCTGACAGGCACAAGTCCCAGTATCGTCCAGTTCTGGACCGCCGTGCCCTCGTAGACCAGATAATAACTGGTGCCGCCCAGCTTTACCCTCAGGTTTCCGCTGCTGCCCTGCGCAAAGGCATCCGAAAGAGCAAGGATCTGTTTCTCGGAAAGGTCGGAATGCTCGCGCATCATCGCAATGAAGTTGTAGATCGGTTCCTTGCGGTTTACGGAATTGTCGATGATCACCCGCCCGTCCGGGTAGATCACATAGTTGCTGGCATTGCCCTGAAAAGCAGAGCTGTCCAGCAATTTCAGCACCGCATCATTGTAGTAGGAAATGGCAATGGCATCGTAGGCAAAGCCCCGGTAGCTGCCCTGCGTTTTGGGGCAGGCAAACACAAGCATCTGAGGCTTGCCGGGCAGCGCCGCATTCATAACGATATCCTCGCCCTTAGAGAGCCTTTCGTCCAGATTTGTCTGCAGGCCAAGGTAGCCGGTCTCCCCGGTCACCGTCATATAATTGCCGTCATAGGAAAGAAAGTAAAAGCCGGCAAAGCCGCTCGCCTGCTGTGCTTCCTCAATGTACGTTTGAATTTCGGCCTCGTCCGAGGCATTTTCCAGAAAGCCGTTGTACAAATGCAGATAGGTCAGGTTTTTGCGCACCATCTCGCTGAGCATATTATTGGATTTATGCAGCACTTCTTCCAGATGTGTGGTGCTTTCCTGATAGATGGTCTGCGACACAAACAAGATGTACCGGGTACTGAAACAAGCTGCCAGCAAAACCAGAAGAAGGGTCGCGGCAGCGGCAGGCAGCCACTTTTGCCGGGGATGGCAGCTGCGTTTGGGTCTACGCTTTTCGTCTGCCATTCCCCTCACCTCAGTGTCATGTAGTTTTCAGGCTCTGCAAGCGCTGCGCCGCCGCCGGAGACATGATCACGCCATGTGTTTTTCACCCATGTATCTTCGCCCGCAGGCGTTCCGCTTTCGCTCGCAGGCAGCGCTGCCATCTGCTTTTCCGTTGCCAGACAGGTCACGGTAACGGTGTCGTCGTCCCGCAGCGGCTGTCCGTTGCGAGTGATGCCGGTCAGGGTATAGCTGCCGTTATCCTCTTTTACCTCCACGGCAATGCCGCTGACCACCGGCAGCGAACCACGGTTGAAGGGCACAAAGCCGCCCTCGCAGCCTTCCACAAGGGCGCGGACGGTCTCCTTCAGCTCCGCGCCGGTCATGGTGCGCCGGCGGGACATCAGGCCGTTGGGCATGATCATGGAAACCGCCATCTTTTTGGTATAGTCCGCCTGCAGCACGCTGCCGGTAAAGCTGTTTGCGGTGGCAAGCAGCACATCCGTGCCGTAAACGCCGCGCAGCGTGTTTGCCATAACAGAGAAGGCGGCATTGCCGCCGTCTGCGTGGAACACGTTGGAATAGCCCTTCCCGGAGGTCAGCACGATCTCGTCCGCGGCGGGTGCTTCTTCGGCAAGAAGCTGGGTGTTGAATGCCCGATACGCCTGTTTTGCCGTGTACTCGCCCGCGATCATTTTGGAGACCACATCCTTGGAAATGGCAAAGAAATCGTTGGAGGCGATGCGGATATACATGTGGTTTTCTTCCACCACATCGCGCACGTCCTTCATGTACTCGGTCAGGCGCAGGGGGACATTCTGGCTGTAGCTCAGCACATCCTGCCCGTCCGCAACGATGCGGTTCTGCGCCTCCTCGGAGAGCATGACGTTCAGCACCTTCATGGCCTTATTGCGGCGCGCGGTGTCCTGCTCTAAATCACGGTTCAACGCGACCTGGAAATACGGGGTGGTCATGATCCACTTACCGCCGTTCTGGCTGAAGAAGGGCAAAAAAGTCGTGTCGGTGCCCTCGTCCCGAAACTTCTTCACACCGGCAGAGCTGCCAAAGTACATGGCAATCTCCCCGTTCCGGAACAGGTCCATCACGTCATCGTAAGTATACGCAAGGTCGTCCGCCGTAAGGTGGGTATCCTGAATGAACTGCGCCATCCGCTCAAACGCCCCCGGCCACACGGCATCGTCCAGACCGACCCGTGCGGTGCTGGCGGGGTCGCTGTAAGCGGTGCGCCACTTGCGCCCTTCCGTAGTGGTAAGCTCGGCAGCGGAAAGTCCCTGCAGCGTTTCCATGCAGGTGTAGTCGTAGGCATAATCGGCGGTAAAGCCCCGGATGCCTACCTTCTCAAACGCCTGACAGGCCGAAACGAAGCTCTCGTAATCGGTGGGCAGAGGAATATCGTACTGCTCAAAAAGGCTGCGATTGACCACAAAGCCGTGTGCGTCGGCACATACCGGCAGCCAGTTCACGCTGCCATCCGCGTTTTTGAAGCTGTTGAGGTAGGTGTTGTACACAGCACCTGCCTCGTTGGTGGTGGCAAGGTTCATCAGGCTGTCCTTCAGGGGAGCAGCATCGTGCAGCGAGAACCGGCAGCAGGTGATGATATCCGGCAGACCGCCGTTCTGCTGTAAGAATTTGTAAAAATCCAGATCGTTGTTGCCGACGATGAACTCGATATTCACATCCGGCAGCTGCGCCTGGATATAGGGCGCATAGTTTTCGTACAGGCTGGTGGTCCACAGATACACTTGAATGGTCTGGGCATCCTCCTGCTCCTGTACCTGTTCTGCGCTTTTTGTTCCGCATCCGGTCAGCAGGGATAGCCCCATTACCAGTGCCGCAAGCACGGAAATAAGGCGGCGTAATGTTCTTTTGTTCACGAAATCGTTCTCCTCACAACTCTTGGGCAGCTGCCGTTTTCTGGCAAAACCGCTATGGCTTGCTGATCATACATCACTGCACGCAAGAGTGTGCGCTGTAAAACCCGCCCACGGCAATGCGTGCGTCCCGTTTTGCGATCCCGAATACCACAAAAAGGTACTTGAAAAAGGCATAAGTACAGCATGACAGAGACATAAAAATATTTTACCACCACCGTGAAGGAATTTCAATGAATTTTCATATATTTATTCACAAAAGCAACGCAGGTTCGATTCCTTTGCGTCAGTCGATGCGGCTTTTTGTATCAACGCACATGGTGGGCGGAAAACTGTGGGGCAGCCTGCGTTACTGAACCGCGCGGATGGCTTCTATCGTGATGTTGTACTGTTCTGTCACACGGTCAAACCATTCCTTTGCACCTTTCAGTGTGCCCGCACGCAGCACCTCCGTCAGCTCATAGGTGGGCTGATAGAGATTGGTAAAGCCAAGGTTCTGGCATACACCCTTGAGCGTGTGTGCCGCGCGGAATGCTTCCTCTACATTTTCTTCCTTTAATGACCGTTCCAGCTTTGGATAACTGTCGTCAGTCAAAAACATTCTGGCAAATTTACGGATCATACTCTCACTATATAGCCGCTTGAGCACATCCTCATAATCTGCACCCATTTTCTTATAACATTCCTGAATCGTCATAACTCTTAGCTCTGCCTTTCTTTGTTTTTCATACCCGTGGCATTGTACCGTCACAAAAGTATCGTTCACACTCGTTGCATTTTGCTGCACCCTCAACATTCTGCAGCTTCTTGTTTTTATGATCAAGGGCACACGTTCCAACCTAGTGAGCCAAGTATATCACATCCAAAAGAAAATGCGAAGGTCATCTTTCGCATCCGAGAGGTCAAGGGTTCGAATCCCTCTAGAACTCCATACCGCCCAGCTTTTTCAGCTGTTCCTTCACGCGGCGCATTTCCAGAGCAAATACGAGAATCTCCTCGATCTGACTTTTTGTGTACGCTTCATCCGGGTACAGCAGCTTCACATAGCCACCCACGATTTTCCGAACCACAATGGTATCGCGCTGGTTCAGGTTCTTACCAAGTCGGAGGTAGCAGGGAACCAACACACAGGGCTTTGCCCGCTTGTAGGGGCAGCCTTCGCACTTGCTGGGGCCTTTGGGCGGCTCGATCAGATAGTAGCAGTTCTCTTTGCCGAGAACGCAGCCCTTCTTCCGGTTCTTCCAGAAGAAGCAGTCCCGGCAGTTTGCCGGACGGGAAGCATGGTAGTGGATACCGTCGATCGTGACGGTCAGAACTTTTTTCATGGATGACCCTCCTTTTGAATGATTCGGGAAGTTCGGCCCGAAAAAGAAAAAAGCGCATTCTTCTTTCTGTTCAGAGGAACAGCGAACGAATGCGCTATGTATGGAGAAATCGTGCTTTGAGCAGGCACGAGAAGATTTTTTCTCAATTTTACGTTGATTTACAGCAGAACATCCACCTTTTTTAGCTGGATGCGGGTCACAGTAGTTTTGGAGCAAATTAGCTGGAAACCCGATTTTATTAGCTGGAAGCAAAATTTCAGCTAATCTCATTAGCTGGCTAATTTTGGGGTTCGGTTCAAAATAAAAATGCGAAGATCGTCTTTCACATGGAAAAATGACCTTCGCATTTTCTTAAAAGGATGTCCCCGCCCGGATTCGAACCGGGGGCCTCAGGCTTAGGAGGCTTGCGCTCTATCCAACTGAGCTACGGAGACGCAGGACCTTATTATAATACCGCATCCAACGGTAAAAATCAAGTTGAACCCGCGGACGAAATGGTGTATGCTATAAAAGGAATGAAATACAGCTGCGGCATGGTTTTGCCGCATGCGGAGGAGCTTATGAAAAAAGCAAAGTGGAAAAATCCGTTCCGCCGCCCGGCGGGCAAGCGCAAGGGCCTGCAGACACCGACCCAGCTCATCTGCGTGAGCTTTGTCATCGTGATCGCGCTGGGCACCTTTCTGCTCAGCCTGCCCATTGCCAGCCGCCACGGCAGGCTGGACGTGCTGGACGCCATGTTCACGGCCACCAGCGCCACCTGCGTTACCGGCCTGGTCGTGCGGGACACCTGGACGCAGTTCACCTACTTCGGGCAGGCAGTGATCCTGCTGCTGATCCAGGTGGGCGGTCTGGGGCTGGTCACTCTGACCAGCTTCTTTGCACTGGCCATGCGGCGGCGGATGGGTTTCCGGGATCTGCGGCTGCTGGGCGAGAGCGTCTCGGCCGACGGTTATGCGCAGGCCAAGGACGTGCTGAAGATCGTTGTCGGGCTGGCTGGTCTGTTCGAGGGCATCGGCATTGCGCTACTGCTGTTTGCCTTTGTGCCGCAGTTCGGGCCGGAAGGCATCTGGGTCAGTATGTTCACGGCCATCTCGGCGTTCTGCAATGCCGGGTTTGACCTGTTCGGTCGGTTTGGGGCGTATTCCTCGCTGGTGCCTTATGTCAACAACTACTATGTGCAGGCTGTGATCATGTTCATGATCATCTCCGGCGGTCTGGGCTTTATGGTCTGGGTGGAGATCGGCCAGTACCACAAAAAGCGCCGGCTGTCCCTGCAGGCAAAGGTGGTGCTGGCGTTCTCGGTGATCCTGTGGTTCGGCGGCGCGGCACTCATCGCGCTGATGGAGTGGAACAACCCTGCCAGCATGGGGAAGCTGAGCGTTCCCGGCAAGCTGATGGCGGCGCTGTTCCAGTCGGTGTCCACCCGAACTGCCGGCATGAACACCATTGACCTTGCGGCCTGCGGGCCGATCACAAAACTGCTCATGAGCGTGCTGCAGTTCATCGGCGCGGCGCCCGGTTCTACGGGCGGCGGCGTGAAGGTGACCACCTTCGCGGTCATCATCCTGACCATCCGCAGCGTGGCGCAGGGCCGGGACGACTGTGTGATCGCCGAGCACCACATTGAGGCCAAAACGGTCTACCGTGCCCTGACCATTATCGTCATCGGCACACTGGCGGCATTTGGTTCCGCTGTGGTGGTCTACTACAACACTTCGGATGCGGTGTCGGTCATCGATGCCATTTTTGAGTCCTGCTCGGCTTTTGGCACGGTTGGTCTGTCGGTGGGCGTGACCGGCCAGCTGAACAGCGGGGCAAAGATCCTGTACATGCTGGTCATGTTCACGGGCCGTGTCGGTCCGGTGTCGCTGGCCATGAGCCTGACGGCAAAGCCCGATGACAACAAGCGCAAGATCATGCCGGTGGGACATATCAATGTAGGTTAAACAAATGGGAGGGTATCCATTCAGATACCCTCCCATTTGTTTATAAAAAACGAGATATCACTCTGCGTACAGAGAAATGATGTTCAGCAGAATGTCGGTGCAGCGGTCCATGCGCTCGGCTGTGATGCACTCGCACACGCCGTGGAAGTTGAACCCGCCGGTGCCCAGATTGGGGCAGGGCAGACCCTTCCAGCTCAGCATGGCACCGTCGGTGCCACCGCGCACCGGGATCTCCTCCGGCTCCAGCCCGGCCATGCGGGTGGCTTTGCGTGCGGTCTCTACTAAGTGGAAATGCGGCTTGATTTTTTCCAGCATGTTGCGGTAGCTGTCCTTGATCTCCACCTCAACGATGCCCTCGCCGTACTTTCCGTTCAGGAACTCGGCAATGTCCAGCATGTTGTCCTTCTTGAACTGCAGCTTGGCCGCGTCGTGGTCGCGCAGGATGTAGCCCAGCTTGGCGGTGGACACATCGCCGTACATCTGGCACAGGTGGTAGAAGCCCTGGCGTCCCTCGGTGGTCTCCGGGCGGGCGGTGGCGGGCAGAGCCTCATGAAATTCCATGGCCACGTTGGACGCATTGATCATGGTGCCCTTGGCGGTGCCGGGGTGCACCGAGAAGCCGTGGACCGTGACCGTGGCAGAGGCGGCGTTGAAGTTCTCGTACTCGATGGAACCGGCGTCGCCGCCGTCCACGGTGTAGGCAAAATCTGCGCCGAAGCCGGGAATGTCGAACAGCTCTGCGCCCTCGCCGATCTCCTCGTCCGGAGTGAAAGCGATGCACAGTTTGCCGTGGGGCAGGCCTTTTTCCTGCAGGGTCTCCACGGCGGTCAAAATCTCGGCGATGCCGGCCTTGTCATCGGCACCCAGCAGGGTGGTGCCGTCGGAGGTGATCAGCGTCTCGCCCTTCATGGAGGTCAGAAACGGGAACACCGAGGGCTTCATTACCATGCCGGTGGCGGGCAGGGTCACATCGCCGCCGTTGTAGTTTTCCCAGATCACGGGCTGGACGTTTTCGCCGCTGGCATCGTCGGCGGTGTCCATATGAGCGATCAGGCCGAGGGCGTGCTTGTCCTCACAGCCCGGGGTGGCGGGCAGGGTGCCGTAGACGTAGCAGTGCTCGTCCACACGGGCATCCTCCATGCCAAGAGCCTTCATCTCTTCCACCAGCTGGCGGGCAAGGTCGAACTCCCGCTCGGCAGAAGGGTGAGTGCCGGAGGTCTCGTCCGAGGTGGTATGCACCCGGACATAATTCAAAAGCCGTTCATAAGCGCGCATAGGGCACACTCCTTTGATTCAATGATGTATACTTGCAAGTGGTTCTATCATACCCTCTTTTCCGACTTTTTACAACTCTTTTTGCATCATTCGCATGGAAAGATGAATCCTCACATGGAGGATGAACAAAATTCACCTCAAAAAATTCATCCATCGGGGCAAAACGTGCTACAATGGGGACAAACTAGAACGGGAGGGAAATTCTATGGCGACAAAAGTCTTTTTCTACACGCTGCGCCCCTACGATGAACTGGGGATTGCGCAGCGTCTGGCACCGAAGATGGGCATTGAATTCGGCTATACGCAGGAGTATCCCACGCTGGAAAACGCCGCGCTGGCCGCCGGGTACGATGCTGTTTCGGTGACGCCCTGCGATATGAGCGCGCCCATGGTGCGCAGGTTCCATGAGCTGGGGGTCAAGGTCATCTGCTGCCGTTCCATCGGCTACGACCATGTGGACCGCGAGACCGCCCGGGAGTTGGGCATGAAGGTGGCCAATGTGGACTACCCGCCCAACGGCGTGGCCAACTTTGCCATTATGCTCATGCTCATGAGTCTGCGCAAGGCAGGGCACATCCTCAAGCGGGGCGAAGCACAGGATTATTCCCTGAAGGGCAAGATCGGCCGGGACATCTCCACCTGCACGGTGGGCGTCATCGGCACGGGGCGCATTGGCCGCACGGTGCTGCAGCATCTGTCCGGCTTCGGCTGCCGCCTGCTGGCCTACGACCTCTACCAGAACGATGAGGTGAAAAAAATCGCCGAGTATGTGCCGCTGGAGACTCTGCTGGCCGAAAGCGACGTCATCACCCTGCACACCAACGCCACGGAGGAGAACCATCACCTGATCGATGCCAAAGCCATTGATGCCATGAAGCCCGGTGCGGTCATCATCAACACCGCGCGCGGCAAGCTGATCGACAGCGATGCACTGATCGCCGGGCTGGAAAGCGGCAAGATCGGCGCGGCGGGGCTGGACGTGCTGGAAAACGAGAACGGCCTGTATTATTATAATCGTATGGGCGATGTGATCCCGAACCCGGAACTGGCGGCTCTGCGCAGCATGCCCAACGTTATCCTGACCGACCACACGGCTTTTTATACCCACGAGGATGTGGAGAGCATGGTGAAGGGTGTGCTGGAAAGCGCCGTGGCCTTTGAACAGGGCCAGCCTACCCGGCATGATGTGACGGAAAAGTAAAAAAATACCGGTGCAGCTTTTTGAACTGCACCGGTATTTTTGTGTCTGTGGAAAAATCAGATCAGGTCTTCGCCGTTGGTGGCAATGACCTTTTTGTACCAGTAGAACGAATCTTTTCTGTAGCGGTCATAGGTGCCGTTGCCTTCGTCGTCGGCATCGACATAGATGAAACCATAGCGCTTGGACATCTGCGCATCTCCCATGCTCACAAGATCGATGCAGCCCCACGGCGTGTAGCCCATCACCGGCACACCGTCCCCGATGGCATCCCGAATGGCCTCGATGTGCTGACGGAGATAGTCAACGCGATAGGCATCGTGTACAGTGCCGTCCGTTTCCAGCTTGTCATGTGCACCGAGACCGTTCTCAACGATGAACAAAGGTTTCTGATAACGGTCGTACAGTTCATTCAACGTGATGCGCAGGCCAGTGGGGTCGGTGGCCCACCCCCAATCGCTGAGCTTGAGGTAAGGATTCTTCAGCTGACGCACAAATGTACCCAGAGGTTCTTTTTTATCAGGATCACCAGAAACCACGCTGGTGAAATAATAGCTGAAGGAAAGAAAATCTACAGTACCTTCCTGAAGGATCTGCTGATAGCCCGGATACCATTCAATATGGATATCATTGTCTCGGTAATAGTTCAGCATGGTCTGAGGATAGTGGCCGCGGGCCATAACATCCTCGAAAAAAAGATTGAGCTGGTTTGCCTTCATGGTTTCCAGCTCATCTGCTGGTTGGCAGGTATAGGCGTAGTTGTGC
This sequence comes from uncultured Faecalibacterium sp., assembly GCA_934525735.1. GTDB lineage: Bacteria > Bacillota > Clostridia > Oscillospirales > Ruminococcaceae > Faecalibacterium. The sequence goes on along the minus strand of CAKSZM010000049.1, from coordinate 2,601 downwards.
AGCCGTGCGATCATATTGCCAATCTTGCACTGCGGCGCGGTATCGTGGGCATATCTGGTCACAATGGCGCTGGCCACCAGCATGTGATGCAAAGCCTGATGGATGCAGCTCTCCGGAGTGCGGCTGCTCTTTTCTATAAACATGCCGCCACCAAGATAGCTGCTGTTGGAAGCCATATTGATCTCGTTAAAGGTAAGCCAGTAGGTCACCTCGTTCTTGTACTCATCGATCAGAAATTTTGCAAAGTGTGTCCACAGCGCCACCATCTCCGGGCTTTCCCAGCCGTTGATGCTTTCGGTAAGAGTGGCAGGAATGTCATAGTGGGTCATCGTGACCAGCGGTTCGATCCCGTATTTGTGCAGTTCGCGGAAAACATTGTGGTAAAACTGTACGCCATCGGGTAAAGGGGCATCCTCCCGGCCGGTGGGAAACAGGCGGGACCAGCTAATACTCATGCGGAATGTCTTGAAGCCCATCTCGCCGAAGAGCGCAATGTCTTCTTTGTAGTGGTGATAGAAATCGACACCTCTGCGAAATGGAAAATTGTATTTTTCAGGGTGAGCCTGATACTCGGAGAAAAGCTCCGGCGTGATCTTCAGCACACGGCCTTCTTCGCCGGGCTTCCGTTCCAGAAAGCGAACGTAATCCATATGAGAAAGTCCGCGGCCGCCTTCCGTGGCAGCACCTTCGTACTGTGCTGCAGAAGTTGCGCCGCCCCACAGAAAGTTATCAGGAAAACGAGCCATAACAAATCCTCCTTATCAGGATTCTTTATACAGGAACAGGGTCAGGACAAACGTAATGACCATAGCAATCAGAACACCGATCACAGTATTGATCAGATTGGAGACGGACCAGATATAAACAGCCAGAGCAAAAATATTCGGAGTGACAAAGGCATTGGCACCTACGCCCATCAGTCCCATGTAGAAACCGCCGACAGCTCCACCGATCATAGCGGCGGCCATGGGAGTTTTATATTTCAGCGTAATGCCATACATACCGGGTTCACTGACACCGGGAACGATGTCAGAAAATGCACAGGAAAAAGCCAAAGCGCGCAAATCACTCTTTTTGGTCTTAACGCCGACAGCCAGACAGGCGGCACCCTGTGTGAAGTTTGAAAGGAAAAATGCGGGGATCATAATCTGTTCAATGCCTGTGCTGGCAAGAGCCTGAACACAGAAGGGCACTGTGCCGACATGCATACCGAACATGACCACAAAGGGGACGATGGCGCAGAACACAGCCACAGCAATGGGACCGCAGAAGGAATAGAAAGCCATCATTGCGGAACAGAAGCCGGAAGAAAGCATTGCGCCGATGGGGCACAGAAGACACAGGAATAGCGGAGTCATGATAAGAATGGTAAGAGTAGGCTGCAGGATGACACGCAGACTTTTAGGAGAATGGCGAGAGATGAAGCGCTCGACATAGCTCATGACCCATACACTGAGAACAGAGGGGAAAATAGTGCTGCTATAGGAGGCCGCATAGATAGGCAGGCCAAAGACGCTGCCGCCGGAACCTTCGGTCACCATCTGGACGAAGGTAGGATGGATCAGCATGGCACCGATTAAAGCACCAAGTGCGGGAGTGGCATTAAACTTTTTGGCAGCAAAGAAGCCGATATAGACGGGGAGAAAATAATAAGCGGCATCTGCTACAAAGCTCAGTGTAACAATGGTGGGACTATCGGCAGAGACAGCGCCAAGCTGGGTGAGTAGCAGAATGATAGCTTTAATGATTCCGGAACCAATCAGAATCGGCAGTGTGGGAACGATGCTGCCCACGAAAGCATCCAGAATGGAATTGAGCACACCCTTAAATGTAAGCTTTTTCTTTGCTTCGGGAAGAAGATCGTCGGCCTTTTCATCAATGGCGGCGTGTTTGGTAAAACCGCCTTCTTCACAGACAGCATCATATACCTCGTTGATGTAGTTGCCGATAATGATCTGGAGCTGACCGCCCGTAATCTGAGCGCCAAAAACGTTCAGCTTTTTAATCGCGTCGATATTGGCGAGATCCATGTCTTTCAGGTTGAAGCGCAGTCGGGTCATACAGTGAAAACAATTTGTCACGTTTTCCTTGCCGCCTACATTGGCAAGGATTTCCTTCGCCAGCGCGCGGTAGTCTGTATTTTTGTTCGCCATAAAGGGAACCTCCTCTTTTCTTTCCGGTTCCCCGAATGTGACCGTAAGGCGGCCGCGGCGCAGGGCGGCGGATGCAACATCCGGCAGCTTTGCCACAGCGTTTTCATCGGCCAGACCGGCATCCTTCAGGGTGACGTAAAGGATGCCGTCCTGAAACTCGCACAGGCTGGTGTTTTCGCTCCCGCCGATCAGCGGAAAAAGCTTTTTCAGAAACTTCTCACGATCCATAGGGGAAACCTCCGTTTGTGGATAACTCTATCTGCATCCGGTCCGGACGCGCGCATCTCCGGAACCGGAAACATTCAAAAAATCAGTTGCTTTCGCAGTTCTGCACACGGTAGATGTGCAGCATCAGGTACAGCACTTCATCACGGCTGCAATGCCAGCCGTGGCGCTGCTCAATATTCTGTGCCACGGTGCAGGCACAATGATAGACGGCGGGGTATTC
>CAKSZM010000048.1 GCA_934525735.1 uncultured Faecalibacterium sp. | reverse complement strand
TCGGCGCGGAGGATCAGCTCGGTTTTGTCCGGGTTATACACCACGTCCAGCACGGCTTCCAGCCCGGGCATGGCGGCCACGTCCAGATTGCACACGCCCGCGTTGGGGTACATGCCGGCAGGGGTGGTGTTGATGACGATCTGCGCCCCGCTGGAAACGGCTTCTGTATAGCTCAGCTCGCCCTTTTCCGGGTCGGGATGGCGGCTGACGGTCAGGATCTTTGCCGCGCCCTTGTCGCGCGCCACGGCGCTGGTGGTATTGTGGGTGCCGCCGGTGCCTAAGATAAGCACGGTTCTGCCTGAAAAATCTACGCCGTGGGCGTCGCACAGGTAGGCAAAGCCGAGATAATCGGTGTTGTAGCCGTAGAGCAGGCCGTTTTTGTTCACGACCGTGTTCACCGCTCCGATGGCCTTGGCCCGGGGGTCGATGTGGGTGCAGTATTCCATCACCAGTTTCTTGTAGGGGATGGTGACATTGATGGCCTTGAACTGCCGCTTTGTCAGGAAGCTGCGGGCTTCCTCTTCGGTGGGCAGAGGGCAAAGGTCGTAGTGGTAGCCGCAGAGCATCTCGTGGATGATCTTGGAGTAGGAGTGCCCCAGCTTGCAGCCGATGAGTCCGTATTCCATTTATGCGTCCTCCTTCCGGAAGCTTGTGGGGTGGGTCATCCAGCGCTCGCCGTAGCGGGCGGTCAGCAGGTCGCCCGCCGCCAGTGCGGCGGCGCAGGTCTGCACGATGGCCGCCCGGGGCACGATGCAGGGGTCGTGCCGCCCCTGAATGGACAACTGCGCGTCCTTTTTAGCAAGATAATCCACCGTTTCCTGCTGCTTGTAGATGCTGGGAGTGGGCTTGACGACGGTGCGGAACACCACCGGCATCCCGTTGGCAATGCCGCCGTTGATGCCGGCATTGTGGTTGGTGGCCGTGACCACGGCACCCTCCGGCGTCATGCGGAAGGCGTCGTTTGCCTCCGAGCCGCGCATCCCGGCAAAGCCGAAGCCGGTGCCGAATTCGATGCCCTTGACCGCCGGAACGGAGAAGGCCAGATGGGCGATCTCGCTTTCCACGCTGTCAAAGTACGGCTCGCCGATGCCGGCGGGCAGGCCGAGAATGGCCGTTTCCAGCATGCCGCCCACGCTGTCGCCCTCAGCCCCGGCGGCGCGGATGGCGGTCTTCATCGGCTCTTCCACGGCGGCATCCAGAACGGCAAAGCCTTCCGGTTTGCTGGCCAGCGCTTCCACCTGTGCCGCCAGCGCGGCGGCATCATCCAGCGAAAAACGGGTGTCGGCAATGCCGGCACATTCTGCGATATGGGTGGTGATGTCGATGCCGGCGCGGTTCAGCGCGTCCAGCACGATGGCACCGCCTGCCACAAGGGCGGCGGTCACCCGGCCGGAAAAATGCCCGCCGCCCCGGGCGTCCTGGAAGCCGTGGTACTTGGCGTAAGCGGTATAGTCCGCGTGGCCGGGGCGCAGCAGGTCGGCGGTTTTGGCGTAGTCGCCGCTGCGGGTGTTCTGATTTTCGATCATCAGGGCGATGGCGGTGCCGGTGGTATGGCCGTTCACCACGCCGGACAAAAACTGCACGGCGTCCGCTTCCACGCGGGGTGTGGACAGGCCATCGCCCCGGGCACGGCGTTTGTCCATGCAGGCGGCGAGAAAGGCTTCGTCCACCGGTACACCGGCGGCCATGCCGTCCAGCACCGCGCCGATGGCCCTGCCGTGGCTCTCGCCGAAGATGGTCAGCGAAAGATCGCTGCCGAAGGTGTTTTTCATGGCTTATTCCTCCATGCCCAGCAACGGGCGCAGACCCTCCACCGGGATGGTCTCGGCACGCCAGCAGCCAAGGCCGGGCACCTTGATGACGGTGATCTGGCCGCCCTGCGCCTTTTTGTCGTGCAGCATTTCGGCCAGCACCTTTTCCTTATCGTAGGTGGTGCGGGTGGGCAGGCCGAGGCGGCGGTACACCGCGCGCACACGCTTCTGCAGCGCTTTGGATTCGATCATGGGCAGCATACCAAGTGCCACGCACTCGCCATGGAACAGGCCCACGGTGCGGCGGCCCTTGATGCCCTTGACGGCTTCGATGCCGTGGCCGATGGTGTGGCCGAAGTTGAGCGCCTTGCGCATCCCCTGTTCGGTTTCGTCCTGCTCGACGATGTTTTTCTTGAACCGCAGGCTGCGGCAGATGATCTCGCCGATCTGGTCGTCCACATCGCCATTTTCAAAGATCGCGAACAGCTCGGGGTCGGCCAGCAGGCTGGCCTTGACCGCTTCGGCCAGACCGTTGATGAAGTGGCGGCGGGGCAGGGTGGTAAGGGTGTCCGGGTCCACGATGACCAGCTTGGGCTGCCAGAAGGCACCCACGATGTTTTTGGTGTCGCCCAGATCCACGGCGGTCTTGCCGCCGATGGAGGAGTCGATCATGGAGAGGGTGGTGGTGGGGCAGTTGATGAAGTCGATGCCGCGCATGTAGATGGAAGCGGCAAACCCGGCCAGATCGCCGACCACGCCGCCGCCCACGGCGACTACAAGATCGCCGCGGCCCATGCCGAAGTCCAGCATCTGCCGGAGGACGGTTTCCAGAATCTTGAAGCTCTTGCTGGCTTCGCCCTGCGGCACCGTGATGATGCGGGCGTCCTTGCACTGGTCGGCCACCATCTGGGCATACTGGGCGGGCACGCCGCTGTCGGTGACAACGGCTACCCGGCGGTCCAGCCGGGCAAACTGATACAGGTTTTCCAGCGAGCCGCTCTTGACAATGATGTCGTAGCTGCGCTCGCCCAGATTCATGGTCAGCTTGGTTCCGATAAATTCGCTCATTTCGTATACACTCCTAACAGCCGCACGGTACGGCAGGTGCGGTCAAGCTCGCGCAGCAGCGCGGCGGTCTCGTCGGCGGTAGGGTCGCCCACCAGCTCGACGTAAAAATAATAATCAAAGGGGACGTGGGGCAGCGGACGGCTCTTGATGGACTCCATATCGTAGCCGAACCGGCCGATGACCTGGATCACCTCGGCCAGCTTGCCGGGCTTGTTGTCCAGCGTGAACAGCAGCGAGAACCGGTTGCCCGCCGTGGGGCGCTCGCGGCTGAGCACGATGAAGCGGGTGGTGTTGTCGCCGTCAGTGTTGATGCTGGGCACCAGCACTTCCAGCCCGTAGAGGGCGGCCGTCTCCACGCTGGCGATGGCCGCTTTGGAGGCGTCGCCGCTTTCAGCCACGAACTTTGCCGCCATGGCAGTGTTGGGCATGGCGTTGGCCGGCAGGCCGAACTGCTTCAGAAAAGTCTCGCTCTGGGCAATGGCCTGCTGGTGGCTGTAGACGCTTCGGATCTGGTCGAGCCGGGTGCCCGGCAGCACCAGAAGATTCTGAGAGATGGGCAGATCATACACATCCACCACCCACAGGTCCGGGTGGTTATAGCACAGGTCCAGCACGGCGGACACGTCGCCTGCGTGGCTGTTCTCAAAGGGCACCACGCCGTGTGCGGCATCGCCGCGCTCCACCGCGTCGAACACCTCGTCCCATGTGGAATAGCTCACCGCTTCAGCATGGGGGAACAGCGCCTTGAGGGCGATATGGGCAAAGGCACCCTCCACGCCCTGATAGGCGGCGCGGTTCTGCCCCAGAACCTCCGACTCGTATTGTTTGGCCACGTCCATCATGTTCTGGACATGGTCTTTATAGTAGGGCCGCAGGGCCGGCTCCTGAATGCGTGCGGCGGCTTTTTCCAGCACGGCAGCCTCCCGGGCTGCATCGTAAATGGGCAGACCGTGGGCACGTTTGTATTCGGCCACCTGCAGCACGGCAGCCATCCGCCGCTCAAACAGTGCGGCCAGCTGGGCGTCCACCGTATCGATCTCGGCGCGGGCCTGTTCCAGTGCGTCCATGGGTTCACATCCTTCTCAGTTTCAGGGAAACTATTATATAAGGCAAGATACCCAGTAAGTATACCATAACCGGGACAAAGAAACAACAAACCGCCCGGGATTTCCGGGCGGAGAAATTTTCAAATCACACAGGGGGAAAGAGACGAAAATTGCAAAGGCGTCCGGTACGGTCACAGCAGGCAGTTGGTGATGAGCGCCAACAGGGCGATGTGGACCGGGTAGAACCCGTAAAAACACTTCTGCAGGGCTTTGCCGCATTTGCCGCGCTGGCCGTTATAGAACCAGATGAGCAAAAAGGCCAGCGGCGCGGTAAGCTCGAAGGCAAACAGAACTGCCCCGATGATGCACTGCCGCTTGCGGTCCCGGCGGGTGAGGTACAGCGCGCAGATGATGACGACGCCGATGGCATTGTAATCAGTATTGGCCAGCAGCGCCGCCAGTGCGCAGCCGCCGGCGCACAGATAGCCCTGCCAACTGACGATACCCTCCGGTGTTTCAAAGTGTTTCAGCCCGGCCATGGCCAGCACGCCGAGGGCAAGGGTCCAGTAAACATTCTGCTGCGACGGGTCGAAGGGGGAGCGGAAGAAAGCCAGGTCATAGGGAATTTCGCTGACCAGCCCGAACAGCACCATCCGCCCGAGGTATTTCTTTACGTCGTGGGTGTGGACGAAGCCCTCCACCAGCAGAAAACAGAAGATGGGAAAGGCCAGCCGCCCGGTAAAGCGGAGCACGCTGTCCAGCTGGTAGAGCGGCGCAGAAGCCAGCGCATCGGCGGAAAGGGTGCCCGCATCCAGCGCGGGGCGGAGGATGCCTGCTTCGATGCAGGAAGCGCCGATGTGGTCGATGAGCATGGTGATGCAGGCGATGTACTTGAGGGCGGTGCCGCTGAGTCCGCGGCGGGTCTTGACAGAAAGTGTTTCGGACATAAAAATACCTCGGTTCCATGAAAAAATGCGGGAGAAAATATCCCTCCCGGAACAGAAACGGCTGCACAGGCGGGTTTCCTGCAGCAGGACGGACAAATGCGCCGGAAAAGCGCACGATTCGGGCAAAAAATGCTTGACAGGATGCGGGATGGATAGTACAATCAAGAAGATAATTGAACTATCTCAAACAAAAGATGAAAAAGATTCACAGCGAATCAGGGCGTCTCCAAACCAGATCAGAAGGAAGGAGGCTTTGGGCATGACGCTATTTTCCTACGAGATCTTTGACGCGGTGGCGCGGCAGGGCAGTTTCAACAAGGCAGCGCAGCAGCTGCATCTGACCCCGTCGGCCATCAGCCACGCCATTGCCGTGATGGAGGAGGAATTGGGCTTTGCTCTGTTCAACCGCGGCAAGAACGGCGTCTCCATGACCAGTTACGGCGCATCCCTGTATCCCTCCATCCGCGACGTGCTCAACAGCGACGAGGCCCTCAAGCAGGGCATCGCCCGCCTGAACGGCCTGGAAAAGGGCAAGGTGAAGCTGGGCGTTTTCAACTCGGTGTGTGCATCCCTGCTGCCGGGTCTGCTCAAGAGCTTCATGGCCCACTACCCGCAGATCGAGATCGAAGTCTATCAGGGCACTTATGATGACGTCAAGGAATGGCTGCGCACCGGTCAGGTGGACATTGCGTTCCTTTCCTCTACCTGCAAGGAAGAATTCAACCTCACTGAGCTGTTCCGCGAGCCGCTTTTGTGCATCGTGCCGCAGGACTGGCCCGAACCGGAAAACGGCGTGATGACCCCGGCGTTGATGAACGGCCAGAGCTTCGTTGTCCAGTGCGACGCCACCGACGCAGAGATGCGACAGTTCCTTAAGAAATATAAGATCAGCACGGAACGCCGCTGCCATGTCATTGATGACCAGTCCAATGTGGCCATGGTGGAAGCTGGTCTCGGCATCTCCATCATGCCGCAGATGCTGCTGCGGGACTGCAAGGCCGCCGTGAAGATCTACCCCATTGAGCCGGAAGAATACCGCGTGGTGGGTCTGGCCGTCCAGCGCCCCGCCGCCATGGCACCCGCTGTGGAGCAGATGTTCCACCACATCGTGGACTACTGCAAGCAGATCGAGCTGCAGTAACAACAGAATCAGAAAAGGCCTGCCGCACAAGCGCTTGTGCGGCAGGCCTTTTTGCATGGCTTACAGGTCCACCACGCTGCCCACTTCGGCGGGGCAGGCCGGGACAGGGCCGAGGGCCACTTCGTCGGTATCGCGGCGCACGGTGAAGGTCACGCTGCGCCCGGCGGCAAAATCCGGGTGCCAGGTCAGCTCCAGCGTCTGCCAGTTTTCCGGCACGGCGCAGAAGCAGTGCACCAGCGCGCCGCGGCCCGCCGCCAGATTCAGGGTGAACACCGAGGCGTCGGCTGCGTTTTCGCCGTAGAGCGGGGCGGCAAAGCTGCCGCAGCGGACGTTCTGCCCGTCGCACACGGCGGTAAAACCGGTGCCCATGCCGTACAGGTCGCCGAGAGTACGCAACTCCCGGCTCTGCAGGTAACTGGCGTCCACCGGCAGGGACGCTGCCGAGAGGTTCTCCACCGAGAGGTACACCAGAACACTGCCCATCTCCTGCGCAGGGGCATAGCCCAACAGCTCCACGGCGGCTTTGCCGTCCAGCAGAGCAGGCTCGCCGGTCAGGCGGGGCTGCGCCGCAGCTGCGGATACACCGGTGAGCAGCGCCGCCGCAAGGCTGACCGCACCGGAGCCGGCACATTTCAGGAATGACCGGCGGGAAATGGACTGGGACATGGGGACTTCCTCCTGTAAATAACGTTCCCTTATACAATAAAGGATTGCGAAGATTCTGTCAAGGGAAGGGCGCGGATTGTAACCGATTCCTTACTCAAAGGCCTCGTTCTCTTCGGTCTCAGCCTGTCCGCGCAGGGTGTCGGCGTAGCCGAAGGGCACGATGTCGATGGCTTCCACCAGACGGTCCCGCATCCACAGCTGGACATCGGTCTGGACGGTGTAGCCGCAGCCGGGGTCGGCCATCCACTGCTCGGGGCGGCGGGTCGGCACGGCGCGCTGGCTGAGCATGCTCATGATGACGCCGCCATGGGTCACGCAGGCGGCCTCGGTCACATCCATGCGGATCATGTACTCAAACAGCTTCATCAGGCTCTCGGCGCAGCGGGCATGGAACTGCTCGGTCGGCTCGGCACCCTCGGGCACATAGCCGGAGCCGGGGGTGATCCACTTCTTGAAGTCCTCGTCATGGACCAGCTCCTTTACGGGCTTATTTTCAAACTTGCCGAAACCGGCTTCCCGCAGGTCATGGACGGTGAAGGTGTGGGGAGCATTGGGGAACAGGATGTTGGCAGTTTCCACCGCACGCAGCAGCGGCGAGGAGAACACGGTGTCCACCTGCGGATACTCGAACCGCTCCTTCAGCTCGTTCAGCTGGGCGCGGCCCTCGTCGCACAGGGGCAGGTCGGTGCCGCTGCCGATGTACAGGCCCTGCAGGTTGCCGGCGGTCATGCCATGGCGGATGAGATGAAGCTTGAATGTTTTCATGGAAAAGACCTCTTTGGTTCAGAATCCGGCTGCGGCGCCGCTGCAGGAGCGGAAAATCCGGCAGAAAACAGGACGGCCTGCCAGATTTTTTCAGTTTCTGCGGCGGCGGTGCGGCCACAAAATGTATGCGTGAATACCTCTAGTTTAACATAGATATGGTGTCCTGAGCAAGACTTTTGACAAAAATGACGAAATTTGACCAAAAATATCGTCGTTTTTCTTGCTTTACAAAAGATTTTCCACTGTGTATAATCAACCTGTTGTAAACCAAAAATCAAGGATGTCCCCCAATCATCCGATGCACCGAGGAGTCAGTATCATGGAATTCAACCGTATCATCAAGCTGCTGCGCAAGGAGCGCGGCATCACCCAGAAGCAGGCCGCCGAGGATCTCGGCGTTTCGCAGGCGCTGCTGTCCCACTACGAGAAAGGCATCCGCGAATGCGGCCTGGACTTTGTGGTGCGGGTGGCTGATTACTATAATGTTTCCTGCGATTATCTGCTGGGCCGCAGCGCAGAGCGCAACGGCATGATGCTTTCGGCTGAGGACATCCCCAACCCCGATAAGATGAAGGATAACGTCTACCACGGCAGCGTGCTGCCCACGATGAACAAAAAGCTGATCTCCAACAGCCTGAACGTGCTGTACGCCAAGATCGGCCAGTGCCACAGCAAGGCTCTGACCACCGAGGTCAGCTCCTACCTGATGATGGCCGTGGCCAAGATGTTCCGGCTGCTGTATTCGGCCGAACCGCACAACGCGGCCAGCATGTTCAGCATCGACCCCATCCGCTGGCGCGGCTGCTCCGATGCCGTGATGCGCATGTCCGAATCCAACGTGGAAGCGCTGCTGGCCGGGCATGATGTGAACGGCGGCGAGGGCGTGAAGGACCCCGAGTGCCTTGCCATGACCACCGAGAGCCTGACACGAGAGTTCCCGCTGTATACACCCAGCCTCTTAAATCTGGTCAAAACCAGCGAAACGCGTGCCAAGGGATTGACGCCAGAAGGGTGATATTCCTGTGAAATTGCCGTTAATTCTGTAAAAAAGACTTGCACTTTTTGCGCGGAAAGGGTATAAACAGAATAGAGGAATCTGGAAATATCTGTTTCCGTATTTTAAGGAGGATTGTAGTATGTCCAACTCCATTTCCCGCCGTGCATTTCTGAAGGCTGCCGGTGCATCCGCAGCAGCCGTGGGCGCGGCCAGCCTGCTTGGGGGCTGCAAGCAGAACGGCGGCGATACCATCGTTGACGTCAAGGTCGGCGATAAGGTAAGCAACTGGAACGGTCTGGGTGTCCAGCTGACCAGCTTGATCAATATCGATACTGCACCTGCACAGGCAGGCTATGAGTACATTGCCGTTCTGGTCACGGTGGTCAACCGCACCAAAGACAAGACCTTTGCCATCGGCGCTCAGAATCTGGCCGAGATCAACGCAGCCTACCCTGTGCCTCCGCTGAACAATGTGGACGCAAACTTCCATGCGCTGGCAGCAGCCTCCACCGACTTTGCAGCTTCCTGCGACGGCCAGAGCGTGGAGTGCAGCGCCAACATTTCGCTGTACAATCAGAATTCCCAGAGCTTTTCCGACTCGACCACCCTGCCCCCGCAGGGCAGCGGCTACCTGCAGCTGATGCTGCTGGTTCCCAAGGGCTGGCAGAACCTGCAGGTGACCTACATGCCCACCTTCGTGGCAGACAAGACCATCACCTTCAACATGACTGCCGCCGACGTGACCCGTGCGTAAAAGTTTTTGCCGGACCCGGCAATGAATGATAACTGTACTTAAAGGAGGAACGATCATGTCCTATACCTTTTCCCGCCGTGATTTTATGAAGTATACGGTTCTGGCCGCTGCTGCTGTGGCGGTCTCTGGCTCCCTGACCGGCTGCTCCAACAACCCGAATCAGCCTTACTCCGAGAAGCCGGAAGGCACCCTGAGCTTTGGCGGCTCCGGCAGCTTCTGGGGAATCGGCAGCAGTGATAAGCAGACTTTGTCCCATGCTGTGTTCAATGGTGATCTTAATAAGACGGGCGTCTTTGAATGTGACTTTGAGCATTCTCCTGTTGTCGATAGTTTCTTTGCTGGAAAGTATTATTATAAGATCAGCGTTGATTATAATAACGGCAAAACTGTCAGTTACGGTGCTGGTTCTACAGGCGTTGTGGTGGACAGCGTATGTGATGGTCCGATGGATGCAAATAAGACCTATAAAAACCATGTGAAGTTCACCGGCATTGATTATACGGATGCCAAGAAAATCAGCATCTATTATTATCCCAAGACGACTGCTTTGGGCAACACTTCCGATTCCTACGGTGATGTCCATGCAGGTTGGAATATCACTAGCATTATTATGCCGAAATCCGTCTGATTTCTGTCGCATCTCCGGCCCGCACCGCAAGGCGCGGGCCTTTTTGCACCCTTGAAATGGCAATTTGTATCCATGCTTTTGTCGATGTGATGCAAAATCAGCAAAGTTTTTTAGTGGAATTGTTCCTTGTGCACAGTGCGGTTTTCCGGTACAATAAGGATATACAAACGCAGAAAAATCGCGGCGGAACTGCTGCCGCGGTTTTTGTATTTTGCGGTGTAACGGCCGACAAAACCTGAAAAGGAGTGTTGTTTCGATGATCAATATGGTAAAGCTTCCCACCAAGAAGAGCGATCTGTTCCTGCGCGTGGCAAAGGGCCATTTTGCCACCAGCCACAGCCATATCAACTATTACATCGACGTTACGACCCAGAAGTCCCGCCTGTCCGAGGCCAAGGCCGTGGCAAAGGAGCTTGTGGCGGCCTACCAGCACAACACCATCGTGGATACCGTGCTCTGTCTGGACGGCACGCAGGTCATCGGCACCTGTCTGGCCAACGAGCTGACCAAGGACGGTTTTGCCAACATGAACGCCCACCAGACCATCTATGTGGTCACCCCGGAGTACACCACCGGCAGCCAGATCATCCTGCGCGATAATCTGGCACCAATGGTCAAGGGCAAGCATGTGCTCATTCTGGCCGCGTCCATCACCACTGGCTACACCGTGCAGGCCGCCATCGAAGCGGTGAACTACTACGGCGGCATGGTGGCGGGCCTGTCGGCCATCTTCGCCACCACCCATGAGTGCCTGGGCTACGAGGTCACCTCCATCTTCGACCCCGCCAGCCTGCCGGATTACGCCAGCTTCGACAGCCGCGACTGCCCCATGTGCAAGGCCGGCCAGCATATCGACGCGCTGGTGAACAGCTTCGGCTATTCGGCGCTGTAACGTACAGAATATCGGAAGAACGAACGAGACAGATCTTCTCTGCGAAAAGAGAGGGTCTGTCTCGTTTTGTGACGCAAAAAATAAGGCCATCCGGCGGCATTGCTCTTGGCAGATGTTTCTGCAGGCCGCGGTCGTTGTCGCTGTTCGAGTCCTGTACCGTCCTCGCTCTGACGTTTGACAGAGGCAGACACAACAAAAAGCCTCCAACCGAAGTTGGAGACTTTCGTTTGGCGGAGCGTTCTCCACAGCAGTCGACCCTGAAAACATTATTCCAGATACTGCGGAAGATTCCATGAACCACACAGTACACGGTGAATTTCTACGATTCTGGCTTCTTCGTTGACCTGATAGAACACCAGATACGGGTCAACGACCATTTTGTGGTAGACGGGGTCAGTGGGATAGATTTCACACATCTTTGGGTTATCGCCCAATTTTGTGATTTTATCCCGCATCTCTTTCAGCACCCGGCTGGCGGTTTTGGGATAGAACCCCGAAAGATACCGGGCGACATCATTCAAATCCTGCACGGCAAGGGGCAGATATTTGATTTTATACGTCATACTGTTCATGGAGCATCTCCCATACGCTTTCGTGGTCTGCCCACTGGGTGCTGGGGTCAGCTGCCTGCTGTTTTGCTTTGGCAAGTGCTTCGGCAACATACCGCTGGTGCAGGAATTCCTCGTACTTTGCGTAGTCCTCCATGTTGATGAGAACGGATTCTCCACGGCCATGATTTGTGATGATCACATGATCGTGATTTTTGAGCAACTCTGAAATTTCAGCGTAATGGTTGCGCAAATCGCGGGATGGACGAACAAATGTCTGCATCATGTGAAAACACCTCCTGTCAGAAGCATTGTATCACAGAATGACTACAATTGCAATGGCGACGACAGGGCAAGAACCGTCCCGTGGCCGCAAATTTTCAATTCTTGAAAATGTTGTGTCCCTTTGGGACAGATTCTTGTTGGGGCGTGCCTGCCCCAAACCCTGCGTGTCAATTGGAGTGATTGTTGTCCTTTATGTATTTCATGATGCAGCATCCCATTACGATGATGGAAAACAATGTTCTCAATCCGAGGTCACCCAGAATTGCGTCAAGAACCGATCCTGCAAACCATGCTGCCAAAGTGAAAACTGTTGCCCAGCCATATCCCATTATGACACACCTCTTTGTTATAATCTGGTCAGTATGCTCACTGGCTTGAGTATACCATACAGCTTGGCAAAAGACCACGGCTATATGCCAGAACTTTCCTTTTTTCCTGCGTACGTGCGTACGGACTGTGTACGGACGTACGCAGCGATCGACCCGAAACGCAAAATATAGGGGGATGCAAAGCAAAAGGCAGGGCACCACCTCCATGGTGATACCCTGCCTTTGCTCGTTCCTGCTGTTCTGACGATTGAGAAGTCAGCAGCATCTTTCTTGGCAGACGTTCCTATAGGTTGGCCACCGCGGGCTAAGCAACAGCCCGCTGGGCTGATTGCTTACGGTGCTGCGCACCGCCTTACGGGTTGCGTTTGCTGATTTTTCTTCAGCCCCTTGGCGGGGCCTTGAAAAATCAGAACGCTGCCCCAACAACTCCTCCCTGTTTCGGCCGCAGGCCGCGGTCGTCGTTGTTGCTGTTCGAGCCCTGTACCGTCCCGCTCTGACGTGGGTTAGTGGATGACGCAACAAAAAAGCCTCTGACCGAAGTCAGAGGCTCTTGTTTTGGTGGAGCATTGTCCACAGCACTCGAACCCAACACCTCTTCACGGGAGATGGTTTTGGAATCGTCCGTGAAGTTGAAATTGAGCACGACCCGGTCGTCAAAAACGTAGACCGAGTTGACAAAGGTATCAATGATTTGCCGCTGGTGTTCCATGTCTCTCATGTCACCCTTGCGAAATTTTTCAAACCAGAACCGCATCCATTCGCGGGTCAGGACGGGCTTTTTTAGCTCTTCTTCCAGAATGCTGGTGTTCAGAGCTTCTTTCCGGGCTTCCAGTTCGTCCAGCCGCTGCTTGGTGGTCGGGGTCAGGATGCCCTGTTCAATGGCTTCCAGAAGATTTGCCAGCCGCTTCTCTGTATCCCGGAGCTGGTCCTTCAGAACGGGCAGGCGGGTGTTCTCCTGCTGCTGGGCTTCCATGATCAAATCTATCAGCCGTTCGATGATTTCATCGCTGAAAATCACCTTGATGGCAGTCTCCACCACGAACCGTTCCAGCGGCTCTTTGCGGATGGCTCTCAGGTTGCAGTGCGCCTTGCCGTGGCGTTTGGCGTTGCCGCACTTGTAGTAATAGTAGGTGTTTCCCATGTGGCTGGTGCCGCTTTCGCCGCCCATCAGGGTGCCGCACTTGCCACAGAACAGCTTGGTCGTCAGCAGATAGCTCACATCCTCTTTTGCAGGCCGACCATGGGCGATCCTGTTTTGCTCGAAACGCTGCTGCACCCGGTCGAACAAGTCCTGATCAACAATAGCCGGGATGCCGCCCGGCGTCACAATGTCCTTGTATCGGTATTCGCCGATGTAGCGGCGGTTGCGGAAGATCTGGAAGAAGCTGTTCTTCACGAACGGCTTCCCGGTGCGGGTACGCAGACCGCGCTCGTTCAGGGATGCTGCAATCTTCTCGGCCGGTTCGCCGTCGGCATACCGTCTGAAGATCTCCTGCACGATGGGAGCCGTCTCCGGGTCGATATGGTACAGCCTGTCCTCCTTGCCAATGGTGAAGCCCAGCGGCACCATACCGCCGTTGTACTTGCACTGGAGGGCGTTTTCGCGCTCACCGCGCGCCACTTTCAGGGCGAGCTCGGCGGAATAGTATTCCGCCATGCCGATCAGCATACTCTCCACCATAATGCCTTCAGGCCCCTGCGAGATGGGTTCCATGGCAGACACCAGATGGACACCGTTCTTTTCCAGCTGGTACTTGTAGTTCACGGCATCGAACCGATTCCGGGCAAAGCGGTCCAGCTTCCAGACCAGAACCACATCGAAGATTTTCTTTCCGCTGTCCTTGATCATCCGCTGAAAGTCTGGGCGGTCATCCGTTTTGGCAGAGTAGGCACGGTCAATGTAGGTGCCGACCACGGTGATGCCGTTCTTCTCGGCGTAGTCCTTGCAGTCGCGCAGCTGTCCTTCAATGGACGCTTCTCGCTGGCTGTCAGATGAATAGCGGGTGTAGATCACGGCGGTCATGGTTGCACCTCTCTTCACACATCATTTTGGCGATACTTCGTATAACCTATATACCATATTTCACATCGGTTTGCAAGATGATTTTAAATCGCTGTCACTGCTCAAAACTGTGAAAATAATGATTCTGAGCTTCAAATATAAAATAGAAAAGTGGTGGTGCTCACGGTGAGCACCACCACTTTAGAAGAAAGAAGTTCCTTTGCTGCTTGTGCGCCTTAACAATCTGGAAACAATCACAGAAAATCGAATTTGAGCATATTAGGTAAGAGCAAGAATCGTCCCGTGGCCACAAATTTTCAATTCTTGAAAATTCTTGCCACTTTGGGACAGCTTCTTGTTGGGGCGTGCCTGCCCCAAACCCTGCTGGGAACGAGTACAGCAAACTGGAATTTTTGT
>CAKSZM010000047.1 GCA_934525735.1 uncultured Faecalibacterium sp. | reverse complement strand
ACAGCGGTGCGGTTGTTGCCGTTCTTATCCTGATACTGGCGGGTCTGAAGACTGCCTTCAATGGCGATCAGACTGCCTTTCTGGAAATACTTGCTCACAAACTCGGCCTGCTGGCGCCATGCAACGATATCGATGAAATCGGCCTGACGCTGTTCGCCCTGACGTGCAAAATTGCGGTCGCAGGCGATGCGGAAGCTGCACACATTGGTGCCCTGCTGCGTGGTACGCAGTTCGGGGTCGGCCACAAGGCGGCCCATGATGGCGACGACATTCAACATTTTACGGTCTCCCTTTCTGTCAACGAAGGATTACTCCTCGTGAGCAACGATCAGGCTGCGCATAACGCCCTCAGTGATCTTATACACACGGTCCAGCTCAGCGGGGAAGCTGGGCTCGCTGGTGAAGTTGATCACGGTGTAGACGCCTTCCTCCTCGTCGTTGATGGGGTAGGCCAGACGGCGCTTGCCCCACTCGTCGATGGAATCGATCGTACCGTTAGCCTCGATCAGGGACTTGAACTTACCAACCAGAGCGGCGGTAGCCTCCTCGTCGAGAGCGGCGCTGGTAATCAGCATGGTTTCGTACTTTGCCATTTTGTAGCACCTCCTTTTGGACTTAAGGGCCCTGCAATCACAGAGCCAAGGGTACACGGCGGACGCGGCGTCGCGCCTGCCGTGCGGCTTGTCTGTTCAGACAGCAATTTATTATAGCAAGCTATGCGGCATCTGTCAAGCGTTTGGAGAAAAATATTCTATAAAAAATATTTTGCATTTTTTGTGGAAGAAGACTATAATATACTTGCTTTCCGGTGCGGAGGACTCCCTCAGTCTCGCGCTGCTCGCCAGCTCCCTCTAAGAGGGAGCTGGCACGGCGTGAGCCGTGACGAAGGGAGTTCCTCCGGAAAGCAGGAAAGGGATAAAACGTATTTAAAAAGGAAAGGTAGGATGTTTTGTGACTTCGGTTTTCCGTAATCTGGCAATCATCATCCTCAGTGCAAAGTTCTGCGGCCTTGTGGCCCGCAAATGCAAAGCCCCGCAGGTGGTGGGCGAGATCCTCGCCGGCCTGCTCATCGGCCCGTGCGTGCTGAACCTTGTGCAGACCAGCGACTCCATCTCCACCTTTGCGGAGATCGGCGTGGTGCTGCTGATGTTCTCCACCGGCCTGGGCACCAACCTGAAAGAGCTGATCAAGGCCGGCCCCATCGCTACCCTCATCGCCTGCGTGGGCGTGGCGGTGCCTCTGGCAGGCGGCACGCTGCTGTACAGCCTGTTCTACGGCTTTTCGGCTGTGGGCAGTGCGGAGTTCTACCGCGCGCTGTTCATCGGCACCATCATGACCGCCACCAGCGTGTCCATCACGGTGGCAACGCTGCAGGAGATGGGTCACCTGAAGAGCTTCCTCGGCACCACCATCGTCAGCGCCGCCGTCATTGATGATGTCATCGGCATCGTGGTGCTCACCTGCGTGCTGGGCGCAAGCAGCGGCACCGGCACGGGTCTGGGCAAGGTGCTGTTCAATACGGTGCTGTTCTTTGCCACTGCCGTGGGCGTGGGCATCGTGGTGCACTACGCCATGAAGTGGCTGGACAAGCGCAACCCCCACACCCAGCGCATCACCATCGTGAGCATGGCGTTCTGCTTTGCCATGGCCTACATCGCCGAGGAATACTTCGGCATTGCGGATATCACCGGTGCCTACATCGCCGGCATCGTGCTGTGCACCATGGACGATGCTTCCTACGTGGAGCGCCGCGTGGATATCAGCAACTATGTGCTGTTTGCTCCGGTGTTCTTCGCGTCCATCGGCCTCAAGACCGATATCAGCGGCCTGACGCCGGAGATCCTGCTGTTCTGCGTCTGCTTCGTCATCGTGGCACTGCTGACCAAGATCATCGGCTGCGGCATTGCGGCAAAGCTCTGCCGCTTCAACTGGGGCGACAGCCTCAAGGTGGGCGTCGGCATGATGACCCGCGGCGAGGTGGCGCTGATCGTTGCCCAGAAGGGCCTTGCCATCGGCGTGGTGGATGCGGTCTACTTTACCGCTGTCATCCTGCTCATCGTGGTGTCCAGCGTGGCCACCCCGCTTGCGCTGAAGGCGCTGTTCACCAAGATGCCCCCGCAGCCGCATCCCAGTCAGGTGAAGGCATAAACGATTTTAAATTGCCTCCGCTTTGCTCTGGCAATATCAGCGGAAAAACATCCAATAAAAAATCCTCCGGCATTTCTGCCGGAGGATTTTTCTGTTTCAGGAAACGTTACAGCGTTTTGCAGAACTCTTTCAGATAGGCGCGGAAGTCCTCGCCGATCTCGGGGTGCTGCAGCGCCAGCTCCACCTGTGCTTCCACCACCTTGAGCTTGTTGCCCATGTCGTAGTGCTTACCGGTGAACTCCACCGCGGTCATACCGCCGCGGGTGCGGGCATACTCTGCCATGGCGTCGGTCAGCTGGATCTCGCCGCCCGCGCCGGGCTTGGTGTGGGCAAGGATGCCGTAGATCTCCGGGGTCAGCAGCACGCGCCCCAGAATGGAGTAGTTGCTGAACTCCTGCCCCTTTTTGGGCTTCTCGATCATGTCGTCCACAAAGAAATAGTTGTCGTGGATGGGGGTGGTCTTGAGGCTGCAGTAGCGGCTCACATCGGCCCATGGCACAGCGGAAACGCCTGCCACCGGGCGGCCGAACTCCTCATAGGCGCGGATCAGCTGGGCGCACACCGGGTCTTCGCCCCAGATCACATCGTCGCCGTAAATGACCACAAAGGGGTCATCCTCGGTAAAGGGCTTTGCCATGCTCACGGCATGGCCCAGACCCAGCGTCTGCTTCTGGCGTACAAAATAGATGTTGGCCAGATTGGAGATGCCCAGGCACTCTTCCAGCGCCTTTTCCTTGCCGGGCTTTGCCAGCTTTTCTTCCAGCTCGGGGCTGCGGTCGAAGTGATCCTCGATGATGCTCTGGTTGCGGCCCAGAATGATGAGGATATCGGTGATGCCGGAGCGCACGGCCTCTTCCACCAGATACTGGATGGCGGGCTTGTCCACAATGGGCAGCATCCCCTTGGGCATGGCCTTGGTGGCCGGCAGAACGCGGGTGCCGAGGCCCGCAGCAGGGATAACGGCTTTTGTCACTTTTTTCATGGTTCAACACTCCTGATCGTTTGAGGTAGAAAAACGGCTTCAGATCAGCCCGGCAAGGGCGTCGAGATTGGGGCCGAGCAGCAGCGTACAGCAGGCTCCGGCCACCATCAGCAGCACGAACGCCCCAATGACGGCCGCCCAGCTCACACCGCCCTGTGCGGCCAGCACGGCACGGCGCTTTTCGGCGTCCGGGAACTCTTTGCGGATGCGGCGGATGTGCTCGGCTGCGCTCTTGCGGTACAGCCATTTGGCAAACAGGGTGCGCACCAGCACCAGCACAAAGCTCAGCAGCGACACGATGCGGCTCAGCACCACCAGAACGCCGGTGCTCAGCCCGGCGGTCAGGGGGCTTTCGGTGATCTGCATCAGATCCAGCACGGTGGGGATGGCCAGCACCATTTCGGCGGCCAGAAAAGCGAAAGCAGGCTTCCATGCCTTGCGGTAGAAGAAGTAGAACGGCCCGAAGATCAGCGCCGGGAAGCACATGGAAACTTTGGTGTGCTGCAGCTCCATGCGGCTGTAGTCGTTCAGGTAGATGGGAGCCGCCTTGCCGATGTAGTCCATCCAGTCGCTGCTGGGGATGCCGTCGATCAGCTCGTCCTGCCCGAAGGCGGTGCGCACGTTCTGCCGGGTGGGACGCTCCACGTTCTGACGGTAGAAGCTTTCATAGTCAAAATTCTCGTCGTCCTCGTCCAGCGCGGCGCGGCGGTCGTTCGGCTCTACGGCAGACTCCGGCGGCATGGCGGCGCCGCAGCAGCGGCACACCGGCTCGCTGCGCAGGGTGCGCTCGCCGCAGGCCGGGCAGGTGCGCAACTCAGCATCCTGATAGGGGAACTTCCACTCATAGCCCGCGCCGTGGGCACGGGTGTGGATGCAGCGCCCCAGCTTGTCGTAGCAGTCGCGGTGGTAGGGCGCACCGCAGTCGGGGCAGACGACGATGTCGTCTTTGAGGGTCAGGGGCTTTCCGCAGCCCTCACAGGGACAGCCATAATATTTCGGCATGGTTTCCTCCTGATTTTTGGTTCATACTGGTATTATACTCCCCTGCAGGAGAAAAGAAAAGCCAAAAATCTTCAAAATTCCAGCAGGATAATGGTTTTACCCCTTTACTTTAACACAAATTGTGGGTATACTAGTGAAGTATCTGTGTATAAACTGTGTCTTTTGGAGAAAGCAAAAAAGCTTCCGTCATCGCTGTGCCGTGAACAGGCTCGCCCTCTCAGTCACCTGCGGTGACAGCTCTCCCTTTGAAAGACTTCCTCCGGCCGGGGGAAGATGTCGCGTAAGCGACAGAAAGGGGAGCAGACGGAGAGGGCGAGGATGCTGCCCGCAGGCAATGATACTGTCGTTTCCCCCAAAAGACAACTTCCGTTAAATGTAACCCCAACCCAGAACGAGAGGAACCAAGAGAATGATCACGATCGATGAACTGAAAGTGCAGCTTGCAGACTACGGCAAGGCGGTCAAGGACCTGGAAGAGGCTCTGGCCATCGATGCTTCCCGCAAGCGTGTGCAGGAGCTGGAACACACCATGTCCCGCCCCGGCTTTTACGATGACGCCGACCTGAGCAAGAAGGTCTTTGACGAAGTGGGCGACCTGAAGGGCAAGCTGAGCCGCTTTGAAAAGCTGCAGGGTCTGTACGACGATGCCGAGACCATGCTGGAAATGCTGGACGAGGAGTACGACCCCGCCATGATCCCCGAAGCCGAGGAGTCGGTCAACGCCGTGGGCAAGGCTGTGGATGAGCTGCAGCTGATGACCATGCTGAACGGCGAGTACGACCACAGCAACGCCATCCTCACCTTCCACGCCGGCACCGGCGGCACCGAGGCGCAGGACTGGGCCGAGATGCTCTACCGCATGTACAACAAGTGGGCCGTGGCCCACGGCATGAGCGTGGAAGTGCTGGACTATCAGGACGGCGACGAAGCCGGCCTGAAGAGCGCTTCCATGATGGTCAAGGGCGCCAACGCCTACGGCCTGCTCAAGAGCGAGAACGGCGTGCACCGTCTGGTGCGCGTGTCGCCCTTTGACGCCAACGCCCGCCGCCAGACCAGCTTTGCCTCGCTGGAAGTGATGCCCGAGCTGGACAACACCATTCAGGTGGACATCCGCCCCGAGGACATCGAGATGCAGGTGTACCGTTCTTCCGGTGCAGGCGGCCAGCACATCAACAAGACCTCTTCCGCTGTGCGTCTGATCCACAAGCCCACCGGCATCGTGGTGAACTGCCAGACCCAGCGCAGCCAGTTCCAGAACCGCGACTACGCCATGGAAATGCTGAAGGCAAAGCTGTACCAGATCGCCAAGCAGCAGCACATGGATAAGATCGAGGACATCAAGGGCGTGCAGAACGAGATCGCCTGGGGTCACCAGATCCGCAGCTACGTGTTCATGCCCTACACCATGGTCAAGGATCACCGCACCAACTACGAGACCGGCAACGTCGATGCCGTGATGGACGGCGATCTGGACGGGTTCATCTTTGCATACCTCAAGGCCGCCAGCCGCGGGGAACTGCAGGATACCTGATCTCTATAGCGCATTTTCAAATGGCCGCATCTCCGCAAGGGGGTGCGGCTGTTTTTGCGCGGCCCAGCGGTTTGCGGTGCACCGCATTTGCAAGCAGCCAGTTGTCACCGGCCGGTTCCGCCCGCTCCACCCGGACATTGCCGGCGCTGCGGCTCCCGCCGATGGGCGCACGCTGCCGGTATTCCTGCGCGGTGCGGCAGCCGAGAGCGGAAGCCTCTTCCAGTGCCTTGCGCACATAAGCCCAGCTCCGCCCGCCAAGGTCGCCGCATTTGTGCAGCACGGCGGCGGTCACTTCATCGCCCAGCTTTTCTGCGTACTGCGCCAGCTCTGCACTGCACCGGGGCGGCAGATATCCGATGTTCGCTTCGTACTCCGCAAACACCCCGGTGTGTGCCGCTGCCTGCCCGCTTCCCTCCGTGACCCCTTCTTTCTCAGAAAAAGGCTCTGCCGTCGGCGTCGTCTGCGCAGAAGATGCTGATGGTATTTCTGGTTGTGATGGTATTGATGGTAGAGTTGTGGTGAACGGCTGGCGGCCTGCCGGTGGCTGGTTGGTGCTCTGCCGGTGATCCCGCTGGTTGAGACTTGTCAATTCGAGGTAGTGATTTAACGTTATCATGCTGTATTTCGAGCCTGTTTTGATGGTGATGTCGCCGGTGGAAACCAGATGCTTCAATGCGGAACGCACCTGGTTCTCGGTCATGTCGAGCTGCCGGGAGAGATGCGCCCGGCTCGTTACCAGCTGGCCGGGCTGGATGGTGATGCCCTGCCACTGCTTGCGGCTCCAGTTGGCTGTGAGCAGCAGGTGAAAGTAAAGGCGGGCGGTGTTCGGCTCGGTGTACCACTCCCAGTCGGTCAGCCCCCGCGGAAACGCCACAAAGCCGCGGCCCAGTTCAATGTCCAAAGTGTGTTCCTCCTGTCTGTGTTCTGCAGCCAGCATAACGCACCCGGAAGCGCAGAACCAGTGCGTACTTTTTTTGGTAACTTTTCTGCGCATCGGTACAGCACAAAACCGGACAAACAACAAAAGACCTGCCTGCGAAAAACAAAACGCAGACAGGCCTTTTTTGCATTCAGAAAACGGGAAATGCGCGGGGAAACTCCGGGCGGCTCATTGCAGAAAAAATGTGCAAAAATCCACCGGGATCGGTTCATTTTGCCGCTTACGCCAGATCCGGCAGGATGTCCGGCCAGAGGCTCTCTTCCTGCCGCATGGCGTCGAAGCAGCAGTCCAGATAAATTTTGTTGGATGCGGCAAGGATGGTGCTGCGCAGCAAAAGCTTCTCGTCGGCGGCGTCCACGGCAAGGTCGCGGATCTCGTGGGTGCAGCCGAACACAAAGGGCAGGCAGTTTTCCATCTCATCGCAGAAATAGTCGTAGGCCGCCCCGGCGGAGCAGTGCGCCCGCTGCATTTTAAACAGGGTATCGATGTTTTCCATCGGGAGAACCGTCTTGGAGACAACGATATACAAAAGCGACGCGATCTGTTCGCGGGAGTATTTTTTGCGCACCGGGTGGCTGAGGATGCCTTTTTTGACGTAGTTGCTCACCATAGAAGGGGTCAGCTCCACGCCCCGGAAGGTGGAAAAGCAGCCGTTCACATATTGGACGGTCTGGTCAAGATACAGCCCCATCTGCGGGAGATCAGCGTACCGGGGCAGGGCAAACCCGGCGGCGCAGGCCGTAACGCGGCGTTTGGTTTCAGATTTCATGGCAGTTTCAAAAAAATCGTGCGCGGGCAAAAGACCGGCGCAAGAATGGAAGTGTTTTTGGGGAACAATACCCAGTATAACGGATTTTCGGGCCGGGGTCAACTGGAAGTAAAAAACTTTTTTAAGAATCCGTGAAACATCTTGACAGGTTTTTGAAAAACCGATATAATTACTCCGACAAAGCTGAAGCTGGCAGGCCGTGCGCCTGCAATTTATAAATGTGGAGTGGATATTATGAAAACCCGGATCGTTGTGGATTCTTCGTCCAACCTTTACACGA
Organism: uncultured Faecalibacterium sp.; assembly: GCA_934525735.1. GTDB lineage: Bacteria > Bacillota > Clostridia > Oscillospirales > Ruminococcaceae > Faecalibacterium. Next base: position 6,819 of record CAKSZM010000047.1, on the reverse strand, counting down.
TGGAACAGGCCGACTTCCGCTGTGTGCCGCTGAAAGTCGTGACCGACACGCAGGAATATCTGGACGATGCTGCGCTGGATGCCGCCGCCATGGCCGAGACCCTGCGCACCTATAAGGGCAAGACCGGCACCTCCTGCCCCAACGTGGCAGACTGGCTGGAAGCCTACGAGGGTGCGGAACAGCTGGTGGTCATCACCATCACGGGCACCCTGTCGGGCAGCTACAACGCGGCGCTGCTGGCGGGGGAGGAGTACCGCGAGACCCACCCGGGCGCCCGCGTCTTTGTGCTGGACAGCCTTTCGGCGGGGCCGGAGATCCGCCTGCTGGCCGAAAAGGCGCGGGAACTGGTCAACACCGGGCTGGACTTTGACGCCATGTGCGAGGGGCTGCAGGAGTACCAAAAGCACACCCATCTGCTGTTTTCGCTGGAATCGCTGGCAAACCTTGCCCGCAACGGCCGGGTGAAGCCTGCGGTGGCGGCGGTGGCGCGGATGCTGGGCATCCGGGTCATCGGGCAGGCCAGCGACGGCGGCGAGCTGGAAGTGCTGTGCAAGACCCGCGGCGAGCACGGCGCGCTGGAACGTATCGTGCTGGAACTGAAGGACCACGGCTATACCGGCGGCAAGGTGCACATTGCCCACTGCGGCAACCTGGAAGCCGCAAAGCGCCTGCAGCAGATGATCCACGCCGTGTTCCATGGCGCACAGGTGGACGTGAGCGAATGCGGCGGCCTGTGCAGCTACTACGCCGAACTCGGCGGCCTGATGGTGGGCTTTGAGGACGGAGTGTAACACTTAAGCCTTTCCCCAAGGGGGAAGGCTTTTGCATTTCACCAGCACCCTCATCTCTTGCAATCCCGGGAAAATCACGGTATACTTACCTATATTAAAAGTAATTGTACCAGGGAGGCCGCACCGTGTTTTTTCGTTCGCCGATCGTCAAATTCTTCAACCGCATCGTCAACCGGATCACGGTCACGGTGGTGCTGGTGGCGCTGCAGATCATCTGGCTGGCGTGGGCGTTCTGGGCGTTCACAGCCGGGCGGGTGTGGATCAACGGCCTGCTCAACGCCCTGAGCCTTTTCATTATCCTATACCTCGTCCGCAAGGATGAGAACAGCGCCTACAAGGTGGGCTGGATCGCGCTGATCGGATTTTTGCCGCTGCTGGGCGGGGCGCTGTATCTGGCCTTCGGCAACAAGCGGCCTGCCAAACGCCTGCGCCTGAAGATGCAGGCCGTGGACGACGCCCACAAAAAAGACCTTGCCCCGCAGCCGGAGAACACCGCCGGGCTGGACGCCCGCGCACTGGGGCAGTGCCGCTATCTGGAACGGTACGGCCCGTACCCCGCGTGGCAGAACACCCGCACGCAGTATTTTGCCTGCGGCGAAGCGATGTATCCGCAGTTGCTGGCCGACCTGGAAAAAGCCGAAAAGACCATTTTTCTGGAATTCTTCATCGTCAGCGCGGGGCAGATGTGGGACGGCGTGGAGCAGATCCTGCGCCGTAAAGCCGCGCAGGGGGTGGATGTGCGGCTCATCTACGATGATTTCGGCAGCCTGCTGGGGCTGCCGTCGGATTTCGTCATCCGCATGGAGCGGGCGCACATCCGGTGCATCCCCTTCAACCCGGTGGTGCCGCTGCTCTCGCTGGTAATGAACCACCGCGACCATCGCAAGATCGTGGTCATCGACGGCACCGTGGCCTACACCGGCGGGGTGAATCTGGCAGATGAATATATCAACGTGCGCTCCCGCTTCGGCTACTGGAAGGATGCCGCCCTGCGGGTAGAAGGCGATGCTGCGTGGAATTTCACTGTGATGTTCCTCAACTTCTGGAACGCTTTCCGCGCCGCCGAGACCGACTATGCGCCCTTCCGGCCCCGGGCCGGGGCGGCGCAGACCGACGGCGTGGTGCAGCCCTACGCGGACAGCCCGCTGGACGAGGAGCCGGTAGCCGAGACGGTCTACCTGAACATCCTCGCGCAGGCGCAGCAGTATGTTTATATCTACACGCCCTACCTTGCCGTGGGCGAGGAGATGATGGATGCGCTCAAAAATGCGGCCAAGCGGGGGGTGGATGTGCGGCTGGTGCTGCCGGGCATCCCGGACAAGAAGCTGGTGTTCCGGCTGAGCCGGTCATACTATCTGCCGCTTTTGCGGGCGGGCGTGCGCATTTTTGAGTTCACGCCGGGTTTTCTGCACGCCAAGTGCTGGGTGAGCGACGACTGCACGGCCGTGGTGGGCAGCATCAACATGGACTACCGCAGCCTGTTTCTGCACTTCGAGTGCGGGGTGCTGCTGCAGGGCAGCAGTCAGGCCTCCGTTTTGCGGGATGACGTGCTGGCTGCCCTGAAAAAATGCCGGGAGGTGCAGGTGTCGGACTGCCGCACCAGCATCCCAGGTACCCTGCTGGACAGCGTCCTGCGTCTGCTCAGCCCGCTGATGTAAGGTCGGGGATTTGAAGTCGCTGCGCGACGGATGCAAGTCCGGCAGCAGATGCCGCTTCCTGTCACGACCCCATCCCGTGGAAAGGCAATTCCAGAAAATCCGCAGATTTTCTGGAATTGCAAATGATAAAATAATCATTCCACTGAAGATGGCCAGAGCAAAGCGGAGGCCATTTTAAATCGTCAGCTCAAAAGAAAAGGCAGCATTCGCCTGCTTATATTCGCTCCCTTTCCGGGCACACTAGTGCCACAAGCCCCCGCACAGGGGCAGGGAAGGGAGCGTTTTTGTTACCGATGAAAAAACTATCTTGCGTGATCCTGGGCGGCGCGTTGGCTGCTGCCCTTGCACTGACCGCCTGCGGCGCAAATGCCGGTTCCGGTACGGGTTCCAGCAGCATGGGCATGAGCGAAAGCACCGGCACAGTCCAGAGCAGCCAGAACGGCGGCAATGCCGCGTGGCGCACCGGCCTTGGCGTCCTGACCGAAGCTTCCGCCAGCGGCGATACCAGCAAGGTGAACACCATCACCGCCGTGGTGGTGCTGGACGGCGAGGGGAAAGTGGCCGATGTGACGCTGGACGAAATGGAACTTTCTCTCTCCGCCGACAGCTCCGGCGGCATCACTCTGCCGTCCGACCTGCGAACCAAGCGCCAGAAGGGCAGCAGCTATCCGCTGGCAGCGGTGTCCTCGCTGGAAAAGGGCTGGGCGGAGCAGGCCGACGCCTTTGGCCGCTGGCTCACCGGGAAAACGCCGGACGAGGTGCGGGACATTAAGACCGACGAGGACGGCAGGCCCGCGGATGCCGACCTGCTTTCCGGCTGCACCATCGCCGTGGACGGCTACCGGGATGCCGTCCTGCGCGCCTGCGAGAACGCGAAAGCGGTGGGGTGATGAACCGGCGCGGCTTTGCCTTGAAAATTTACCTCTCCCGAAAGGGGGAGGTTTTTTTGCTGCTTCCCGTGCAGAGCGCGGTCGCGTGGGTTTGGTTTGAAGGCTTTTGCAGGATGCATTTCCGCCGGATATGTTCTCTTTTGACACCAAAAGAGAACCAGAAAAGTGCCAGCGATTTCGACGCGCTGGATCCACGAATCAAGGGCTGCTCGCCCTTGATAATCCCAAAGAAGAGGTCGAAACGCAAAAAACTAACGCTGCGCCAGTCGGCGCTATCGTTTTAACGTTTTTTGTGTTTCTCCGATTTGAAGTCGCTATGCGACAGTTTGCCGTACCGCCAAAAAGCTCGCCCTTCGGGAGAGCTGTCGAGCGATAGCGAGACTGAGAAGGTTGTCTTCCCCCTCGGGGACAGACTTCCCCCGGTCGGGGGAAGATGTCGCGCAAGCGACAGAAAGGGGAACAAGCTGCTGAGCGCAGCGAAGCTGAGAGGGCGAGAATGCTGCCCTTTTGCAAGAGCCTTTTTGTGCAAATCCACCTGTCGGACACTCCAAAACCACCCTGAAAAAGGCAGAATGCGAAAAAATTGCGTTTTCCTCTTGCCAAACGGAGCCAAACGCGCTATTCTATAGTCACGGTTTAACACTTTAGCATGATAAAACGCTAAACCGAGAGGGATTCAGGAAACATACATCTTGAGGGAGGATTCACATATGAAACGCATTTCTCGCCGTAACTTCATCAAGGCCGCCGGTCTGGGCATGGCAGCTCTGGGTCTGGCTGCCTGCGGCAGCTCCGCTTCCACTTCCACTGCGGCTTCTTCGGCAGCATCCGCTGCTGCTTCCAGCGCCGCCGCATCCGATGCCGCCAGCGATCTGGATTATATTAAGGAAAAGGGCAGCATGGTCATCGGCTACACCGTCTACGAGCCGATGAACTACACCGACGCCGACGGCAACTTTACCGGCTTTGACACCGAGCTGGCAACCGCTGTGTGCGAAAAGCTGGGCGTGGAGCCGGAGTTCGTGGAGATCAACTGGGATACCAAGGTGGTGGAGCTGGACGCAAAGAGCATCGATTGCATCTGGAACGGCATGACCCTGACCGATGACATCATGGCCAACACCGCCACCACCAAAGCCTACGCCAAGAACGCACAGGTCGTTGTGGTGAAGGACGGCACCGACTACACCTCCACCGCCGACCTCGTGGGCAAGACCGTGGTGGCCGAAGCCGGTTCCGCCGGTGAAGCCGCCATCGAGGGCGATGAGAACCTTTCGCAGGCCGATTACGTTTCCAAGAGCGTGCAGACCGACTGCCTGATGGAAGTTGCCGCAGGCACTGCTGATGCCGCTGTGCTGGATCTGACTCTGGCCAACGCCATGATCGGCGAGGGCACCGACTACGCCAGCCTGAAGATCGTGGATGAGCTGAATGCCGAGGAGTACGGCGTGGCCTTCCGCAAGGGCAGCGACGCCGCCGATGCTGTCAACGCCGCCTTTGACGAGCTGACCGCCGACGGCACCATGCAGGCGCTGGCCGATAAGTACGATCTGGCTCTGGCAGAGTAAACTCCTTCCGTCACGGCTTGCGCCGTGCCACCTCCCTCAAGGAGGGAGGCTGATGCCTTACTGCCCGTAATAAGGCTCCCTCTTTGAGGGAGCTGTCACCGAAGGTGACTGAGGGAGTTCAAAATCTGATTTGATGGGTGAGTTCTTGTGTCTGTGATTTTCAGCCGCCTTTCCGGCGCATTTCTGCTCAACTGCGAGCTGTTCGCGTTGACGCTGCTGTTCGCCCTGCCGCTGGGGCTGGTGGTGGCCTTTGGCTCCATGAGCCGTTGCAAACCCCTTGCCGGGGTGGTCAAGACCTTCGTCTGGGTCATCCGCGGCACCCCGCTGATGCTGCAGATCATCGTCATCTACCTCGGCCCCGGCCTGCTGGGCATGAATAACCCGTGGCCTTCCGGCTCCGGCGGACGCATGGTGGCAGCGGTGGTGGCCTTTGCCATCAACTACGCCTGCTACTTTTCCGAGATCTACCGCGGCGGCATCGAAGCCATCCCCAAGGGTCAGACCGAAGCCGGGCAGGTGCTGGGCATGACCAAGACCCAGATCTTCTTCAAGGTCACCCTGCTGCAGGTGGTCAAGCGCATCCTTGCCCCCATGGGCAACGAGGTGATCACGCTGGTCAAGGATACCTCCCTTGCCAACACCATCGCCAACAAGGAGATCATCATGATGGCCAAGGAGTACAGCGCAAAGGGCCTGATCTGGCCGCTGTTCTCCACGGCCATCTTCTTCCTGGTATTCGTGGGCGCACTGACCCTGCTGTTCGGCTGGGCCGAAAAGAAACTGGATTATTTCCGCTGATGAAAGGGAGGAAACGGAACCATGGCATTGCTTGAAGCCTCCGGCATCGGCAAGAATTTCGGCGAGACCCATGTCCTGAAGGACATTTCTCTGACTCTGGAGCAGGGCGAAGCGCTGGCCATCATCGGCTCGTCCGGCTCCGGCAAGACCACCCTGCTGCGCTGCCTGAACTTTCTGGAACGGCCGGACACCGGCATCATCAAGGTGAACGGCGAGACCATGTGGGACGCCGCCGACCCCGCCACCCAGCGGGAGAGCGAGATCCGCAAAAAGCGGCTGCACTTCGGTCTGGTATTCCAGAACTTCAACCTCTTCCCGCAGTACACCGCCCTGCAGAACGTGATGCTGGCGGGTGAGCTGCTGGCAAAGGAACGCCCGGACTACAAGGCCAACAAAAAGGCCATCCACGCCGAGCTGGAACAGCAGGCAAAAGAGCTGCTGGCCCAGATGGGCCTGTCCGAGCGGGTAAACCACTACCCGCACCAGCTTTCCGGCGGACAGCAGCAGCGTGTGGCCATCGCCCGCGCACTGGCGCTGCACCCGGACATCCTCTGCTTCGACGAGCCGACCAGCGCCCTTGACCCGGAACTGACCGGCGAAGTGCTGCGCGTCCTGCGCGACCTTGCCGACCGCAAGACCACGATGATCATCGTCACCCACGAGATGGCGTTTGCCCGCGATGTGGCCGACCGCATCATGTTCATGGACGGCGGCGTCGTGGTGGAGCAAGGCCCCGCCCGCCAGCTCATCGAGCACCCGCAGGAGGAGCGCACCAAACAGTTCCTGTCCCATTACGGGGAATGAGCACATTTACCAGTTTTTTCAATCAAAATCTGGCAATGTTGATGCAATGCAAATCTTGTAAATTCTGCGTCGCTCCGCTATAATACCATTCATGAATGTACACAACGTCCTGCCCCCCTTTCCGGCAGGGCGTTTTTCACGGCCAAAAACTGGCCCTGCAGCCCGGCTTTGCCCGGGCAGGAGGAACGACTATGACAAAGGATATGACGCAGGGCAGCCCGCTGAAGCTGATCCTTGCCTTTGCGGTGCCGCTGATGCTGGGCAGCCTGTTCCAGCAGTTCTACAATCTGGCCGATACCATCATCGTGGG
>CAKSZM010000046.1 GCA_934525735.1 uncultured Faecalibacterium sp. | reverse complement strand
AGGGCGTGTTCACCGACGACCTGATGAAGGTGGAGGACATCAAGAACGGCTACTGCACCCAGTTCCTCATCAACAAGAATGAGGGTGCCAGCGCCGCAAAGATGCGTGCCTTCGCCGAATCCAACGGCGACAGCGTGGTCTGCATCGAGGACGATGACGTCATCAACCTGCACGTTCACACCGCTGACCCCGGCAAGATCCTGAGCGAGGCCATCAAGTACGGCTACCTGACCAACTTCAAGATCGAGAATATGCACGAGCAGTTCCTGGCCCGTCAGAAGCAGGGCAAGAGCCTGGAGAAACAGGCTTCCGCCGAAAAGGCCCCCTCTCAGAGCAGCGAGTTCGTCTACGCTGCTGTGGACCCCAGCCGTGACTACGGCTTTGTGGCCGTGGCAGCCGGCGAGGGTCTGAAGAGCGTGTTCACCGATCTGGCTGTGGATGCAGTCGTTTCCGGCGGCCAGACCATGAACCCCGCCACTGAGGACATCCTCGCCGCCATCCAGAGCGTCCCGGCCAAGACCGTGTTCGTTCTGCCCAACAACAAGAACATCATCATGGCTGCCGAGCAGGCCGAAAAGCTGGCCGACCGTCAGGTCATCGTGCTGCCCACCCGCACCGTGCCCATGGGCGTGACCGCCATGCTGAACTTTGACCCCTCTGTGAATGCCGAGACCAACACCATCAACATGATGGCTGCTGCCGACAAGGTGTCCACCGGCCTGATCACCTACGCCGCCCGTGACAGCGAGTACGACGGCAAGCGCATCAAGAAGGGCGAGATCATGGCTCTGGAAAACGGCAAGATCGTTTCTACCTCCAACGACATCGCCAAGGCCACCTACCGTCTGGCACGCAGCATGTGCAAGAAGGATTCTTCTTTCGTCACGGTCTACTCCGGCTGCGATGTCAGCGACGAGGACGCCGAGAAGGTGACCGAGATCGTCAAGGCAAAGTGCCCCAACCATGTGGAGGTCAGCCACATCCGCGGCGGCCAGCCCGTTTACTATTATATGATCGGCGTGGAATAATCCATTCCCTGCCCGACCGGCTCTGATACAGCAAAGCACCCCCTGCAGCAGGCATCTGCCCACTGCAGGGGGTGCTTTTTGTCTTTAGAAGAAACTTACCTGGCTGCTCTCCGGCAGGTCTCCCAGGGCGCCCACCTGACGCAGACGATCCAGAATGCTACTGCCCACGCCGGAGGCCTGCTGCAGCTCTTCCACCGAGATATACTCTTCCCCGTGGATGGTCACCCGCTCCAGCGCATCGGCGGCGGCGCCGCCCAGACCCTTCAGCGACGAGAAGGGCAGGCGCACCTTGCCGTCTTCCACGATATACTTGGAGCCGCGGCTCTTGCCCAGCTCGATGGGCAAAAACTCGAACCCGCGCACCAGCATCTCGTTGACCAGCTGCAGGCTGACCAGCACGTCTTCGTCTTTGGCGTTCTTTTCTTCCTTCAGGCGGCGCTTGACCTCCTCCATGTGGGCACGGGCCACCGCCGCGCCGCCCACGGCGGCTTCGTAGTCGATATCGTCGCCGCGCACCGTGAAATACACCGCATAGAACTCGGGCGGGCGGTAGATCTTGAACCACATCAGCCGGATGGCCGACATCAGATAAGCCACGGCATGGGCCTTCGGGAACATATACTTGATCTTGCGGCAGCTCTCGATGTACCAGTCCGGCACATCGTGCTCCCGCATAGCTTCCTCCCAGCCGTCCTTGAAGCCGCCCTTGGCCACCTTGCCCTTACGCACGGCTTCCATGATATCAAAGGCCATCTTGGGTTCCAGACCCTTGCGCAGCAGGTACAGCATGATGCTGTCGCGGCATCCGATGACCTCCGCAATGGTGCAGGTGCCGCTGCGGATCAGCTCGTCCGCGTTGCCCGTCCACACGTCGGTGCCGTGGGACAGACCCGAGATCTGGATCAGCTCCGAGAAATTCTTGGGCCGTGCTTCCACCAGCATCCCGCGCACGAAGTTCGTACCCATTTCCGGGATGCCGAAGGTGCCGGTCTGGCTGTCGATCTGCTCCGGGGTCACGCCCAGCGCTTCCGGGCTGGTCAGCAGGCTGTACACTTTGGGGTCGTTCATGGGGATGCTGTCGATGGGGATGCCGGTGTACTCCTCAAAATACTTGTAGAAGGTGGGCATATCGTGGCCCAGCTCGTCCAGTTTGAGCAGCGTATCGTGCAGATACTTGAATTCAAAGTGGGTGGTCAGCAGGCCGCCCGCCACATCGTCCGCCGGGTGCTGGATGGGGCAGAAATCATATATTTCGTAGGTATCCGGCACAACGACCATGCCGCCGGGGTGCTGGCCGGTGGTGCGCTTGACGCCGGTGCAGCCCAGCGTCAGGCGGTTTTCCTCGGCGTGGTTGACCGTGCGCCCCCGCTCGTCCAGATACTTTTTGACGTAGCCGTAGGCTGTTTTATCCTGAATGCCGGACACCGTACCAGCCTTGAACACGTTAGCCTTGCCAAACAATTCCTCGGTGTAGCGGTGCACGTTGGACTGGTACTCGCCCGAGAAGTTCAGGTCGATATCGGGTTCCTTATCGCCATAGAAGCCCAGGAAGGTCTCGAAGGGGATGTCGTGGCCGTCCACCAGCATCCGGGTGCCGCAGTTGGGGCAGTTCTTGTCCGGCAGGTCGAAGCCGTCGTCCACGCTGCCGTCGGTGATGAACTCGCTGTGCTTGCACTTGGGGCAGCGGTAATGGGGCGGCAGGCTGTTGACCTCCGAGATACCGGAGAAGTGCGCCACGGCCGAAGAGCCTACCGAACCACGGCTGCCCACCTGATAGCCGCCCGCGTTGGAGTAGGCCACCAGCTTGACCGCGATGACGTACAGCACCGCGTAGCCGTGGCCGCAGATGGAGTCCAGCTCCTTCTGCAGCCGCTTTTCCACGATCTCGGGCAGCGGGTCGCCGTAGTCGCGCTTGGCGTGCTCCCAGGTGGCGTCGCGCAGCTGCTGCTCCGCGCCCTCGATGCTGGGCGGGTAGGTGCCGCGCGGGATGGCCCGCACCGTATTGTCGATCATCGCCGCGATCTTGCGCGGGTTCTTGACCACGACTTCGTAGGCCTTTTCCTTGGGCAGATAGTAGAACTGCGCCAGCATATCCTGCGTGGTGCGGAAGAACAGCGGCGGCTGGTTGTCGGCGTCCTTGAAGCCGTTGCCCGCCTGCAGCACGGCGCGGTAGGCCGCATCCTCCGGCTCGGTGAAATGCACGTCGCCGGTGGCAATGACCGGCTTGTGCAGGTCTTCGCCCAGCTTGATGACAGTGCGGTTGAAGTTCTTGATGTCCTCTTCGCTGTCCACCTTGCCGTCCCGCACCATATAGGCATTGTTGCCCAGCGGCTGGATCTCCAGAATATCGTAGTAGGACGCGATCTTTTTCAGTTCCTCGTAGCTGGTGCCGTCCACGATGGCGCGGTACAGCTCGCCCGCTTCGCAGGCGCTGGTCAGCAGCAGGCCGTCGCGGTACTTGTTCAGCAGACTGCGGGGCACGCGGGGCTTTTTGAAGAAGTAGTTCACATGGGCTTCGCTGACGATCTTGTACAGGTTCTTCAGACCCATCTGGTTCTTGACCAGAATGATGAGGTGGTAATATTTTTTCTTCAGCACCTCGCGGTTGCCGCCGAGGCCGGTGTTGATCTCGCTGACTTTCGTCACCTGTTTTTCTTCCAGATCCTTCAGCATCACGCCGAAGATGCGGCCCAGCGCAGCGGAGTCCTCGCAGGCGCGGTGGGCCTCGTAGGCGGGCAGCTCCAGGTGCTTATTGATGGTGCCCTGCTTGTAGTTGTGCAGGCCGGGATACATGGCCTGCGCCATGGTCAGGGTGTCGATATAGGTCACATTTTCCAGCGAGATGCCGCTGCGCTTTGCGGCTGCCCGCAGAAAGCGCATGTCAAAGGAATGCACATTGTGACCCACCAGAATACGCCCGTCCGCAAACTTGAGGAAAGCTTCCAGCGCTTCCTTTTCGCTGGGAGCGTCGGCCACCATCTCGTTGGTGATGCCGGTCAGCTCGGTGATCTTGGGGGTGATGGGTTTTCCGGGTTTGACAAAGGTATCGAACTCCTCCACCACTTCCCCGTTCTTCACGATGACGGCACCGATCTCGGTCATATACTCCACGCCGGGGTCCAGACCGGTGGTCTCGGTGTCGAACACGCAGAATTCCCCGTCCAGCGGCTGATCCTTCACGCCGTAGACGCAAGGGATCATGTCGTCCACAAAGTAGGCTTCACAGCCGTAGATGAGCTTGAAATCCGGATCTGTCTTGTGGATCTCGTCGGTGGCCAGCATGGCTTCCGGGTAGCCCTGACACACACCGTGGTCGGTGATGGCAATGGCCGGGTGTCCCATGCGGTGCGCCAGCTTGACGATGCCGCCGGGGTCGCAGAAGCCGTCCATGCTGGAAAGCTTGGTGTGCAGATGCAGCTCCACACGTTTGACCGGGGCGGTATCCTCCCGCTTTTTGCGCTCCACGATGAGCACATCATAGGGGTAGACGATATAGTCGTGCTCGTACTTGTCGTAAGAGCAGTCGCCGCGCACGATCAGGGTCGTACCCTTGCCGAGGGACTCCCACTTGGAGCAGTCCTCGTTTTCCTGCGCGCGGATCTTGAGGTTGATGGAGCCCTGATAGTCAGTGATGGAAACGGTATAGATCTTGCGGTAGTTGCCCTTGACCTCCGAGAAGAACACGTCGCCCCAGATGGTGCACTTGCCGCCCTCGCCGCCGAGATCCTTGAGCGGGGTAAGGTTCTTGGGGGCAAACATCTTGCCGTGGAAGATCGTCACCGGCTTGTCGGTCAGGTCGAGGCCCTCCACCTTGATGGACGGGGCGGTGTTCTTCTTCTCGAACTTGACCACCGGCGGTGCGATCTTGCGCTCCAGCTTTTCTTCCATCTGGTGCTGTTCTGCTTCGCTCACGGCGCTCTGCAGGGTCACTTTCGGGGTCACGCCGGTGTGGGCGGCAATGCGCTTTGCCAGCATGGTTTCAAAGCCCATCTCCTGCAAAAACTTTGTGCCGTGGCGCACCCCGATGGTGATGTTCTGGCCGGCGATGCCGATGGTGCACCGGTCCAGAAAGCCGTTGATGGGCACGCCGTCCCGCTTCATCTCTTCCATCAGGTCCCGCAGGGCGGCCTCATCCAGCATGGCATAGCCGAACAGGTTTTCGATCTTCAGTTCAAAGCCCTCATAGTCTGGCTGCAGCGATGCCAGCAGCCGGGCGCACAGACCTTTGTCCAGCGGAGCCGCGCTCTGCAGCGTAAAAATGACCTGCTGCTCCTGCCGCAGCATCCGGGCGTGCTCAACGATCACCTGCCCGAAGCAGGAAGCAAACGCCGGATCCGCCATGAACTGCGGCCAGAGCTGGGATACGAGTGGTTTCACAAATGATACTCCTTTATCGGTTCAATACAGCACAAACTGCCGCACCCCGTTCTGCAGGGTGTGGCAGTGAGAAAAATCTGCTTACAGCTTATAGATCTCATCCATGAACTGATCGAGGATGTTGTCGCCGGTCAGCTTTTTGATGGGCTTGCCGTGGATGAACAGCACTGCTTCGCCCTTGCCGCCCGCAATGCCGATGTCGGCCTCCCGGGCTTCGCCGGGGCCGTTGACCACGCAGCCCATCACGGCCACCTTGATGGATTTTTTGTAGCCCTGCAGCCGTTTTTCCACCTCGTTGGCGATCTCGGTGCAGGGGTACTGGGTACGGCCGCAGGTGGGGCAGGTGATCACTTCCGGCCCGGCCACGGGGAAGCCCACGGCCCGCAGGATGTTGTATCCGGCTTCCACTTCCTTTTCCGGCTCGGCAGCCAGCGAGACACGGATGGTGTCGCCGATGCCTTCCAGCAGCATGCCGCCGATGCCCATACCGCTCTTGAGCAGACCCATCTGATAGGTACCGGCTTCGGTCACGCCCACATGCAGCGGGTAATCCGTGACCGCGCTGAGCTGGCGATAGGCTTCCATCATGCGGGGCACGTTGGAGTTCTTGATGGAAATGACAATGTTGTTGAAGTCGAACTTTTCCAGCAGGCGCACATGGTACAGGGCGCTTTCCACCATGGCTTCCGGCGTAGGTGCGCCGTATTTTGCAAGGATGTGCTTTTCCAGACTGCCGCCGTTGACGCCGATGCGGATGGGGATGTTCTTCTGCTGGCAGGCGTCCACCACAGCCTTGACCCGGTCATCGTCGCCGATGTTGCCGGGGTTGATGCGGATCTTATCCACGCCCACGTCGGCGCAGGCCAGCGCCGCCTTGTAGTCAAAGTGGATATCCGCCACGATGGGGATGCTCACCGCATTCTTGACTGCTTCGATGCACTTCGCGTCCGCCGGGCTGGGGCAGGTCACGCGCAGGATCTGACAACCCGCCGCTTCGCACCGTTTTGCCTGCGCCACATTGCCCTCGATATCCTCTACCGGTACATTCAGCATAGTCTGCACCGCGATGGGATTTTTGCCGCCGATGGTCACATTGCCGATCTTTACTTCCCGTTTCAACTGCCGCATAAGGCTCCCCTTTCCTGTTTACATCGTTCCGGTCACAAGCCGGATGATATCATTGTACGTTGCGAAGATCATCAGACCGAACAGCAGCCCGAACGCCGCAATGGTCAGCGCGCTCTGCAGCTTTTCCGGCACAGCGCGGCCGGTCACGCCCTCCACGATCAGGAACACCACCTTGCCGCCGTCCAGCGCCGGGAAGGGCAGCAGATTGAAAATGCCCAGATTGATGGTGATGAGGGCCAGCAGTTCCAACAGGTCCTGCCAGCCGTAGCTGGCCGCCTGCCCGATGGCCGTCACGATGCCCACCGGGCCGGAGAGGTTGTTGATGCTCTCCCGCCCGCGCACAAGGTCTGCCAGCGAGGTGAACACGATGCGCCCATAGTACAGGGTGCTGTTCCATGCCTCTTTCAGGACGCTGACCGGTGTTTTTTTGATGCCGTACACCACAAAGCCAAGGTTCATGTGGGTCTCGCCGCTGTCGCCCTGCCATGTGTCGAACTGCACGTCCGGCAGCTCCACCTTCTGCCCGTTCCGCTCCACGGTAAAATCGGCACGGTAGGCCTCGGTACGCACCAGCTCATAAATAATATCATTGGCTACGAAGCACCGCCGGCCGTTCACGGCAAGGATCTTGTCGCCGGTCTGCAGGCCGGTCTGGCCGCAGAGCGCGCCATCCTCGATGGAGTAAATGGTCCGGCTGGTAATGGCGCCGTCCTGCGCTGTCACGAGGATAATCAGCACCGCAAAGCCCAGCACAAAGTTCATGAAGGCACCGGCGGCCATGACCAGCGCCCGCTGCCATACCGGGGCATCGTTCAGGGGGATGCCTGCGTTTTCAGCAGCAGGCTGCTCCTGCGCATCGCGGGCGGCTTCGGCCTGCTGGCTCTCGGGGCTTTCCTCCCCTTCCAGCGCCACAAAGCCGCCCACCGGCAGCGCCCGCAGGCTGTACTGGGTGCCTTTGCGGGTCTTTTTCCAGAGCACCGGCCCCATGCCGATGGAAAACTCGTTGACCTGAATGCCGCAGAGTTTTGCCACGGCAAAATGCCCGAACTCATGGATGGCGATCACCGCGCTGAAAACGATCAGCGCTGCGATCAGGGTGATAAAAACTGACATTGCGTCTCCTAGGTTCAAACGTGTTAGCGAAAAAGCTCCCTCCGTCATCGCTAACGCGATGACACCTCCCTCTGTGAGGGAGGCTTTATAGGTTCCCTCCTTGAGGGAGCTGTCGAGCGAATGCGAGACTGAGGGAGTATTCCCGTTACAGATGCGCTCTTACAAATTCTCTTGCCATGCGGTCGCACTCGTACACGTCGCTCAGGGTGTAGTCGCCGCCGAAGCTGTCGCTGTCCACCACAGCCTCCACCAGACGGCCGATATCCAGAAAGCCGATCTTATCTTCGAGGAAGAGCTTCACAGCTTCCTCATTGGCACCGTTGGCCGCACAGGGGCCGAGACCTCCCTTTTTGATGGCCTTTTTGCAGGCGGCAAGGCAGCGGAAAGTCTCATCGTCTGCCACATCGAAGGTGAGCACCTTCAGGGCGGCAAAATCCAGCTCCGGCACCACGCCCGGCACCCGCTTGGGGTAGGTCAGGGCGTACTGGATGGGGATGCGCATATCCGGCACGCCCAGCTGGGCAATGACCGAATTGTCGCTGAACTGCACCGCCGAGTGCACGATGCTCTGGCGCTGCACCACGATCTGGATCTTTTCCGGCGGCAGGCCGAACAGCCACACCGCCTCGATCAGCTCCAGACCCTTGTTCATCAGGGTGGCAGAGTCGATGGTGATCTTGGCGCCCATATTCCAGTTGGGGTGCTTCAGGGCGTCAGACTTGGTCTTGCCGCGCAGTTCTTCGGTCTTCATGCCGAAGAACGGCCCGCCGGAAGCGGTGAGCAGGATCTTGGTCAGGCTGGGAGCGCTTTCCTTATCCTGCAGGCACTGGAAGATGGCCGAGTGCTCGCTGTCCACCGGCAGCAGCTTCACGCCGTGCTTTGCCACGGCCTGCGTGACAAGATGGCCGCCGGTGACAAGGCTCTCCTTGTTGGCAAGGGCCAGATCATGCCCGCTCTCGATGGCGCACAGACTGGCGCCGAGGCCCGCAATGCCCACCACGCTGTTCAGCACCACGTCGGGGCCGTCCAGCGCAGCCAGCTGCTTCAGCCCTTCCGGGCCGGTCAGCAGCTTCGGCGCATCAGCGCGGCCTGCCAGTTCCGCCGAAAGCTTTTCGGCTGCGGCAGGGTCGGTCATGCAGACATACTTCGGGTGAAACTCCGCGATCTGCTGCAGGATCTTTTCCACATGGCTGTGGGCTGACAAGCCGAACACCTCATAGCCCTGCGCACGGATCACGTCCAGGCTCTGGGTGCCGATGGAACCGGTAGAACCCAGCAGCGTGATTTTTTTCGACATCACACGTTCCCCCTTTTATTTGAATCAATAGTAGAACACAGCAGTGATCACCATGGTCACAAACGGTGCAATGAACATCACACTGTCAAAGCGGTCCAGAATGCCGCCGTGACCCGGCATGATGGTGCCGTAGTCCTTGATGCCGCACTGGCGCTTGACCACGCTGGCAAACAGGTCGCCGTAAATGCCCAGCACCGCGGCCACGCAGCCCAGCAGGGCAATGATGACATACATGGACACGCCGATGTTGGAGCGGGTGAACGCTTCCATGCGGTCAGCCGCCACCGAGTACACCAGCGTGATGATCACGCCGAACACCATGGTGCCCAGCACTCCGCCGATGGCGCCCTCCACCGTCTTTTTGGGGCTGACCACCGGGCAGAGCTTGTGCTTGCCGAAGGCGCGGCCTGCAAAGTAGGCGCAGGTGTCTCCGCCCCATGCAAAGCAGAGGATGAGCAGGATGAAGAACACGGCATCATAGCCGAACTGCTCCACCGGCAGCAGCTCCTTGAGCCGGATGAAGGAGTAGAAGCAGAAGATCACAATGCCCGAAAACATCAGCAGGCCGCTGGCTTTCTGGTAGCTGATGGTGCCGTTGCGCACCACCAGATAGATGGCGTAAAAAGTGACCAGTACAAAGGACACCGGCATGACCAGCGCCCGCATGACCTGATAGTTGCTGGTCATGACCAGCAGGGTGTACGGCACCAGCACCGCGTACATGAGCCATTCCTTTTTGCCAAAGCCCAGTGCATTGTAGATCTCGTGGAGGGCAATGAGCGTAATCGCTGCAATGACCAGATTGAAGATCAGGGTGTTGAAGGTGAACATCACGCCGATCAGGACGATGATGCCCACGATTGCTGTGATAACTCGTGTTTTCATAGGTATGTTCTCCTTTGTTCTGCCGGAAAGCGCCCTTCGCCGTCAGCGCTCTTTAGCCCGAGGAACCGCCGGGCCGTCCGGTCCCTGCGCCGTGCACAGGGGTTTTGCATTGTTTACAGTCCGCCGAACCGGCGGGAGCGGTGGTTGAATTCCTCAATGGCGGCATCCAGATCGTCCCGGGTGAAATCCGGCCACAGGACGTCCATTTCCACCAGTTCAGAGTAGGCCGCCTGCCAGAGCATGAAGTTGGACAGGCGCTTTTCGCCGCTGGGGCGCAGGATGAAATCGGGGTCTTTCTGCCCGGCGGTGTACATTTCATCGCTGAACATCTGCTCGGTGATGTCTTCCGGCTTCAGCTGCCCGGCGGCAGCCTTTGCAGCCAGCTGCTGCGCCGCCCGCACGATCTCCGGGCGGCCGCCGTAGTTGATGGCGATGTTCAGGGTCATGCCGGTCTTGACCGAGGACTCGGTCTCCAGCTTATTCATCAGCTCCTGCAGTTTCGGGTCCAGCACCGTGCGGTCGCCCAGAAATTTGATGCGGATGTTGCGGTTCTTGTAGTCAAAGCCCTTGAGCAGATATTCGCCGAACAGCCGCATGATGGCGTTGACCTCTTCCAGCGGGCGCTTCCAGTTCTCGGTGGAAAATGCATAGAAGTACACTGACGACACGCCCAGCTCATCGCAGTAGTCCGCAATGTCGCTGAACACCTCGGCGCCCTTTTTGTGCCCGGCGGTGCGGGGCAGGCCGCGGTTCTTTGCCCAGCGGCCATTGCCGTCCATGATAATGCCGATGGAAAGCCCCTCGGCAAATTCTTTCGGATGAGCCATTGTTCCCTCCCGGCAGCCTGCGCCGCCTTTAATAAAAGTGCCGCGCACCTCTCAGCGCACGGCACTCTGGGTCGATCGCATCTGCGCAGATCAGACGGACATGATCTCCTTCTGCTTTTCTTCCACAGCAGCGTCGATGTTCTTGATATACTTGTCGGTCAGCTTCTGGACATCCTCTTCCATGGTCTTCTGGCTGTCCTCGGTCAGCTCGCCGGCCTTCTTCATGGCCTTGGCCTTATCCATGGCCTCACGGCGGATGTTGCGCACCGCCACCTTGGCGTCCTCGCCCAGCTTGGAGACCTCCTTGGCCAGCTGCTTGCGGCGCTCCTCGGTGGGAGCCGGGAAGTTCAGGCGGATGGTCTGGCCGTCATCGATGGGGTTGATGCCCACATCGCTGGCCATGATGGCCTTGCTGATGGCGCGCAGCAGGGTGCGGTCCCACGGGGTGATGGTCAGGGTGCGGGCCTCGCTCACGGCCACGGAAGCCACCTGCTGGATGGGAGTGGGTGCGCCGTAGTAGTCCACGGTGACCTTATCCAGCACAGCGGGGTTTGCGCGGCCTGCGCGCACAGCGGCCAGCTCGCGGCCCAGATGCTCGACCGAGCTCTTCATCTTGTCTTCGTAAACCTTGGTGTTGCTGCTCATTGTGGTAGTCTCCTGTTCCTTTTTATCTCACAGCAGGGCAAAACGCCTGCCTTTTGTGTAACTGTATGCGGGATGCCGGGGTTTCAGCCCTCGTAGACCAGCGTGCCCACATTTTCGCCCTGCACGGCGCGTGCAATGTTGTCCGGGTCGGCCAGGTCAAACACGAGGATGGGCAGCTTGTTGTCGCGGCACAGAGTGGCTGCGGTGCCGTCCATGACGGCCAGCTGATCTTCCAGCACCTTGGTAAAGGTGAGGGTATCGTATTTCTTTGCGTCGGGGTACTTGTGGGGGTCCTTGTCGTAAACACCGTCCACCATGGTGGCCTTGAACATCACATCGGCGCTCACCTCAACTGCACGCAGAGCCGTGGCCGTGTCGGTGGAGAAGAAGGGGTTGCCGGTGCCGCCGCCGAACACGGCGATCTTGCCCTCGTCCATGGCGCGCAGGGCGTCCTTGCGGGTAAAGGGCTGCGCCACCTGCGGCATGGTGATGGAGGTGAACACCTCGGTGGGCACGCCCAGCTGCTCCAGTTTGTCGGAGACGGCCAGTGCATTCATCACAGTCGCCAGCATACCGATCTTGTCGGCCAGAGTGCGCTCCATCTTGCCGCTGGAACGGCCGCGCCAGAAGTTGCCGCCGCCCACAACGATGCCGATCTGAACGCCCAGATCGTGTGCCTTCTTCACGCCGCCGCAGATCGCATCCATGGTAGGCTCGTCAAAGCCCATGCCCTTCTCGCCGCCGAGAGCCTCGCCGCTGATCTTGAGCAGAATACGCTGATATTTCAATGCCATAATCCAAACACCACCTGTATTTTATCTTCCGCCGGGGATCCCCGGCATTTTTACTCTAGCTTATTTTACAATAAAACACGCATAAAGTAAACAGGAAATCTGCCCTGAAATTCGGAAGCTTTTGTGAACGGGCATTTTTATTGTACCAGACCGGCGCTCAGGTGCAAAGCCGTTTTCAGGCTTCTTTGCCGCCGTTTGGTCAGAAGGGCAAAAATTGTGCTGGACATTCGTGCCGGAACATGCTATAATATCGCTTGTGAATGCGGGCATCGTACATCGGCTAGTATATCAGCCTTCCAAGCTGAGGAGGTGGGTTCGATTCCCATTGCCCGCTCCACCCAAAAAGAGCGTTGATTCATTAAGAATCAGCGCTCTTTTTCTTTCCTTGGTTACACTTTTGGCCTACTTTTTTATTTTCGGCTCCGAAAACACATCTGAACTGCGCCAAAAAGCACCGCGGCTCTGAAGAACCGCAGTGCTTTTTGTTTTTGCTTATCGATCCCACTTGTCGCACAGGGCGTTGATCTGGTCGGCAAACCTTGCCAGATCTTTGTTTGTACCGCCCTCGTTGTGCTCGATGACCCGCAGCAGCCGCTTGCCGGCACTGACCAGACGCTGGAACACGCTGGCAGCGCGGCTCTGACCCTCGCTGACGCGGTGCTCGATCCGGACTTTCGTGCCCTCCTGCAGGCAGACCGCGCCCTCGGCCCCGATGGCCCACTGTGCCCCGTTATAAGGTGCACAGGCCGTGAAACCCTCGCCGGTCAGGGTGTCTACAAAGGTGTTTTCCACCTCGTCCTCGCCGTGGATGACGAACACCCGCTTCGGCTTCTGCTCAAAGGCGTTCACCCAGCGCAGCAGGCCCTCGCGGTCGGCGTGGCCGGACATGCCGGTCAGCTGGCACAGCTCAGCCTGCACTTCGATCGGCTCACCGAACAGTTTTACCGTTGTTGCACCTTCCAGCAGGGTGCGTCCCAGTGTGCCAACCGCCTGGTAGCCCACGAACAGGATCGTGCATTCCGGCCGCCACAGATTATGCTTGAGATGGTGACGGATGCGTCCTGCCTCGCACATGCCGCTGGCTGAAAGGATGACCTTCGGCACCCGGTCGGAGTTGATCATGCGGGATTCGTCGCTGGTCACGGCCACCCGCAGCCCCGGGAAGGTGATGGGGTCAATGCCCTTTTCCAGCAGCGCCCGGGTGTCCGCGTCAAAGCAGTCCGGGTCGGTGTCTTTAAAAATGCGCGTTGCCTCGATGGCCAGCGGGCTGTCAAGATACACCGGGAAGTTGCCGTGCCCTTTGACCAGACCTTTTTCCTTGATCTCGCGGATAAAGTAAAGCATCTCCTGCGTGCGGCCCACTGCAAAGCTTGGGATGACCACATTGCCTCCCCGGTCGAAGGTACGCTGCAAAATTTTTGCCAGCTCTGCCACATAATCCGGTTTCGGGCCGTGGCTGCGGTCGCCGTAGGTGGACTCCATGAATGCATAATCTGCATCTTTAATGTAAGCAGGGTCCTTGATGATGGGCTGATCCAGATTGCCGATATCGCCTGAGAACACCAGTTTGGTGGTCGTCTCGCCCTCCGTGATCCACAGCTCGATGCTGGCAGAGCCAAGCAGGTGGCCCACGTCCACGAACCGCACCTCGATGCCCGGAGCCAGCTCCACCCGTTTTTCGTAGTCCACACCCACAAACAGCTTCATGGCCGCTTCGGCGTCCTGCACCGTGTACATGGGCTCCACCGGCTCTGCGCCGGAGCGCTTGCCCTTGCGGTTTTTCCACTCGGCTTCAAATTCCTGAATGTGCGCCGAGTCCCGCAGCATGATGCCGCACAGCTCCACCGTGGGGTTCGTGGCATAGATCTTCCCCCGGAAGCCGTTGCGCGCCAGAAGCGGCAGCTGACCGGTATGGTCGATGTGGGCATGGGTGACCAGCACCCAGTCGATCTCGCCGGGTGCCACCGGGAGGGACTGGTTCTCGTAGACATCCTTGCCCTGCTCCATGCCGCAGTCGATGAGGAACCGCCGCCCGGCCGCCTCGATCAACGTGCAGCTGCCGGTAACTTCGTGGTTCGCACCCAGAAACGTGATCTTCATAAAAACACCTCCGGTCTGTTTTCTGCCCTTAGTATAACATATTTTAAAGGTACACGCCGCACAAATCTCGGCGCTTTTCTCAGGCATTGTGCCGAAAACGCGAAAAATTTTTTATACAATCTTGACAAACCACCCCCTTCTGTTATAAACTTAGGATTGTATGACGTTCGTTCGTATTTTATGAGTTTTTAATAATAGAGAGGTTGAAATTTATGGTTCGTAACGATTTGCGCAACGTTGCCATTATCGCTCACGTTGACCACGGCAAGACCACCCTGGTGGACGCTATGCTGCGTCAGAGCGGCGCTTTCCGCGACAATCAGGTCGTGGCCGAGCGCGTCATGGACAGCGGCGATATCGAGCGTGAGCGCGGCATCACCATTCTGGCCAAGAACTGCTCCTGCACCTACAAGGGCGT
>CAKSZM010000045.1 GCA_934525735.1 uncultured Faecalibacterium sp. | reverse complement strand
CAGCGTCAAGGCTCTGGTGCCGCTGCTGATCGTCAACTTCGGCGTTCTGTTCCTCGTCACCTATGTGCCTGCCCTGACCGTTGGTGTTGCCAACCTGATCATGGGCTAAGCTCCATCGCGTTTTAACAAGCTCTCCTACTTCGCCTGAGCGGGCCTGCAGTTCATGCTGCAGGCCCGCTCTCTTTTTAGCCAGATCTTATCCATAGTGATATGTTACAAAAAGAGCTCAAAAGCCACGGAATAAAGCCGTTCTTCCGGCTGTTTTTGTACAAAAAAGAAAATATGTTCTTTTTTGAAAAAGCAATTTACTTTTTCTTTTATCTGTGGTAATATGTTAGTGTAATCACTTCCCGTCCGGGCTGTGAAACGGAATCATCAGAATCTTTGGAATCATAATCAGATTTTTAGGAGGAAGATTTTTATGAAGGGCGTTCAGATTGTTGAACCGAATAAACTGCAGATCGTTGATCTCGAAAAGCCGAAGATCGACAAGGAAAATAATGTTCTCGTCCGCATGGTGGCATCCGGCATCTGCGGCTCCGATGTGGGCATCTACCACGGCACCAATGCTGCTGCAACCTATCCCCGCATCATCGGCCATGAAAATGTCGGTATCGTGGAGGAAGTGGGCGAAGGCGCAACCAAGGTCAAGGTCGGCGACCGTGTCATCATCGATCAGGTCACTGCCTGCGGCCACTGCTATGCCTGCCGCAAGGGCCGTCCCAATGTCTGCGGCAACCTGAAGGTGCGCGGCGTCCACATCGACGGCGGTTACCGCGAGTACATGGCCGTGCCCGATAAGGATTGCTACCTCGTGCCCGAGATGCTGAGCGATGAAGAGGCTGTCATGATCGAGCCCACCACCATCGCCGTGCAGTGCTGCAGCCGTGCCGAGCTGGAGAGCGAAGATACTGTCATGATCATCGGCAGCGGCGCTCTGGGCAGCTCCATCCTGCGCATCGTCAAGCTGTACAACCCAAAGGCCATCATCGTTACCGATATCGACGATGCAAAGCTGGAAGAGGCCAAGAAGAACGGCGCCACCTACACCATCAATAGCCTGAAGGAAGATGTTCCCGCTAAGGCACATGAGCTGACCGACGGCTACGGCCCCACCGTGACCATCGATGCCGCCTGCGTCAAGGGCAGCCTGCTGACCGCTCTGCAGGCCACCGGCAACGCCGGCCGTGTCATCACCATGGGCTTCTCCGTGGCTCCCACCGAGGTCAACCAGTTCGTCATCACCTCCAAGGAGCTGGACGTCCGCGGCAGCCGCCTGCAGAACCGCAAGTTCCAGGACGTGATCGATCTGGTCAACGAGGGCAAGATCGATCTGCGCGGCAGCATTTCCCACACTTGGAACTTCGAGGACGCACAGGCTGCATTCGACTTCGTTGACAGCCGCGATCCTTCCTACCGCAAGGGTGTTCTGACCTTCAAGAAGTAACTTTTCCTCTTGCGCTGTGTCTGCTGCACCACGCGGATACACACCCGTTATCGTCTTCTCCCCATGCCGATCTGCAGATCAGCATGGGGAGTTTTTATTCCGCTTTTTCAGGCTGTCCAGCCGGCCCTGTGAAACCCGCTGCATTTACAAACCCCGGAAAAGAAGATATAATACCCTCATGGAAACCGATCTGTACAGGAGTTATTTTATGAACCGTATCCGAATCACCCGGCATGATTTTCCGGCTGCTTCCGCTGCGGTGCAGTAAGGAGGCCGCCATGGACTGGTACCCTCTCTGGAACAGCCTGCGCATTGCTCTTATCAGCTGCGCGGCTGTGTTCTTTCTTGGTATTTTTTCTGCTTACTACATTGCCCGCCTGCCCCGGGCTGTCAAAGGCGTTCTGGATGTAGTGCTCACTCTGCCTATGGTTTTGCCGCCCACAGTCGTGGGCTATTTTCTGCTGCTGCTTTTTGGAGCCAAGCGTCCTTTGGGCATCTTTTTCATGGAGCATTTCGGCGTGAAACTTGTCATGAACTGGTACAGCGCCATCTTCGCTTCCATCGTGGTGGCCTTCCCTCTGATGTACCGCACCGCCCGCGGCACATTTGAAAGCTTTGACGAAACGCTGGCATGGTCGGCCCAGACTCTGGGGCAGTCCGATACATGGATCTTCTGGCGGGTGCGGATGCCGTACTGCCGGCAGGGCATTCTGGCAGGCACTGTTCTGGCCTTTGCCCGGGCGCTGGGCGAATACGGCGCTACCAGCATGATCGCCGGCTACACCCCCGGCAAGACGGCCACCATCGCCACCACGGTGTACCAGCTCTGGCGCACCAACGATGAAGCCGGGGCCATGCTCTGGGTCCTGGTGGACATTGCCATCTCGGCGGTGGTTCTGCTGGCTGTGAACCTGTTGGAGAAACAGCAGAAGGCAGGTGGACACGCATGAGTCTGGAAGTGGATATCGAAAAAAAGCTGGACGGCTTCACCCTGCAGGTCAGTTTTTCTGCCGGAGACACCGCCACCGCTCTGCTGGGCGCTTCCGGCTGCGGCAAAAGCATGACATTGCGCTGCATCGCCGGCATCGCAAAACCGGATAGGGGCCGCATCGTGCTGGACGGACGCGTACTGTTTGACAGCGAACAGCATATCGATCTGCCGCCCCAGCAGCGCGGTGCAGGGCTGCTGTTCCAGAACTACGCTCTCTTTCCCAACATGACGGTGGAGCAGAACATCCTCTGCGGTCTGAAGGCTGAAAAAGACCGCGCTGCCCGGCAGGTCCGCTGCACCGAAATGCTGCGTGCCATGCGGCTGGAACCGCTTGCCAAGCGTTATCCCGCTCAACTCTCCGGCGGACAGCAGCAGCGCACCGCGCTGGCCCGCATCCTTGCAGGCGATCCCCGCATCCTGATGCTGGACGAGCCGTTCAGCGCACTGGACAGCTACCTCCGCGAAGAAGTGGAAGGTGAAGTTGGCAGCCTGCTGGCCCGATTTTCCGGCACAGCACTGCTGGTCACTCACAACCGGGACGAGGCCTACCGCCTGTGCCCGGAGATGGCCGTACTGGACAGCGGCCGTGTACTGCGCACCGGACACACCCGGGAGGTGTTCGCGGACCCCCGCAGCATCACAGCAGCCCGGCTCACCGGGTGCAAGAACATTCTGTCCTGCACCCGTGCGGACGCGCACACCGTGCGCCTGAACGGCTGGGGTGTTCCGCTGCAGCCGGCTCTGCCGGTGCCGGAGAACTGCACGGCCGTAGGCATCCGCGCCCATGATTTTACCCCCTGCGGCCCGGACACACCTAATGCCCTGCCCGTAAAGCCGCTTTCTTTCAGTGAAAATCCTTTTGACTGGAACCTCATCTGCACTGCGCCGGAGGGAGACGCCCGCCTGTGGTGGAAGGTAAGCAAAACGACCCTTACCTCTCCTGCGCCGGCACTGCCCAGTTTTCTGTGCGCCGCACCAGAAAGCATCATGCCCCTGACGGACTGATCTCCTGACGCCTGCTTCGTTCTGCGGCCGCTGCAGCTGAAACCGTTTTGAAAAATCGAATTTCAAGGATCATGCAAAAGACCGTTCTGCCCTTTGAAAAGCAGAACGGTCTTTTCTGCTGCTCCCGCTGCATCAGCTCAGATGCAGCTCCTGCGCAAGCAGCTGCAGCGAGGGCGACCGGTTTTCAACATTCCACACAGCCCATGCCGGGATCGTATCATTTTCCAGCGGGATAAAGATCAGATTCTTATTGGCCGGCGGCGGCTTTGGCGGCAACAAGGAAATGCTGAACGACCTGCTGCCGAACATCGCCCGCATGTTCACCCAGGATGAGGACTTCCTCGCACCGTTCGGCCGCGACGGCTCCACCATCCAGATGGGCGTCTGGGCAGGCGGCCATCTGGAAAGCGACATCTCCACCATGAACTTCGACTCTATGACCGTGCCCGATTATCTGCCCGGCCCCCTGTGGGTGGACGAGAAGGGCCAGCGCTTCCAGAACGAAGCATTTGCCGGCCCGGAGATCAACGGTTTCTTCATGGCGCGTGCAAAGCGTGGCAACATCACCTCCATCTACGACAGCACCTACGAGACCCAGATCCTGCGCGGCTTCCCCGGCCATCAAGCATTCGAGTACGATATGCCCGCCGTGGTCGAGGCCATGAAGGGCAACTTCGAGGTCGCCCGCAACGCCGGTGCCGAAGGTGCCAACGGCTGGTACTGCGCCGACACCATCGAGCAGCTGGCCGAATACATCGGCGTGGAACCTGCCGCCCTGACCGCTACTGTTGAGCAGTACAACAAGGTCTGCGCTGAGGGCTACGACAGCGATTTTGCAAAGGATCCCCGCTTCCTGAACGCTGTGGCAAAGGCTCCCTTCTACGCTCACGTCACCACCCCCAGCCTGGGCTTTGCACTGGCGACCACCGGCGGCTTTGTGACCACCAACGACCAGCAGGTGCTGAACGACGATTACCAGCCCATCGAGGGCCTGTATGCTTCCGGCAACACCTGCGGCAGATACGAGGTTTCGCCTGTGTGTTTCCGGAACACGGAAACGCCCAGCACCCCTGCTGCCGCACAGCCTGCACAGCCGATCAGAAAGCTTCTCCGTTTCATGCGCCCAGTTTCTCCACCGCTTTCACCGGGCAGATGCGCAGGCAGTTGCCGCAGTGCAGGCAGTGGGCCGCATCGATCTTACGGGGCACCTCCGGGCTGATGCAGCCCACCGGGCAAACCCTGCTCGTCCACAGTCGCAAAAGCCGTAGAATGGATATCATGCTGTAAAATGTTGAGAATTTCTAATGTGGTCATTGGTCTGCCTCCATGGAAAACGATCAGGTGATTTTTGTGGTTCTATTATACACGCTTCTCTTTTTCATGGAAAGTACGCACTTTCGGGTGGGCTAGTTTCCCGGAGGAAACCATAAACCGTGCCGCCGCGAACGGATCTGTTCTCATTTTTTCCGGTGTTCCCGCGGTGTCAGGCCGAAGTGCGCCTTGAACGCCCGGTTAAAGTAGGAGAGGTTCTCGAACCCGCAGCGGGAGGCGATGGTCAGCACGGTGTCGTCCGTTGCGTGCAGGGCCTCGGCGGCGGCATTGAGCCGGTATTCCTTGAGGAATGCGATAAAGCTCTGCCCGGTCATCTGCCGGAACCACCGCATAAAATGGCTCTCGCTGCAGGGCACCAGCTGCGCCGCATCGGCAATGCGCACTTCTTCGCCGTAGTGCTCAGCTACCCACTGTAAAATCTTTTTCAGCCGCCTGGAATCGGCGGTCTCTGTCGGCGGCAGGTTTTTTCCCTGCGCGACCAACAACCCCAGAAACCGCAGCAGCGCCCCTTTGATGAACAGCTCATAGCCCGGCTCTCTGACCCGGTTCACGTCCTCGGTCTCCCGCAGGCAGGCCGCTGCATTGGAATAGCACAGATCATTCGGGGTCAGCCTCTGTGTCAGCGGCAGCCGTCCGCTCTGCAGCGGAAGGATGTATTTTTCGGCGCAGAGGTCCCCTGCGCCGCCCAGAAGTTCCAGATCAAAAATGATGTTCTCGTACTCCATGGTGCAGCCCTCTGCCTGCCGCAGGGCGTGGAGCGTGCCCGGCGAAAAGACAAAGATATCCCCCGCCCGCGCCGGGCAGACAGCCGTGCCCATCTGGACAATGCCGCTGCCGCGCTTTATAAAGACAAGCTCCATGCTGTCCTGCCAGTGCAGCGCCACCTGCGGGAAGTCCCCCGGGATGGTGCAGGGGTAGATGTTGAACGGAAAACGCACGGTGCCATGCCGTTTTGTTTCCTGCAAAGAAGAAAGATTTTCCATACACTTTTCCTCCCGACGATTGGATTGTACCACAATCTGCACTGTTTAGGCAAGATTTTGCGTGTTTTGTGTGGTATATCTTGTGGCAGAGATGTCAAACCTGCTTTCCGTATCAAAGGAGGACCTGTTTATGAACTTCACCGAAACCTTACAGAACCTCACCGGCAAGCCGCTGGCTGCCTGCACGAATCAGGAACTATACCTTGCTCTGCTGGAGCTTGTCCGGCGCAGGAGCGCCGACCGGGTACAGCCGGTCACCGGCCGCAAGCTGTATTATATCAGCGCCGAATTTCTCATCGGCAAGCTGCTGTCCAACAACCTCATCAATCTGGGCCTGTATGACGAAGCCCGCGACGCGCTGGCTGTTGCCGGCAAGAGCCTGGCGGAGATCGAAGAAGTAGAGCCGGAGCCTTCCCTCGGCAACGGCGGTCTGGGCCGTCTGGCTGCCTGCTTCCTTGACTCGCTGGCCACCCTGAACCTGCCCGGTGACGGTGTGGGCCTGCGGTATCACTTCGGTCTGTTCCGGCAATCCTTTGAGAACGGTGTACAGAACGAGAAACCCGACCCGTGGCTCACCGCCCACAGCTGGGCAGAAAAGACGGATATCACATACCCGGTGGAGCTGGCTGGCAAGGAGTACACAGCCCGCCTGTACAAGCTGGCTGTGACCGGTTACGAGGGCCGCACCAATACCCTGAACCTGTTCGACCTTGACACCATCGACGAGAGTATCGTCCACGACGGCATCGCCTTCGACAAAACTGCCATCGGCAAGAACCTGACCCTGTTCCTCTACCCGGACGACTCCGACGAGGCAGGCCGCCGCCTGCGGGTGTACCAGCAGTATCTGATGGTCTCTGCCGGTGCGCAGCTCATTCTGGCCGAGTGCGCCGCCCGCGGCTGCAACTACCACGATCTGGCCGATTATGCCGCCATCCAGATCAACGACACCCACCCCAGCATGGTCATCCCGGAACTGATCCGTCTGCTGGGTGAAAAGGGCATCGAATTTGACGAAGCCGTGGAAATCGTGACCAAGACCTGCGCCTACACCAACCACACCATTCTGGCCGAGGCTCTGGAAAAGTGGCCCCGCGCCTATCTGGATGCTGTGGTGCCGCAGCTGATGCCCATCATTGAGCAGCTGGATGCGCTGGCCCGCACCCGCACCAAGGACGAGAGCCTCGCCATCATCGACAAGGACGACCGGGTGCACATGGCGCACATGGACATCCACTTCACTCATTCCACCAACGGCGTGGCGGCCCTGCACACCGAAATTTTGAAAAACTCCGAACTGCACGGCTTCTATGAGCTGTATCCGGAAAAGTTCAACAACAAGACCAACGGCATCACCTTCCGCCGCTGGCTGCTGGAATGCGACCCGGCCCTGACCGCAGAGCTGGAACAGCACATCGGCTCCGGCTTCCGCAAGGATGCCGCAGAGCTGGAAAAGCTGCTGGCCTTCCAGGATGATGAGACAGTTCTGAACGAACTGACCGCTGTGAAAAAAGCTAACAAACAGGCGCTTGCCGACTGGCTGCTGCACACCCAGAAGGTCACTGTGAACACCGATGCCGTGTTCGACATTCAGTCCAAGCGCCTGCACGAGTACAAGCGCCAGCAGCTCAACCTGCTGTATCTCATCCATCAGTATCACGAGATCAAGGCAGGCCACCTGCCCGCCGTGCCGCTGGTGAGCATCTTCGGTGCCAAGGCTGCCCCGGCCTACACCATCGCAAAGGATATCATCCATGCGCTGCTCACTCTTTCCAAGGTCATTGCGGCAGATCCGGAAGTATCCAAGTGGCTGCAGGTGGTGTTTGTGGAGAACTACAACGTCACCGCCGCTGAAAAGCTCATCCCGGCCTGCGACCTGTCCGAGCAGATCAGCCTTGCCTCCAAGGAGGCTTCCGGCACCGGCAACATGAAGTTCATGCTGAACGGCGCCCTGACCCTCGGCACCATGGACGGTGCCAATGTAGAGATCCACCAGCAGGTTGGCAATGAAAACATCTATATCTTCGGCCAGACCTCCGATCAGGTCATCCACCGCTACGCCGCCGGGGATTACTGCGCGGCTCAGTGGTATGAGGGAGATGCCAACATTCGCCGTGCCATCGACTTCCTCACCGGGCCGGAGATGCTGGCGGCAGGCCATGCCGAAAACCTGACCCGCCTGCACGATGAGCTGATCCACAAGGACTGGTTCCAGACCCTGCCGGACTTCAATGCCTACGTTGTGCGCAAGGGGCAGGCCCTGAGCGATTACGCCTGTGACCCGCTGGGCTGGCGCAAGAAGTGCCTCGTGAACATTGCCAAGGCCGGCTTCTTCTCCAGTGACCGCACCATTGCCGAGTACGACCGTGACATCTGGCATCTCAGCAGCAAGTAAATCCTTCTGCGTTTCTCAATCATTTTTTCCCTTGCTCCGCTGTTTGAACATATCTCCTGTTCAGACAGCGGAGTTTTTTTCGGTTTCTGGCAGGAATGCTTTGGTCAGATTGCTGTGTTTTTTCAGCGATTCTCCGACAGAACGCAGAAAATGCGGAAACTGCTTGAATCCGCCTGGTTTCCGCATTAAAATGGAAACCAGAAATAGAGAATCAGTTTCCAGAGGAGGTGTTCGGATGCAGGACGATCTCAGCACGCTGGTATGCGCACAGGCAATGCTGCTGTTCCGGGAGCAGGGGCTGCGGTTTACCATGCAGCAAGTGGCCCAGCAGCTGCACATCAGCAAAAAAACGATCTATACCGTCTATCCTTCCAAAGAAAAACTTTTGATGGATATGGTGGACCGCGCATTTGAAAAGATCCACCGCTGCAAGCGGGAGATCCTGGAAGGCAGCGGCACACTGCAGGAAAAGCTCCGGGCTGTCATTATTGCGATGCCGGAAGAATACGCCGCGATGGACCTGCAGCAGATGAAAGAACTGGACGAAAAATATCCGGCCGTCGCGGCCCGGGTGCGTTTTCAGCTGGAGACCGGCTGGGAACCGACCATGGCTCTGCTGGAGCAGGCCATGCGGGAAGGCGTCATCCGGCCCATATCCCTGCGGGTGCTGCGGCAGATGATCACCGCTTCGATGGAAAGTTTTCTGGCCGACCGCAGCCTTGCGGACAGCGGTGTGCAGTATACGGCTGTACTGGAAGAGATGATCTCGATCTTACTGGAAGGAGTGTTGCCGCGATGATCGTACACAGTTTTTGCGACGACTGGGAATTCACAAGGCATTGGACCGAAGCCTTCGGCAAAGGGCTTCCCGTCCCGAAACAGCAGACGGTGCGTCTGCCGCACACCTGCCGGGAGCTGCCGCTCCACTACGCAGACCCTTCGGATTACGAGATGGTCTGCGGCTACCGCAAGCGGTTCCGGGTGCCGCCGGTGCAGGCAGCGCCGCGGCTGTTCCTGCGGTTCGACGGGGCAGCCCATCAGGCAAACGTCTTTGTCAACGGCAAGCCGGCCGGAACCCATGCAGGCGGCTACACCGGGTTTGAGCTGGAGATCACCGACCTTGTGGACCGGGACGGCGAAAACCTGCTGACGGTGCGGCTGGACACACGGGAGGATCCGTCCATCCCGCCCTTCGGCTTTGTGATCGACTACCTGACCTACGGCGGGCTGTACCGGGAGGTCTGGCTGGAGGTCTCGCCCAAGAGCCGCCTGACCGATCTGTTCGTGTATACACCATCCCTGAAAGAGGCAGTTGTACAGTGGACGGCGGAACATCTGGACGGCATTGCAAACGTCCGTGTCCGGCTGGAAGATGCAGCCGGCAGGCTGCTGGCCGAGCAGACCGCCGACACCGCGCCGAACGGCACCCTGACCCTGCCCGCTCCGGAGGCGCAGCCCTGGAGCACAGAGGAT
This sequence comes from uncultured Faecalibacterium sp., assembly GCA_934525735.1. Taxonomy (GTDB): domain Bacteria; phylum Bacillota; class Clostridia; order Oscillospirales; family Ruminococcaceae; genus Faecalibacterium. The sequence goes on along the minus strand of CAKSZM010000045.1, from coordinate 5,134 downwards.
CCTCAGCTTTGCCGGTGCACGGCAGAACTGCTGGATGCCGCCGGTCATGTCACGGACCGCCGGCAGGTCTCCTTCGGGTTCCGCACGGCGGTGTTCCGGGCGGACGGCTTTTATCTGAATGGCAAAAAGACCTTTCTGCGCGGGCTGAACCGCCACCAGAGCTACCCGTACATCGGCTATGCCGCACCGGAAAGCCTGCAGCGGGAGGACGCCCGCATCCTGCAGGAGGAGCTGCACTGCAACGCAGTGCGCACCAGCCATTATCCCCAGAGCCAATATTTTCTGGACGAGTGCGACCGGCGCGGTTTGCTGGTATTCACCGAGCTGCCGGGCTGGCAGCACATCGGCGATGAAGCATGGAAAGAAGCCGCCTGCGGGATGCTGCAGGAGATGATCCTGCAGAACCGCAGCCACCCCTCCATCATCCTGTGGGGCGTGCGCATCAACGAAAGCGTGGATGACGATGCGTTCTACACCCGCACCAACCGGCTGGCGCGTCAGCTGGATCCCAGCCGCGCCACCTCCGGCGTGCGCTATCTGGAAAAGAGCCATCTGCTGGAAGATGTCTATGCCTACAACGATTTTTCCCACAACGGTGTGACCCCCGGTGCCAAACCAAAAAAAGACGTGACCCCGGATATGAATAAGGCACTGCTCATCTCGGAATGCAACGGTCATATGTACCCGACCAAGGCGTTTGATGACGGCCCGCACCGGCAGGAGCAGGCTCTGCGGCACATCCGGGTGCAGAACGCCGCCTGTGCCGACGGCGGCCACGCCGGGTGTTTCGGGTGGTGTATGTTCGACTATCAGACCCACCGGGACTTCGGCTCCGGCGACCGCATCTGCTACCACGGCGTCATGGACATGTTCCGCAACCCAAAGCTGGCCGCAGCGGCGTATGCCAGTCAGGGAGAAGACGAGCCGGTGCTGGAGATCAGTTCTTCCATGGACATCGGCGACAGCCCGGCCGGGCAGCTGGGCCGGGTGTATGCTTTCAGCAATGCGCAGCAGGTGAAGCTGTACAAGAATGACGTCTTTGTCACCGACCTCGCCCGCAGCGAGTGGGACAGCCTGCCGCATCCGCCCTTTGTGGTGGACGATACCATCGGCGAACTGCTGGAAACCCAGGAGCATTTTGCGCCCGCAAAGGCGGCTCTGCTGCGGGACTGCCTGCTGGCAGCCGGAAAATACGGCCTGCCGGGGCTGCCGCTCTCCTATAAGCTGAAACTCGGCTGGTGTATGCTGCGCTACAAAATGACCTTTGAGGACGGCGTGGCGCTCTACGGAAAATATGTGGGCAACTGGGGCGGCGCCGCCACCCGCTGGCGGTTCGACGCCGTGCAGGGCGGCAAAGTAGTCCGCAGCGTGACCCTGTGCCCCGGAACGAAGCTTCATCTGGAAGTCCGCACCAGCCGCACGACTCTGCGGGAAGCTGACACCTATGATATGGCAGCGGTGCGGGTGCGCGTTCTGGACGAAAACGGCAACCCTGCAACGTATGCACAGCTGCCGGTGCGCTTTGCCGTGGAGGGCGACGCCGCACTGGTCGGCCCGGAAACAGCAGCGGCCGAGGGCGGCATGACCGGCACTTATCTGCGCACTGTGGGCAAAGCCGGGACTGCGGTGCTGACCGTGTCCGCACCGCAGACGGAACCGGTTACCGTGCACTTTACGCTGGAAAAGGAGGAACCTGTATGGAACTGACATTGAAGCAGAAATCCGCATTCGGCATCGGTGCCGTAGGTAAGGATATGGTCTATGCCCTGTCGGCATCCTATGTCATGTACTATTATCAGGACGTGCTGGGGCTTTCGGCCAGCTTTGTGGGCCTTGTGCTGATGGCGGCCCGGCTGTTCGATGCCTTCAACGATCCCTTCATGGGCATTCTGGTGGCAAAGACCCGCACCCGCTGGGGCAGGTTCCGGCCGTGGATCGTTTCCGGCTCGGTGCTCAATGCGCTGGTGCTCTATGCCCTGTTTGCCGCCCCGGTCATGGGGCAGGCCGCGCTGATGGTCTACTTCAGCGTGGTGTACATCCTGTGGGGCGTCACCTATACCATGATGGATATCCCGTATTGGTCCATGATCCCGGCGGTCACCCGGACCCCGGCAGACCGCGAGAATCTTTCCATGGTGGGGCGCACCTGCGCCGGCGTCGGCTCGGCGCTCATCGCCATGTTCACCATGCTGCTGGTGGGCGCTCTGGGCGGCGACAGCGAAAAGGCCGGCTTCCGCTGGGTGGCTCTCATCGTGGCGGTGCTGTTTGTTGCGGCAGAGCTGCTGTGCTGCGCTTCCATGAAGGAAACGACTCCTTCCGAGATGAAGACCGCCACCGTGAAGGAGATGTTCTCGGCGCTGTTCCGCAACGATCAGGCCATGGTCGTGGTGGGCAGCATCGTGCTCATCAACTCGGCATTGTACCTGACTTCCAACTTCATCATCTATTTTTTCAAATACGACTTCGGCGGCGAAGGCTGGAAAGCCACCTACACCCTGTTCTCCACCGTGGGCGGTGCGGCGCAGATCCTGGGCATGATGGTGCTTTACCCGCTTCTGCGCAAAAAGTTCAGCAGCACGCAGGTATTCCGGCTGAGCCTTGTGCTGGCGCTGTGCGGCTACGGCACCCTGCTGGTGTTCTGCCTGACCGGGCTGGCCCACAGTCTGGCGCTGCTGTGCATCCCGGGCGTGGTGGTGTTTGCCTGCAACGGTATGCTCAGCGTGCTGACCACTCTGTTCCTTTCCAACAGTGTGGACTACGGGCAGCTGCGAACCGGACGCCGGGAGGAAAGCGTCATCTTTTCCATGCAGACCTTCGTGGTCAAGGCAGCTTCCGGTGTGGCGGTGTTCCTCACCGGCATCGGACTGGATCTGATCGGCCTTGTGGGTAACACGGACGAGACTGGCCCGGCCGCCGCCCAGAGCGCGGGCACCCTGCTGGGTCTGCGTCTGATGATGACCATCCTGCCCATGCTGGTGCTGGCGGGCGTTCTGGTGCTCTTCCAGCACAAATTCGTGCTGACCGACGAGCGTGCGGCCGAGATCAGCGCACAACTGCATGGGGAGGCGGCAAAGCATGAGTGAACTTCTTCACTGGTACGCACAGACCGCCGGCGGCGAGCGGCAGGGCAGCGTGACGGTATCCGGTCGGGACGGTGCTTTGCATCTGGCGGCCGATCTGCCTGCCGGAACGCTGAAATCCGTCCGGGCCGAACTGCCCTGGAAGATGGACGCAGAAGAACGGCTGTTCATGAACGGCTACCAGACATGGACTTACAGCCCGGAGCTGGATCAGAGCGGGAAGCTGCGCGGCGTGGATCACATCCCCGGCTTTCTGCTGAAAAAATACTTCTTTGACCGCTACGGCGACTACCACTTTGTGCCCTATGGTCAGCACAAAGGGCAGAGCCACGGCTTTTCCTACTGCTACTTCCGCAGCGGGAACCGGTTCCGGCTGGCGGCTTCGCTGGATGAACGGCCGGGCTACACCATTTTCCGGTACGACAGCGCAAAAAGCCTGCTGACGCTGGAACGGGACTGCGCCGGGGTGGAGCATCCCGGCGGGAAATTTGCGCTGTTTGATCTCTTTTTTGCCGAGGGCAGTGAGGACGAAGTGTTTGACGGGTGGTTCCGCACCATGGGCATCCGGCCGCGTACCCGGGAAAAGCTAATGGGATATTCCAGCTGGTACAACCGCTATGAGAATATTACGGAAGCAATCATCCGGGAGGATCTTGCAGGCTGCAAAACCCTGCTCGCGCCCGGCGATCTGTTTCAGGTGGATGATGGCTGGGAACCGAAGGTGGGCGACTGGCTGGAAGCAGACCCCGCCAAATTCCCGCAGGGCATGAAGCGGATGGCGGATGCCATCCATGAAAACGGGTTCCGCGCCGGATTATGGCTGGCGCCCTTTGTATGCGAAAAAGACTCGGTGGTCTACCGGCAGCATCCGGACTGGCTGCTGCAGGTGAATGGAAAACCATGGTGCTGCGGCGGCAACTGGAGCAGCTTCTACGCGCTGGATATCGACAAGCCGCAAGTGCTGGATCATCTGCACCGGGTGTTCGGCCGTGTACTGAACGAGTGGGGTTTTGATCTGGTCAAGCTGGATTTCCTCTACGGTGCAGCGCCCTTCGGCAATGCTCGGGAGAGCCGCGCCGCCCGGATGTACCGCGCCATGGAACTGCTGCGGGGCTGGTGCGGCGAGAAGCAGATCCTTGGCTGCGGTGTGCCGGTGATGCCTGCCTTCGGGCTGGTGGATTACTGCCGTGTCAGTTGTGACGTGAGCTTGGACTGGGACGATGTGTGGTATATGCGCCTGTTCCACCGGGAGCGGGTGTCCACAAAGCAGGCGCTCAACAACACGGTGTTCCGGCGGCAGCTCAATGGCCGCGCCTACGGCAGCGACCCGGATGTGTTCTTTCTCCGCGAAGAAAACTGCCGCCTGACCGCAGAGCAGAAAAAGACGCTCGCCGCCGTGAACGCACTGCTGGGGCAGGTGTTCCTGACATCCGATATGCCCGCCCGCTACACGGGACAGCAGCGGGCAGAGTACTGCCGCCTGCGGGCACTGGCTGAGCAGGCAGAACAGGTGCAGGTGGCGACGGAAGAAGACGGCGCATTCTGCATCCGGTACCGGATGGACGGAAAAGCCGAACAGCTCCGGTTCAGGCTGTGAAAGCGCAAAAAACCTTGCAGGCAATTGCCTGCAAGGTTTTTTGCGCTTCACTTTTTGTTTTTCCTCCTTACAGCAGCGTCCTTCCCTCCTTCTTTTCCAAGTGTCTCACCCGATCTTCCATCCTTCCGCCTTTTCACGGATGCGGACAAACTGCTGGTAGCGGCCGGGCTGAGCAACAAGCTGGGCATGGGTGCCCTTTTCCACAATGCAGCCGTTATCCACCACCAGAATCTGGTCTGCCTGCTCAATGGTGGCCAGACGGTGTGCGATGGTGATGATGCGGGATCACATGGTCAAGGAGCAGCAAAAACAGGATGCCGCCCCAGAACCCGATGACCGCCGGGAGAAACGAAAGTTTGCCCAGCCCCGCCGACTGTTCAATGGCCGGGATCAGCAAACTCCACACCGATGCCGCCACCATGACCCCGGCTGCAAAGCCGGTGAGGGCACGCTGGAT
>CAKSZM010000044.1 GCA_934525735.1 uncultured Faecalibacterium sp. | reverse complement strand
CCGGTAAGCCCTGAACAAACCGGATCGCCGTTTTTGCAAAGATGTTAGATTTTACCGTATCCCAATCCGCCAGCTTTGCGATCTCCGCTGTGCAGCTTTCAAAGTCAAACCGCAGATCACCCCATTCGCCGTCGTTGTCCGCCTGATACAGGTAGACAGCGGCGGCTATTTTTTTGTTCCTTTTGCGGCACTCGGTCTGTTTCAGCGTCACGGTATGGATCACACCGCTTTCCAGCAGCTTCAGCCGTACTGCGTGTCACGAGCTGTTTTTCGTTCAACAGCGGAACGGACACTGTACGCCCATCAACGTGGAGGGCGCACTCTACGAAAACATGGCAGACATCGTGTTCAACATGGATGCTGCCGCCCTTGCCGAGAGCCTGCACGCTCTGGGCGTAGAATGGTAATATCCCATTTGGAGAAATGCTTATGATGATCTGGATCGGTTTGATACTTTTGATTTGTGCCGGATTCTCCGCTTATGCAGGAGCATCCCAGTTGGAACAGGCAAAGCAGCGTGCGAAGTGCTCCTTGGACGCTTTCACGGAACAAAGAAACGGGGTAAGCTGCATCTGTCTGTCGGTTCTGTTCGTGATCCTTGGGGTTGCCATCAACCTGTGACAGTGCATTTCTCCCAAGTCTTTTTGCTTCTTCCAAAGACTGTCTGATGGGTTTGCTGCGGCTCCCCATCGCCGTAGCAGTCCATCGGCGGTTTTGAAAGATAGATATTCCTTCATTTTCATCACTTGCGTAACAGCAGCAATAAGAGCGGAGCCTTGCAAAATGATATGTACCCCCAATTCTGGATGTCCAGAATTGGGGGTACATATCATAACGGCAGGCGCTCTGTTTTTTATGTCTTTTTTTGTTTTTATGTTCGCTGCAGGATCAAAGCATTTTGACCGCCAGCGCTTCGCTGGTGCGGTCCTGCGCCTTGTTGGCGTCGTCCGGGTCATCCAGCATGTAACGCAGCACCAGCACCTCCGCCACATACAGCACCGCCACTTTGATGGGGATGTTGCCTGCGTCCAGCGGGCTTTCCTGCGCACCGCACAGCAGCACGATATCCGCCAACTTTGCGCCCGGCGAATCTTCGTAATGGGTCAGCAGGATCACCTTTGCACCGGCAGCTTTGGCCACCTTCAGCGTTTCCAGCATATCCCGCGTCGCGCCGGAGTAGGACACGAACAGCACCACATCCTCCGGCGTCATCAGGCTGGCCGTGACCAGCTGCAGGTGGCTGTCGCCCGCCGTGCGGAACTTGGTGGAGATGCTGGCAAAGCGGGCGCAGATATCGTTTGCGATCAGCATACTGCCGCCCTGCCCCAGGCAGTACACCTGCCGGGCCTTGTGCAGCAGCGCCACTGCCTCGTCCACTGCCTCCGGCGAGAGGGTATTCTGCGTGCCGTTGATGGCCGTCATGAACAGCGCCGCCGCGTGTTCGCAGAGGGTAGCCGTGTCGGCATCCGGGTCCGGCGCACGCTGGTTGACCAGAGCGCCGGTGGCGTTGGCCTGCGCCAGCGCAATGCGCATTTCGTGGTAGCCCTCAAACCCCAGTGCCCGGCAGAACCGGAACACAGTGGCCTCGGCCACGCGGCACTCCCGCGCCAGCGACGAGATGGACAGGTACTGTGCTTCTGCCGGATGCTTCAGAAGATACTCTGCCACCGTCCGGCCCGATTTTGTCAGTTCGCTCTGATGCTGCTGCAGCAGCTCCCAAAAATTTGTTGCCATTTCCTTTTCTCCCATCCGGCGGCCCGAAAAAACAGCCGTCGCCTGTTTCATTCACCTTATAAAAAGTATAAAAGAATCGTTTCCGCTGTTCAAGAGACGGTTTGAACACATTTTCAGCCCTGATTCTGTGCAGAGCACACAGTTTTGCCGGAAAAAGCCGTCTATTTATGAAAATCCATTTCATTTTTACGTTTTCTTTACGGAAATCTTTTTCACTACAGTTTTGGTAGGTTTGTACCATTTTGTAATAATTTCAGGCAAATAAAGTGTTTATTTCTTTGCATTTTATCCTGCATCCCACACTTTTGTGCACAATGTACAGCTCCATTCTGAAAATTTATGAAACCCGTGAATGGACAAAATGAAAATATTTTTCTATAATGGAGCCATCAAGAGCGGCCGCCGGGATGACGGGCCGCCACATGTGAAGCATTGAATGCGAAGGAGAAAACCATTATGAAAAACTGCATTTCCCGCCGTTCGTTCCTGAAGGCCGCTGGCGTTCTGGGTGCAGCCGGCGCTCTGGCCGCCTGCGGCGGTTCTTCCGCTTCCACCTCTACCGCTGCTTCTACCGCAAGTTCCGCTGCTGCTTCCGCTGCAGCCGGCGGCACCACCAACATCAAGCTGTGGACATACCCCATCGGCGGCTGGGGCAAGGATGAGACCGTGCAGGAGCTGATCTCCAGCTTCAACGCAAAGTACCCTGACATCAAGGTCACCGTGGAATACCTGGACTACACCAACGGCGACGACCAGGTGAACACCGCCATCGAGGGCGGCAGCGCACCCGACCTGATCATGGAAGGTCCTGAGCGTCTGGTGGCCAACTGGGGCGCAAAGGGCGTTATGGCTCCGCTGAACGACCTGTGGACCGACGATGCCAAGAAGGACATCTACGAGTCCGTCGAGTCCGCCTGCAAGAACGACGCCGGCGACTATTACGAGTATCCCCTGTGCATGACCGCACACTGCATGGCCGTCAACATGACCAAGGTCAAGGAAGTGGGCGCCGATAAGTACATCGATACCGACAAGCACACCTGGAGCACCGAGGACTTCCTCGCTACCGTGGATGCTCTGTACAAGGGCGGCTACGAGAACGTCGCTGCTGTGTACTGCGGCGGTCAGGGCGGCGACCAGGGCACCCGCGCCATCATCAACAACATGTACGGCGGCACCTTTACCGATGCAGCCCACACCAAGTACACTGCCGATTCTGCCGAGAACATCAAGGCCATCCAGACCCTGTACGATACCGACGGCATCAACTTCGACGCTTCCATCGTGGGCGGCGACGAGATCACCCTGTTCCGCAACGGCACCCTGCAGATGGCTTTCTGCTGGAACATTGCTCAGCAGCTGAACACCGACAACAACGACGCCGGCCTGACCAACGACGGCGACGAGATCATGCCCATGGCATTCCCCACCGAGAGCGGCGACCCGAAGCTGTGCGGCGGCATCTGGGGCTTCGGCATCTTCGATAACGGCGATTCTGCCAAGATCGAAGCCGCCAAGACCTTTATCGACTTCATCGCTGCAGACCCCGATCAGGTGGGCGCAAGCGTTCTGGCTTCCACCTACTTCCCGGTTCGTTCCAGCGTGGGCGATATCTACGCCGGCAACGAGATCATGAGCGAATACAGCAAGTTCATGAACTATCTGGGCGACTACTACCAGATCACCCCGGGCTGGGCTACCGCCCGCACCGAGTGGTGGAACATGCTGCAGCGCGTTGGCACCGGTGAGGATGTGACCACCTCTGTCAACACCTTCGTGACCAATGCAAACGCAGCCGCTGCCGCTGAGGCATAAGTGCCGGACACTTTCAACTGAAATCCTTTGAACTGAACGCGCCCCTTCCTCGAAGATCCCGGCGAGGGAGGGGCTTTATTTGTGAAAAACCGCTGCAATCGAAAGGATTGGTGATTTTCTTGGCTGCAAAGACGGCGATCAAGGAACCAAAGCGCAGCAGTGCGCTGGTCCGGCGCGAAACATTTGCGTCCTACTGCTTCCTGCTGCCCAGCCTGATCTTCTTCCTGGGCTTTGTCATTTATCCCATGGTCCTGTGTGTGGTCACTAGCTTCTTTGACTCCACCATGAACCGTGCCGACATTTTCGTGGGTCTGGCAAACTACAAAGAACTGTTCACCGACCCCATCTTCCTCGGCGCACTGAAGAACACCTTCATCATCGTGATCGTGTCGGTGCCCATCACCTGCATCTTCTCGCTGTGGGTATCTTCCGCCATCGTGGATCTGCCCGAGTGGACCACCAGCCTCTTCCGCTGCGTGTTCTACCTGCCCGTGGTCACCGGCTCTGTGGCCGTCACCGTGGTGTGGAAGTGGATGTACAACAATTACTACGGCATCTTCAACTATCTGGGCAAGACGCTGGGCATCATCGACAAGAACATCAACTGGCTGGGCGATGAGCGGTTTGCTCTTGGCTGCATCATCCTGATCCTGCTCACCACCTCGGTGGGCCAGCCCATCGTGCTGTACGTTTCCGCACTGGGCAACGTGGATCAGTCCATCGTGGAAGCCGCCGAAGTGGACGGCGCCAACGACTTCCAGTGCTTCTGGAAGATCAAGTGGCCTGCCATCATGCCCACCACCCTGTACATTCTGGTCATTACCACCATCAACTCCTTCCAGTGCTTTGCACTGATCCAGCTGCTGACTTCCGGCGGCCCCAACCACAGCACCGATACCATCATGTACTACATCTACTACACCGCGTTCAAGCTGTACCGCTACGGCTACGGCAACGCCATGGGCGTCGTTCTGGCGGTTATCATCGCCATTCTGTCGGCTGTCCAGTTCAAGCTGGGCAACCAGGATAATTAAGGAGGTGCGGAACAATGAGTGCAACTGCTGCAAAAAAGCAAAAACCGTTGAAGCGCCATCCCAGCAAACTTAAAAAGATGAGCGCCTACGCGATCCTGACCATCATCCTCATCAGCATCATGGCCGTGCTGTTCGCCTTCCCGCTGTACTGGATCATCACCGGTTCCTTCAAGACCGGCGCCGCCATCAACGCCACGACTCCCGAGTGGTGGCCCCATGAATGGGTGCTGACCAACTACCAGAAGCTGTTCGCCGGCAAGAGTGCTCCGCTGTGGCAGCTGGCCGTACCCTTCGGCAGCAAGTTCAGCGCCGACGGCGAACCCATCTACTTCTCGGTCGGCCCCACCGTCCCCGCCGCCATCCGCTGGATGGTGAACACCGTATTCATGGCTGTCATGTCCATGATCCTCACCTGCGCCACCGCCGCCATGGCAGGCTACGCGCTGGCCAAAAAGCGCTTTGTGGGCCGCAAGCTGCTGTTCACCCTCATCGTGTGTGCTATGGCTCTGCCCAAGCAGGTCATCCTGATCCCCCTGCTGCGTGAGATGAGCAGCCTGAACCTGTATAACACCATCTGGGCGGTCATCTTCCCCATCGTGGGCTGGCCCTTCGGCGTGTTCCTGATGAAGCAGTTCAGTGAGGGCATCCCCACCGAAATGCTGGAAGCTGCCCGCATCGACGGTGCCAGCGAGGCACGCACCTTTGTCAAGATCGTGCTGCCCATGGTCAAGCCCGGCATCGGCGCACTGGCCATCTTCACCTTCATCAACAGCTGGAACGACTACTTCATGCAGTTGATCATGCTGTCCAGCACCAGCAACCTGACCATCTCGCTGGGCATTGCAAAGCTGCAGGCCGAGAACAGCACCGACTTCGGTCTGATCATGGCCGGCGCCGCACTGGCCGCCGTGCCCATCATCATCATCTTCCTCATCTTCCAGAAGTACTTCACCAAGGGCATCGCAATGGGTGCTGTGAAAGGATAACAACATTTTACAGAAGGAGAAGAAATCATGAAAGACATCACCAAATACCAGGGCGTCATTCCTGCTTTCTACGCCTGCTACGACGCAGAGGGCAACATCTCGGTGGAGGGCGTCAAGGCTCTCACCCGCCACCTCATCGCCAAGGGCGTCAAGGGCGTGTATGTGGGCGGCTCCTCCGGCGAGTGCATCTACCAGCATGTGGATGAGCGCAAGGCCGTGCTGGAAGCCGTCATGAGCGAAGCCAAAGGCAAACTGACCGTCATTGCCCATGTCGGCTGCAACAACACCGCCGACAGCGTGGAGCTGGCACGTCATGCCGAGAGCGTGGGTGTGGACGCCATCGCATCCATCCCGCCCATCTACTTCCACCTGCCGGAGTACGCCATCGCCAAATACTGGAATGATATGTCCGCTGCGGCTCCCAACACCGAGTTCGTCATCTATAACATTCCCCAGCTGGCAGGTACCGGCCTGACCATGAGCCTGCTGAAGGAGATGCTCAAGAACCCCAACGTGATCGCCGTCAAGAACAGCTCCATGCCCACGCAGGACATCCAGATGTTCAAGGATGCCGGCATTGCAGCCCGCGGCGAGGGCGGCTTCGTGGTGTTCAACGGCCCGGATGAGCAGTTTGTTTCCGGCCGCGTCATCGGTGCCGACGGCGGCATCGGCGGCACCTACGCCGTCATGCCCGAGCTGTATCTGGCCATGAACGATCACATCAACAAGGGCGAGATCGAAGCAGCCCGTGCCATCCAGTACGACGCCGACCGCATCATCTACAAGATGTGCGAAGCCCACGGCAACCTGTACGCCGTACAGAAGGAAATTCTGCGCCGGATGTACGGTCTGGAGCTGGGCGGCGTGCGCGACCCGATGCCCGGCCTGATCCCCGAAGACGAGCCGATCATTGCCGAAGCACAGGCCATGATTGAAGCAGCCATTGCAAAGCTGTAAAAACACGTTACAATTGAAGAGCGCCCCCTCTCCGTCTCTTTTCAGAGGGGAGGCGGGCGCTTTTTCGCATGGAGGAAAACGCAAATGATCTGCGACACTCTGGAACATCTGGGGCGGTACCGGGGCCTTTGCAAGAATCTGGACACCGCCATTGATTACCTGCTCACCCACGATCTTTCCGCTCTGCCGGACGGCCGCACCGAGGTGGACGGCGACGAAGTGTTCATCAATGTGATGGACGCAACACTCCACCCGGACGACGGCTACCACCCGGAATACCACAAACTCTACGCCGACCTGCAGGCGGACATCACCGGCAGCGAGGGCTGGGGCTTTACCACGAACCCCGGCAAAGAGATCGGCGATTACGCCGTAGACTGCGGCTTTCAGGACAGTGCCAGCGTCGTGACCGGCGCATTGGGCGAGGGACGGTTCGTGCTGTTCTTCCCCACCGAATTACACAAACCCGGCCTTGTGCAGCACGGCTGTGTGGGCGTGCGCAAGGCTGTTGTCAAAATCCGAATGGAGGGCTGAAACATGGAAAAAGAAAAGCTGTTTGCTCAGATCAAGGGCGGTCTGATCGTGTCCTGTCAGGCACTGGAGACCGAACCTCTGTACACCAAGGAAGGCGGCGTGATGCCGCTGATGGCCAAGGCCGCCGCCATGAGCGGTGCTGTGGGCATCCGCGCCAACACCGTGCGGGATATCACCCAGATCAAGCAGGTGGTAGAACTGCCGGTCATCGGTATCATCAAAAAGGATTACCCCGGCACGCCCATGTACATCACCGTTACCATGAAGGAAGTGGATGAGCTGGTGGCCTGCGGGGTAGACATCCTTGCCGTGCAGGGCACCGGTGCCCTGCGCCCGGACGGCTCTACCTCTGCCGAGTTCATCCGCGCCATCAAGGCAAAATATCCGGATCAGCTGCTGATGGCCGACTGTGATAACTTCGAGAATGCCATGCTCTGCGCCGAGGCCGGTGCCGACTTTGTGGGCACCACCATGCGCGGCTACACCCCGGAGACCACCGGCATTGACGATATCGACTTTGACTTTGTGCACAAGCTGGCCACCGAGTGCCCGGCAAAGGTCATCGCCGAGGGCCACATCCACTACCCGGAGCAGGCGGTCAAGGCACTGGAAGCCGGTGCCTTTGCGCTGGTGGTGGGCGGTGCCATCACCCGCCCGGCCGAGATCACAGCCCGTTTTACCGGCGCCATCAACGCCATGAACAAGTAACGGAGACGCCTGCATGAAACAATATTTTGGCATTGATATCGGCGGCACCGCCGTCAAACTGGGTATCGTGGATGAGAGCGGCGCTGTGCTGGAAAAAGCCGAGGAAAGCGTCAGCTTCGACGGCTACCAGACACCCATCCTGACCACGGTGCTCAAAGCCGCCGAAGCCTTTCTGACCGCACAGAATCTTCCCGCCGACAACCTTGCCGGCATCGGCGTTTCGGCCACCGGCCAGATCGACAGCCGCAAAGGCATCGTGGCCGGCACCTGCGGCAACCTGCCCAACTACATCGGCGCGCCCATCAAAGCCGAGCTGGAAAAAGCCTTCGGCCTGCCCGTCACCGTCGCCAACGACGCCAACTGCATGACGCTGGGCGAAGTATGGGTCGGCGGTGCAAAGGGTTACACAGACGTCATCGGCGTGACGCTGGGCACCGGCGTGGGCGGCGGCATCCTCACCGGCGGCCGCCTGCTGGAAGGTGCCCGCGGTCTCGGCGGCGAGCTGGGGCACTACCGCACCCATGCACTGGACGGCGCGGACTGCACCTGCGGCGCAAAGGGCTGCTGGGAGCGCTACGCCGCCACCACCGCCCTCGTCCGCGCTGCAAAGGCAAAAGACCCGGCATGGAAGGATGGCCGTGCCATCTTTGCCGCAGCCGAAGCAGGCGACGAGACAGTTCTTGCCCTGCTGGACGCATGGACGGACGAGATTGCACAGGGACTTGCCGGCATGGTGCACATCTTCAACCCGCAGCTCATCCTCATCGGCGGCGGCGTGTCCGCCCAGCAGAAACTGCTCATCGACCCCATTGCCGCCAAGGTAAAAGCTTCGGTCATGCCGGCCTTTGCCGAAGGGCTGGAGATCCGCGCGGCACAGCTGCACAACGACGCCGGCATGGTGGGCGCGGTGTACTACTTCCGCCAGACGATGGAAAAGGAGTGATCTTGCATGAAAACACACATTCTCTGTCTGGGTGATTCCAACACCCACGGCTATTGCGCCGACCCCAATGACTGCGCCGACCACGGCATCCGCTTCAACGAGGACGAGCGCTGGACCTGCCGTTTACAGGCCGCGCTAGGCGGCAAATATCTCGTGACCGAAGAAGGTCTCTCCGGCCGGACGACCGTTTTTGTGGACCCCATCCACGAATCCATGGACGCGCTGAGCGTGATCTATTCCCTGCTCAAGAGCCATGAGGTCATCGACCTGCTCATCATCATGCTGGGCACCAACGACGTGAAAGAGCGTTTTAACGCCAACGCGGCCTGCATCGCTGCCGGTATGGAGCGGCTGATCCTCAAGGCCAAGAGCGTGGACTGCTGGGGCGGCAAAACGCCCAACATTCTGGTGGTGGCTCCCCCGCCCATCGGGGCCGGATTCCACGATGCCGTCATGGGCGCGGGCTGTGTGGAAAAGTCCGCCGGTGTGGCGGAACAGTTCCGCATTATCGCCGAGCGCCAGGGCGTGCACTTTCTCGACGCAAAGGACTGCGAATTCAACCAGGTGGACTTCATGCATCTGACCCGCAACGGTCATGCACAGCTGGCAGAAATGCTGGCAAAGGCTGTGCCGGAGCTGGTCTGATCTGAAATTGCTTCTTCTGCAGAGCCGGGAAATTCCCGGCTCTGCTTTTTTTGATTTTCTCTTGTAAAATGCGCTCGGACCGGCTATACTCTCAGCAGAAACCCCGCGGCCTTTCCCGGGCCGTCTGCATCCAGAAAGGAAAACTCATGACCGAACTTTTCAAAGCCCCTGTGACGTCTGCTGAGCGGGTGAGAGATGAGCTTCTCGGTGCGCTCGTCGGCCTTGCCCGCGCCACCACCAGCGAACCGAAAACCGACGACACCGATGAGGTGCTTAACGCCGGTCTGCGCCTGCTGGCGCAGCCGGATGTTCCGGAAGAAAAGCTGCAGCGGATGCTCAGCATCGTCCATACTGAAAAGCACCGTGTTGCCCCCAACTGCGCCGCCTGCGCCATGCCCTGCGGCAACACGAACGATTACGACCTTGCACGGCTGTGGAATGCGCCGCAGGACGTCCGTGCCCTCAAGCTGCGGATGCTTGCCGCCGCCATCCGGCTGGCGCAGCAGCGCCCCGCCGGCGACAAACAGACCGCCGTTTACCGGGTATTGTTCACCCTTGCCGAAGACTGGGACGAAGCGCTTCTCCTGCCGGCAGCGCAGCAGGCCGAAGAGCTTTGCGGCAGGTAAATCTCACCCGCGGAAGGCCGGGATTTTCTTTTGGGGTTTGTTCCGGTGCAGCCTGTATTTTGCGCCCGGATATTCCTGTTTTTGCCGTATATGCCGTCAAAAGAATGCCTTTTTCGCCCCGGCAGAGCGTTTCTTCTGTTTATCCTTCAATTTATGACCAGCTTCCGAAAGTTTTTTCGAAAAAAGTCTTTACAAATGTTTCACAAAAAACTATTATATACTTAATCGGACTTTTTGTGGAGCCGTTTTGTGCATCACGCCTTGCACATCATTGATTTTGAAGGAGGGTTTGAACCATGCCCGAAAAGAAAAAGACCGCTGCGGCAGCTCCCGCCGCGGAGGCCCCCGCAGCTGCTTCCGCAGAGACCAAGACCCGCAAATCAGCCAAAGCTCCCGCCCGCCGCGGACGTCCCCCGCTGGCCCCGGAACTCTATGTTGAATTTGGCAGCAAGCAGTACAATATAACCGATATCATTGACCGCGCCAAAGCAGACTACCGCCTCACCCACAAGGTCGGTGTGCAGTCCTGCAAAGTCTACGTCAAGCCGGAAGAAGAAGCCGCTTATTATGTGATCAACAAAGTATCCGGTAAGCTTGAGCTGTAATCATCCTGTCAATTTTTCTGTGCCGGTCCGGCACGCACCCGGTCCGGCGCAGACAGTCCGTTTCTACACAGGCTCCATTTTATGAGTAAAAGGCCCTCTCCGCAGAAGGATCTCTGCAGAGAGGGCCTTTCCTGTTTCTTTTCGTGGTTTCAGCTCCAGCCTTCCAGCCACTTCTTCCAGAACGGCCGGTGCAGAAGGTTCGGGTCCGGATCCGGGATCTCGAACACATACCGCTCGGTGGCATTGATGACAGTGGTCTTGCCGCGGGTGCATACCCGGGGCAGTTTTGCATCGTAATTCAGATGCACATGGCCGTGGACGAACCACTGCGGCTGGTATTCGTCCATCAATTCATTGAAGCATTCAAAGCCCTTGTGGGCGTGGTCGGTGTTATCGTTCAGCCCCGCCGCCGGGGAGTGGGTCAGCAGCAGATCGATGCCGCCTGCCTGATGTGCTTTGCTCCGCAGTTTGCGTACACGCCGGCGCATTTCTTTTTCGGTATACTGATAGCTGTCTTCCTTCATGTTGTACCGGATGCTGCCGCCCAGACCCATGATACGCAGGCCCTTCCATACATATACGTCATCATCCACACAGATGCATCCGCCCGGTTCGTTGCAGCGGTAGCTTCCGTCGTGGTTGCCGTGGACGTACAGGATCGGGGCAGCCGTAAAATTCGTGAGATATTCCAGATACTTCTGGGGCAGGTCTCCGCAGGAAAGGATCAGGTCGATCCCCTCCAGATGTTCCCGGGTGCCGTAGTCCCACAATGCTTTGGAGGGGACATCCGAAATTGCAAGAATTTTCACGTCAGGTTCGCTCCGTTCTCCCGGCCGAAGCCGGTGTTATTTCGTGAGGCCTTTCAGGTTGTTCAGACCGTTGATCGCCATCAGGGTGTGGGTCTTGACATCCAGCTCATCGTAATGGGGCAAAGCGCCTTCCACGCATTCGTCCAGCCAATCCATCTCCATCAGCTCCTTGGGGCTGTAGGCCGCTGCTGCCGGAGAATGCAGCTCGTGGCCCTGCGCATAGACGTCCTCCGGAAAGATCCGCAGATCATCCTCGCTGAGCAGCTTTTCCATCAGGTCCAGCAGCTGCAGTGTTCCCGCCGGGAGCGAAGCATCGTATACGATCTCCTCCGCGCCGCTGCGCATGCCCCACCAGTAGTTCACCGCACGTGCGCCGGAAGCACTGCTGTCCCATGCGCCGTCAAAAATAGAACGGATGATCTCCACATAAAAGGTATCCCACCGCCATGCGGGCAGGCCCAGAGGCTTCAGGGTTCCGTCCGGCAGGCGGCGGCACAGTCCGTAGTCGCGGTGAGTGCCGGCCGGTTCGCGGTTGTCGCGGGCGTAGAAGATATCCACATCCGGCCGGTCGGAGAAGTCCAGCGGATGAGCCGGGTCGGGCAGGCAGGCCCAGCGCAGAACAATCTTCGCATCCGGGCGCACCGTCCGCAGACCCTGCGCAAAGGCGTTCACCGCCGCAGGGATGCCGTAGACGGGGTTTGCCGCCACATAGCCCACCCGCTCGGTCTTTGCCAGCACACCGGCCAGAATGCCCAGCAGATAGGTCACCTCATAGGTTCGGGGATAATAGGTGCGCACCAGCGGGTGCGGCGCATTCAGCGAACAGTTCAGGATGCGGGTGCGCGGGTGCTGCGCCGCCACCTTCAGGCAGGCGGTGTGCATCCGGGCGCTTGTGGTAAACACCACATCGGCATTGTCGTGCGCCACCTCTTCCAGCACCTGCTCGGCGTCCACTTCCGGTTCAATGTTCTCCCGGCAGGTAATGAATACCCGGTCCGGGAACGCCTTTGCCAGTGCTTCACGTCCGCGGTCATGGGCGCGCACCCATGCGCTGTTCTGCGCGTTGTGTTCGTGCAGGAACACCACCCGCAGTTCACTGGGCTTTGTAAAGATATTCAGTTTGGAAAGCAGCGGTTCGCCCGGCCCCTGCTTCGGCTCCAGCGAAAGCTCCACGGCCTGCGGCTCGGTCAGCACCTTGACCTCGTTCCAGAGCTTTTCCAGATTTGTTTTTACCTGGCTTGGCGTTGCGTCGCAGGCGTCCGAGTACCGGTAGACCGACAGATATACCAGCAGCGCATCCCCTGCCGTCAGGCCCAGCTTTTCGCCGCCCATGGCGGTGAACTGCTGGTTGAACATCGTATAGAAGGACGCAAAATTCAGCCGGTCATCATCGCTCCAGCTCTCGCCCGACGCCTTGCACACCAGCGTCTGCAGCTTTGCATAGCTGCCCAGCTTGGAAAAATGGACATAATTGACCTTGGAGAGCTTATAGAAGTCCAGAAACTCATAATAGAGCCGGTTTTCCAGGCTGTCGTTGCGCTCCGGGATGAGCCGGGTAACTGTTCCCGCGATCTTGACCGCTTCGTAATACTTGAGCACCGAGACGCGCTTGTTGCCCTCCTGCACATAGAACTTGTTCAGGAACTCATACGCAATGATGGGCGTGTGGATGCCCTCTTCCAGATGAGCGTCGCACAGGTTGGACCACTTGGCCGCAAACTCGGTGTCCGGCTCCAGCAGCGGCATAAAGTTGGGCGCAAAGGCCGTGTGCCGCCCGCTGGTCTTGGTGCCGACGATGCTCTCTGCCGGGATCTCCACCAGCCCCAGCGGTTCCTGCGCCACAATGTTGACATTGACGAGGATATCGTCCAGCACCGCCAGATACGGCGGCTGTCCGCGTGCCACACAGGCACGGTAAGCGCGCTGTCCCGCCTTCAGAGCGCTCTTGTAATCTTCCAGCATAACGACTCCTTTTTCCGTAAGACCCAATGCAGGGCAAGGCCCTGCTGCATCGTACAGTTCAGTATACCATGAATTTCAGCCTTTTGGGAAGTTTTTCACAGAAAAAGAGTTGATTTATCCGTAAAATTCAGGTACGATAGAAACAACAAACTGATGAACGGAGCCATAGACCATGCAGACCGAATCGCTGCCCCTTCTGGAAGCCGGAGAATACCCCGGCGGCACCTGGTATTACGAGCCTCGTACTTACCAGCCTTACCGTTTTGTGCTGGGGCGTGTGGGCCGGCACCCGCTGGTGTGCATCGGCATCAATCCCAGCACCGCACAGCCCGGCGCGCTGGACCCAACCCTCAAGAGCGTGGAGCGCCTTGCCGCCGCCAACGGCTTTGACAGCTGGATCATGTTCAACGTCTACCCTCAGCGCGCCACAAACCCTAACGATATGGACCTCATCCCGGACCGCGCCCTCTGCAACGAGAACCTCCGCTGGCTGAAAGCAGTCCTTGCCGAGACCGAACCCACCATGTGGGCTGCCTGGGGCACCCTGATCGAAAAGCGGGATTATCTGCCCGGCCTGATGCGGGAGATGGTAGCCCTGACGCGGGAGAAGAACATCCCGTGGGTCACCTTCGGCAAGCGCAGCAAAAAAGGCCATCCGCATCACCCGCTTTACCTGCGCAAGGACTCCACCCCGGAGCCGTTCGATGTGGAAAACTATCTGGACACCTGTTTCTGAATCTGATGTAAAAAAGCGGAGGGATCTTTTTGACCGCTGAATCCTATCAACCTCTGCGCAGCTGGCTGGATGCCCACCCCGCCGCAAAACGGTGCGTGGTGGCGCTGGACCGCTGGCTGCCGCTTGTGCCGTTTCTCTGTTACCCGGTGCTGCTGGTCCTGCTCAATGTGCGTTTCTTCCGTCTGTTCCTTGTGAGCCAAAGCACAGCGCTGGATTTTTCCATGGAGATCGTCCGTGCGATCTTTGTGCCGGGGCTTACCTTCTGGGGCGGCACTCTTCTGCGGGACCGGCTCAACCGTCCCCGTCCCTACGAGCAGCCCGGCTTTGAACCGCTGGTGCACAAGGAGACCCGGGGGCATTCCTTCCCTTCCCGCCACGCACTGAGCGCCGCCGTACTGGCCATGGTGTGGATGTATTTTTACCCCGCAGCCGGCTGGGTGATGGCGGGCATCACAGCGCTGATCTGCGCCGGGCGCGTCCTGACCGGCGTCCACCATGTGCGGGACGTCGTTTTCGGCGCCGCGCTGGGGTTTGCGCTGGGCGCCGCCGGAATGTGGCTGCTGTAAGCAGACATACCTTCGCTGTTTTCAGATCTCTGCAAAAAAAAATCAAAGAAATTTCGATTTTTTCTTGACAGAGCCGGAGCCTTATGGTATTATACTTTTCGCAGCGTGTTCCGACACACGGCTGCCGCCATAAAGGAACCCAATGGGATAACAACGTGCGCCCGTAGCTCAGGTGGATAGAGCAACTGCCTTCTAAGC